>NZ_CP101125.1:303804-605108 GCF_024296925.1 Pseudomonas nunensis
GATGTCGGCAGCCTTGTCATCCGAGGTGACCTGGGCGAATTCCAGGGCGCTGAGCAGCAAGTCGTAGGTGTCGGTGGCGATGTTCTGCAGTTGTTGCTGGTCGCCACCTTCCACTTCGGTCAGGGGTTGCTGGATGTCGTCCTCGGCGGTGGGCAAGAACGCCAGTGAGTTGCGCAGCACCGCGTTGTGGGACTTGAACTGTTCCACCAGGCGGGTCTTTTCCTGGAAAGCGGCGAGGTACGCGTCATGACTGGTGTTCCAGGCGGGTGAGTCGTTGCGGCCGTGGTTCGATTCCATGCTGTCGAACCGCTGCCACAGCTCGGTCATTTCGGTGAGGGGCGAGACCAGCGGATCGTAGTTGTGACTGATCGCGACCCGGGCCTTGAGAATCTCGGTTTCCCACTGCGCGTTGAGTTGTTTCATCCGCGCAATCAAGTCCCGGGATTCGGTGTAGGTCGCGGTCTGGTCGGAGCTGGATTTGAGGTACAGGAACAGCAGGATCGAGGCCAGGGCGAGGGCCACCAGGCTGAGCAGCGCCAGGCTGCGACGTCGGGACATTTTCATAATGGCTTGCCCTCCCATTCACCAGTCAGGGTTTTGAGAAACAGGATAATCAGGTGCTGGTCATCGTCCGAGGGCACACGGCCAAGCTGAAACTTGAACATCACGTCCACCGCCTCCTCGAGGGTTTTCGCCGAGGCGTCGTGGAAGTACGGCGCGGTCACGGCGACGTTACGCAGGCTCGGGACCTTGAACACGTTGCGGTCCTCTTCATCCTTGGTCACCAGGTAGCGTCCCAGGTCGCTTTCGACGGGGTTGCCCCGGGCCTTGAAGTAATCCCCCATGACCCCGAATTTCTGGAACATGTTGCCGCCGATGTTCACCCCTTGATGGCAGGTAATGCAGCCGTAGTCCTTGAAGCGTTGATAACCGTACTTTTCATCGAGGCTGAGAATGTCGGTATTGCCTTGCAGGTACTGATCGAAGCGCGAGTTGCTGCTGAGCAGCGTGCGCTCGTAGCTGGCCAGGGCATTTTGCACATTGTTCATGCTGACGCCGTCCGCGTAAGCCTTGGCGAATGCGGCTTTATAGGTCGCGTCGGTGCTCAGCGTCTGCACCACGTGTTCCCAGTTGCTGCCCATTTCGCTGGGGCTCTGCACCACATCGTGGACCTGGGTTTCCAGGGTGTCGGCCCGTCCATTCCAGAACTGCCGGAAGTTCAACGAGGCGTTGAACACGCTGGGGGTATTGATGGCCACTGGTTGGCCGTTGAAGCCGATGGAGAACGGTTTGTTGTCGGCGCCGCCGCTTGCCAGTCGATGGCAATCGGCGCACGACAGGCTGTTGCTGACCGACAAACGTGGCTCATTGAATAACTGGCGACCGAGTTCAACCCGCAAGGGATTCTGCTGCGGCACGGCGGGTAACGGTTTGAGCGGTTCGTCCAGCGGTGCGCCGACGGCGGTCAGGCAGATCGCCAACGCAAACACCGCAAGGGCAAAGGCAGGTTTAGGCGACATCGGGTGATTCCTTGGCGGTTGGCCTGCGTGTCGTTGCGTACTGCTCATGCCTGGGCTGAAGGCAGGGGTTTTACCGACATCAGATAATGTGCGAACGCATCCGGCGCCACGGCTTTGCTGAAGTAATAACCCTGGCCTTCCTCGCAGTGGTGGGCCTTGAGGAAATCCAGTTGTTCAAGGGTTTCGATGCCTTCGGCGATGACTGTCAGCTTGAGGCTCTTGCCCAGGCTGATAATCGCGCTGACCAGCGCAGCATCGCTGCTGTCCCGGCTCAAGCCGCGAATGAATGACTGGTCGATTTTCAGCACATCGATGGGAAACCTGCGCAGGTAACTCAGGCTGGAATAACCCGTGCCGAAGTCATCGATTGCCAGGCGCACGCCCAAGGCCTTGATCCGGTTCAGGGCGGTCACGGTAGCATCGACGTTCTGCATCAATACGCCTTCGGTGATCTCCAGCTCCAGCAGCGTCGGTTCCATGCCGGTCTGCTTGAGAATCAGTTCGATGCTCTCGACAAAGTCGCGCTGGCGAAAGTCGATGGCCGAGACGTTGACCGAGATGCAGATATCCGGCAGCCCGGCGGTTTTCCAGATGCACGCCTGACGACAGGCCTGTGCCATCACCCATTTGGTCAACGGCACAATCAAGCCGCTGTCTTCGGCGACCGCGATGAAATCCGAGGGATAGACCCAACCTTGTCCGGGTTTTTTCCAGCGGATCAACGCCTCGGCGCCGACCACCTGGCCATTGCTCAAGTCCAGCTTCGGTTGGTAGTGCAGAACAAATTCGTTGCGCTCCAGGGCCAGGCGAATACCCGACTCAATGCTCTGCTGCTCCCGGGCGCGCTGGTTCATTTCATCGATGAAAAAGCTGAAATCGTTGGGGCCGTTTTCCTTGACGTTGCGCATCGCGGTTTCGGCTTTCTTGATCAGCACGATGGCGTCGAGGCCGTCCTCGGGATAGATGCTGATCCCCAGGCTGGCGGTCACGCTCAGGTCGTGGCCGGCAATGTGTTGCGGCGCGCGGATGGCATTCAAGAGTTTTTCGGCGATGCCCTTGGTCTGTTGCGGGTGACGGATATCGGCGAGGATCACCACGAACTCGTCGGAGCCATAACGAAACACCGAGTCGGATTCGCGCACCGTGGCCACCAGGCTTTGCCCGACGCGTTTGAGCATTTCGTCGCCGGCCGGATGTCCCAGCGCATTGTTGATGCGCTTGAAGCGGTCCAGCCCGAGAAACATCACCGCCAGTTGTTTGTCGTGGCGCCGGGACAAGGCCAGCGACTGGTTGAGGCGATCGCCGAGCAAGGTGCTGTTGGGCAACTCGGTGAGAATGTCGTATTGCAGCAAGTGCGAGACCTTGAGCAACTCATGCACCCGTGCCTCGATGGTCTGCTCGAGGCTCAGCACTTTCATCGCCGCGTCCTGGGCCATCTGCCATTTCCAGGTCAGGGCACTGGCCATCTGGCGGATTTCCAGGCTGTCGAACGGTTTTTTCAGCACCAGCAACTGATCGCCGAATTCCAGTCGTTCGGCCATGGCTTCCCAGCTGTAATCCGAATACGCGGTGCACAGGGCGATTTGCAGGCTGGGGTCGGCCTTCCACAACTCTTCAATAGTCTCCAGCCCGTCCCAGCCCGGCGGCATGCGCATGTCGGTGAACGCCAGGGCATACGGGCGACCTTCGGCCCGGGCGCGCTTGACCAGTTCCAGGGCTTCCCGGCCCTGGTACGCAGAGTCGAGCTCAAAGGTCAGCCGGTCCGGTTGCTGGGTGCCGAACAACGCTTCTTCGGTGCCTGCCAGGGACTGTTCCGCTTCCGCGTCGGGGTCGAGAATTTTGCGGAAGTCCAGATGGATCGACGGCGTGTCGTCAATGATAAGGATGCGCCGGTTGGTCCGCACGAAGGGGGTCTTCATCCGTTTTCCTCCGTGGAACGCGGCGGGCTACCCAGGCTTGGGTCATTTTCGCCTGCCGGGGGCACGATGCTCCCGGCCTTCAGCAGTTCGGCGGCTTGTTGGCTGCTGACCGCTTTACTGAAAAAATACCCTTGGGCATTCATCGGCGAACCTGTGGCCATCAGCGAACTGCGTTGCTCTTGGGTTTCGACACCTTCGGCAATGATTCCGATCCCTACGTCACGGGCGAAATTAATAATGGCGCGCAAGGTGTTCGCGCTCGCCGGATCCTGCGCGGCGGTATCGATGAAAGCCTGGGCGAGTTTCAGGTGATTGACCTGATAGGTCTTGAGGTAATCGAATGAAGAATATTCAGTGCCGAAATCATCGATGGCGATCTTCACCCCTAGCTCCCGCAGGCGCGGCAGCACATCGTTGTGGGTCCATTTGGTCTGTGCCAGGGTCGCCTCGGTGACGTCAAAACGCAGGTCCCAGGGGCACAGTTCCCAGCGCGCGGTAGTGCGCAGCACGTCATAGATCAGTTCGGGGCCGCTCTTGAGCTGGGCCAGGGACAGCTTGATCGCAATCACCGGCGGCGCCATGCCTTCGTCGCGCCACTGGCGCATCTGCCGACAGGCTTGGTCCAGCACCCAGTGACCAAGGGCGACGATGGTCCCGGTTTTTTCCGCCGCCGGCAGGAACGCCGGGCCTTCAAGCACGCCACGGGTAGGGTGGTTCCAGGTGACCTGGGCTTCCATGCCGAGGATCTTGCCGGTGCTCAGGTCCACTTCCGGCCAGTAATGCAGTTCGAGTTCTTCATGTTCGATGGCGGATTTCAGGTCGCTGGCGATGGTCATGCGCTCGACCACTTCCTGATTGATCTCCTCGGAATGGAAATGGTACTGGTTGCGGCCCTGCTCCTTGGAGCGATAGAGCGCCATGTCGGCCTGGGTCAGCAGGGCGTCGGCGCTGAGGATGTCCGGGGTGCAACTGCTGATGCCGATACTCACCGAGGCCCGTACATCGTTGCCGCCCAGGGAGTAGGGCAGCACCAGCGAATCGCGAACCTTGGCCGCCAGTGCCGCAGATTGGGTCGGGTCGCTGACATCCAGCTGCAAAATGGCGAATTCGTCACCACCGAGGCGCGCGACCACATCGTTTTCACGTACGCAGGCTTTGATCCGCCGGGCGACTTCCTGCAGCAACTGGTCGCCCACCGGGTGGCCGAGGGTGTCGTTGATGCGTTTGAAGTGATCCAGGTCCAGGTAAAAAATCGCGAACGCGTTGGCGCCACGCCGATTGGCCGCGTACGCCTGGTGCAGCCGTTCGATCAGGGTGGCGCGGTTGGCCAGCCCGGTCAGCCCGTCGGTGCGGGCCAGCAGGGCGATTTTCTCTTCAGCCAGCCTGCGTTCGGTGATGTCGAGGATGATGCCTTCGACTTCCAGCAACCGGCCTTCGGCGTCACGCACCGGGATGTAGCGGTTTTCGACCCAGCGCCAAGCGCCGTCGCCGGTGCGCATACGGAACTCGATGGACGCGCCCTCGGCATGCCGGTCCAGCACGCGTTCCATGGCGTCGTCGACTTTGGACAGATCGTCCGGGTGAATCAGCTCTTTGGACCAATTGGCCGACGCCACCAGTTTGGCTGCGGTGTGCCCGTATTTGGTGATGTTGTGGGAGATGTACATCAGCGGGAACGACGGTTCGCCGCGCAGGCGATACAGAATCGTCGGGCTGTTCTGCACGATGATGTTGGCGTCGGACAGTTCCCGGGTGCGTTCTTCCACGGCTTGTTCGAGCAGGGACATCTTCAGCGCTGCGTCTTCGGTCATCTGCCATTTGGCGGTGAGCGCACTGGCCATCTGACGAATTTCGATGGCATCGAAGGGTTTTTTCAGGATCAGCAGGCGATCACCCAGCTCCAGGCGTTCGTCGATGTCTTCCCACGAATAGTCGGAATAAGCCGTGCACAGCGCGACTTGCAGCTTGGGATCGACCTGCCACAGCCGTTCGATGGTTTCCAGCCCGTCCCAGCCTGGCGGCATGCGCATGTCGATGAAGGCCATGGCGTAGGGCATGTCGTTGGCCAGCGCCGTCTCGACCTTGTTCAGCGCTTCCAGGCCCTGAAAAGCCGATTCAAGGGTAAAGCTTTGCAAAGTAATAGCTGCCGTCGATCCGAAAAGGGCTCGTTCGGTGCTGTCCAGATCGTCGTCCTCGATAGTCTGAGGGCTGAGGATCTTCGCAAAATCCTGATGGATCGAGGCAGTATCGTCGACGATGAGGATGCGCCGGTTCGTCCGTGCAAGCAGCGCATTCATAGGCATCCGCCCGGGGCGACAGCGATTCGAAACGGTCTGTTCATAGGGGCATCCTTTCCCTGATCACCTGGCCGAACGGTCACAGAATGTGGATCCGAGTGACCTGAGCATAGCCCCCTTGTCTGGAGTTCGCTCGGGTGTGTGGAATGAATGAGTTGCCGGCAATGTCTGAAAATCATCTAGCCTGTAGATCAGGCTCCGGCAAGAGTGGACGTTTGTCGTCGCCTGCCACAACGTTGGACACGTTTCACTCGAGGTGACGCCATGGAAGAGCAACTCCCTACGACTTTGACCGATAAACCCAAGGTGTTGCTGGTCGACGACGAGGAATCAATCCTCAGCAGCCTGCGTCGTCTGTTGCGCGGCCAGCCCTACGACGTACTGTTGGCCACCAGCGGGGCCCAAGCCCTGGAAATCATGGCGCAACAGCCCATCGATCTGGTGATGAGCGACGCACGCATGCCCAATATGGATGGCGCCACGTTGTTGGCCCATATCCATCAGCTCTACCCGACGACCACGCGCATCCTGCTGACGGGGTACGCAGACCTGCCGACGATCATCAAGGCGATCAACGACGGGCAGATCCACCGTTACATCAGCAAACCCTGGAATGACGAAGAACTGCAGCTGACCTTGCGCCAAGCCCTGGAGCATCATCATTCCGAGCTGGAACGCCGGCGCCTGGTGCAATTGACCCGCCAGCAGAACGACCAGTTGAAAACCCTTAATACGACCCTGGAAAAACACGTCGCGGCGCGCACCTCCGAGTTGCAACAGACCGCCGACATGCTCGACCTGGCGTATGAGGAGCTCAAACACAGTTACGTCACCGGCACCGAAGTGTTCTCGTTGCTGGCCAACCTGCGCCTGCCGCCGGCCAAGCAGACCAACCGCCAGATCATCGAACTGGTGCGGGTGTACTGCAAACTTCACGGCCTGGACGAGGGCACCAGCCGCGACCTGACCATGGCCGCCGCGCTGTACAACATCGGCAAGTTGAGCTGGACCGACAGCATGATGATCACGCCGTCGGACATGCTGCATCACATTGATCGCGACCGCTATCGCGAGTATCCGAAGCAGAGCGAGTCGCTGCTGATGACCCTCGACCCTATGAAGGACGCCGCCCGCCTGATCCTGCACCACCAGGAACGCTGGGACGGCAGCGGTTTCCCGGACCGGCTCAAGGGCGAGGCGATTCCGTTTGGTTCGCGGTTGCTGAAACTGGCGGTGGATTTCATCGAATTGCAGCGCGGGCTGATCCTCGAACGGCAAATGAACAGCGACGAAGCGCTGGTGTATATCCGCAACTACGCCGGGCGGCTCTACGATCCCGAGCTGGTCGAGGATTTCATTCAGGTGTGCGCCGCGTACCTCAGCGATGTGACCCTGGCCGACCCGTCGGTCAAAGTGCTGACCACTCGTGACCTGGCGCCGGGCATGATCCTGGCGCGCAACCTCAACGCCGACAACGGCATGCTGCTGCTCAATGCCGGCAAGGTGTTGAACGCACCGTTGGTGGACAAGCTGATTGCGTTTGAAACCATGGAAGGGGCGAAATACAGCGTGTTTGTGAAAGTCCCCGAGGAAGTGGAAGCGCTGCTGGAGCGCGCAACCTCATAGCCGCTGCGGCACCGCTTTCATATCAAACACCGAACCTGTGGCGAGGGAGCTTGCTCCCGCTGGACTGCGCAGCAGTCCCCGCTTTTTTGGGGCCGCTTCGCAGCCCAGCGGGAGCAAGCTCCCTCGCCACAGGCAAGCCTGGCTCCTACAGGTTATTCTTATGGCCTTTTGACTAAGGCCAACTTCGATCCATGTCTACTTCCCCCCGCATCATCCACATCGCCGCCGCCCTGTTGATCGGCCCCGACGGCCGCACTCTGCTGGTCCGCAAACGCGGCACCGAAGCCTTCATGCAACCCGGCGGCAAGATCGAAGCCCATGAGCAACCGGTCCACGCCCTGGCCCGCGAACTGGAAGAAGAACTGGGCCTGGTCATCGACCTGACGCAAGCCACGTTTCTGGGCCAGTTCTCGGCACCGGCCGCCAACGAACCGGGTTTTGTCGTCCAGGCCGAACTGTTTCTGCTGAACATCGACGCAAACGTCACCCCGGCGGCGGAGATCGAAGAAGTACGCTGGATCGACCCGGCCACTAACGGCCATCTCACGCTGGCGCCATTGACACGGGACGTGATCCTGCCGTTTTATCGAGCCTCGCTGACCGCGATCGCCTGATCAACACCGGACCAAGGACTGCCCCATGATTCCGCTTCAAGACTTGCTGATCTTCGCCGCCGCCGCGTTGCTGATGGTACTGACGCCGGGGCCGAACATGATCTACCTGATCTCCCGTTCGATCTGCCAGGGGCGTAAAGCCGGGGTGACCTCGTTGCTCGGCGTGGTGGCGGGATTTTTCGTGCATCTGTTCGCCGCCGCCGCTGGTTTGACTGCGGTGTTCCTGGCGGTGCCGATGGCGTATGAAGTGTTGAAATGGGCCGGCGCGCTGTACTTGGTGTGGCTGGCCTGGCAAGCGGTCAAACCCGGCGCGCGCTCACCGTTCGAAGCACAGCAGTTGCCGCCGGACTCGTCGCGCAAACTGATCACCATGGGTTTTCTCACCAGCGCCTTGAACCCGAAGATTGCGGTGTTCTACCTGTCGGTGTTTCCGCAGTTCATCAGTCCGGAACATGGTTCGGTGTTTACCCAGAGCATCATCCTCGGCCTGACCCAGATCAGCGTGAGTTTTTGCGTCAATCTGCTGATTGCGCTGTTCGCTGCCGGCATTGCGTCGTGGTTCGTCAGCAACCCGACCTGGCTGGCGGTGCAACGCTACTTCATGGGTTTCGTGCTGTCGGCCTTGGCGGTGCGGCTGATGCTTGAACAGCGCAAGGCGGCGTGACCATGTGGATCGAACGCCTGGATGCCAGCCATGCCCTGGACTATCGGGAACTGATGCTCGAAGCCTACGACCGGCATCCGCAAGCCTTCACCTCCAGCGTGCGCGAACGTGCCGCGATGCCGCTGGGCTGGTGGGAATCACGATTGACCAGCAAGCTCGATGTAGTGTTCGGCGGATTCGTGGAGGGCAAGTTGTCGGGCATCGTCGGCCTGGCCTTCGAACCCCGGGAAAAGGCTCGGCATAAGGCGACGCTGTTTGGCATGTACGTGTCTGGTCAGGTTCGTCAGTGCGGACTCGGTTTTGAATTGGTCCAGGCAGCGCTGACGGAAGCGCAAAACCATCCGGGGCTGAAACTGATTCAGCTGACAGTTACGGCTGGCAATGACGCAGCGTTCAAGCTGTATCAGCGCTGCGGTTTCATCCAGTTCGGCCTGGAGCCTTTGGCCGTGCGGGTCGGCGAAGACTACTTCGACAAAATCCACATGTGGCGCGAGATCTAAGGGGCGCTGAGATCCCCTGTGGGAGCGGGCTTGCTCGCGAAGGCGGTGTGTCAGCTACACAAATGTCGACTGACACTCCCTCTTCGCGAGCAAGCCCGCTCCCACAGTTGATTGCATTCCAATCAACGGACCGCGCTAACCCCGTCTAGGGTGGAGAACGACGTGTCTTTCGCCGTCAGCAAGAAATCGCGCATGTACGGCGCATCCAGCATGTCCGCACGAATCCCCGCATACAACGTCGCAAACAATCCTTTCTCGCCCAGCCGCTTGGCCTTCACATAACCCCGTGAGCTGTATTCATGCAGCGCCCAATGCGGCATGCCGCACACACCGCGTCCGCTGGCCACGAGTTGCATCATCATCACCGTCAGTTCCGAAGTGCGGACCTGAGCCGGTTCGACGTCGGCGGGTTCCAGAAAACGCGTGAAGATGTCCAGCCGATCACGCTCCACCGGGTAGGTGATCAAGGTTTCCGTGAGCAGATCTTCCGGCACGATGTAGGCCTTGCTTGCCAACCGGTGCTGATTGGCCACCGCGAGCATCGCTTCGTAGGTGAACAACGGCACGTAGGTGATCCCGGCCAGTTCCAGCGGATCGGAAGTCACCACCAGATCCAGATCGCCCCGGGCCAGGGCAGGCAGCGGGGCGAACGAGAAGCCCGAGGCCAGGTCGAGCTCGACTTCCGGCCAGGCATCGCGGAACTGGTCGATGGTCGGCATCAGCCACTGAAAGCAGCTGTGACACTCGATCGCCATGTGCAAACGCCCGGCAGTGCCGCCGGCCAGCCGCGCGATATCGCGTTCGGCGCCACGCAGCAGCGGCAGGGTGGCGTCGGCCAGTTGCAGCAGACGCAAACCGGCACTGGTGAAACGCACCGGTTTGGTCTTGCGCACAAACAACGGCATGCCCATGCGTTCTTCCAGTTCTTTGAACTGGTGGGACAGGGCCGACTGCGTCAGGTGCAGGCGGTCGGCCGCATCCACCAGGCTATCGGCTTCGCGCAAGGCATGCAGGGTCTTCAGGTGACGGATTTCAAGCACCGGGGGCTCCATGAGGAAAACTTGTGATCAACACGAAAAGGTTGAGTTTGTCTCATGTTGGGTTGGCTGTCGACAATAGGCCCACGTTTTTACAACATCTTTAAAGGGAGAAATTCACCATGGCTCTGGCCCACACACTTGGTTTCCCGCGCATCGGCGCTGACCGCGAATTGAAAAAAGCCCTCGAATCCTACTGGAAGGGCGATCTCGATCAGGACGCTTTGAAAGCCGTTGGCCGCCAGTTGCGCGCCACCCATTGGCAATTGCAGAAAGACGCCGGCATCGATTTGCTGCCGGTGGGCGACTTTGCCTGGTACGACCAGGTGCTCAGCCATTCCCTGGCTTTCGGCGTAGTGCCCGAGCGTTTCGACAGCACCCTCGATGCCAGCGGCCAGCCGACCCTCGACACCCTGTTCGCCATGGCTCGCGGCGCCACTACCGCTTGCTGCGGCGGCGAACACAGCCAGTTGCAATACGCCCAGGAATTGACCAAGTGGTTCGACACCAACTACCACTACCTGGTCCCGGAATTCAGCGCTGACCAGCAGTTCAAACTGAGCTGGGAACAGCTGTTCGACGAAGTTGCCGAAGCCAAGGCCCTGGGCCACAACGTCAAACCGGTGATCATCGGCCCGTTGACCTATCTGTGGCTGGGCAAAGCCAAAGGCAACGACTTTGACAAACTCGAATTGCTCGAACGCCTGCTGCCGGTCTACAACGAAATCCTCGGTCGCCTCGCCGAGCAAGGCGTGGAATGGGTGCAGATCGACGAACCGATCCTGACCCTCGACCTGCCGCAAGCCTGGAAAAGTGCTTTCGAACGCGCTTACCACATCCTTCAATATTCGCCGCTGAAAAAACTTGTGGCGACCTACTTCAGCGGCCTGGAAGACAACCTCGGCCTGGCCGTCAGCCTGCCGGTGCAAGGTTTGCACATCGACGCCGTGCGCGCGCCGGATCAACTCGGCCAAGTGCTGGATCGCCTGCCAACCTACAAGATTCTCTCGGTCGGCCTGGTCAACGGGCGCAACGTCTGGCGCTGCGAACTGGAACAAGTGCTGGCGCAACTGCAACCGGCGCAAGAACGTTTTGGCGACAACCTGTGGGTCAGCAGTTCCTGCTCGTTGCTGCACAGCCCGGTGGATCTGGAGCGCGAAGACAAGCTCGACCCGGAACTGAAATCCTGGCTGGCGTTCGCCGTGCAGAAGTGCGGTGAAATCGCCGTGCTGCGTGATGCCCTCAACGACCCGCAAGCGTCCAAGGTGCAGGCCGCACTGGCCGAAAGCCGCGCGATCCAGGCCAGTCGTGCGCAGTCGCCACGTATCCATAAAGCCGAAGTTCAGGCCCGGATCAACGCTATCGGCGCGAAAGACAGCCAACGTCATTCGCCGTTCGCCAAACGCATCGAACAACAGCGCGCACGCCTGGAACTGCCGACGTTCCCGACCACCACCATCGGCTCGTTTCCGCAGACCGGCTCGATTCGTCTGGCGCGTCAGGCGTTCAAACAAGGCAAGCTGTCGGCCAACGATTACACCGACGCCATGCACAGCGAAATCCGCCACGCGGTGCAAGTCCAGGAGCGTTTGGGTCTGGACGTACTGGTGCACGGTGAAGCCGAGCGCAACGACATGGTCGAGTACTTCGCCGAGCAACTGGACGGCTACCTGTTCACCCGTTTCGGCTGGGTGCAGAGCTACGGTTCGCGCTGCGTGAAACCGGCGATCATCTACGGCGACCTGAGCCGCCCGAACGCGATGACCGTCGACTGGATCACCTACGCGCAAAGCCTGACCGCCAAGGTCATGAAAGGCATGCTCACCGGTCCCGTGACCATGCTGATGTGGTCGTTCCCGCGCGAAGACGTGTCGCGCAAAATCCAGGCGCAGCAATTGGCATTGGCCCTGCGCGACGAAGTGGTCGACCTGGAAAACGCCGGCATCAAAATCGTGCAGATCGACGAAGCCGCGTTCCGCGAAGGTTTGCCGCTACGCCGCGCGCAATGGCAGGAATACCTCGACTGGGCGGTGGAAGCCTTCCGTCTCACAGCCTCCGGTGTGCGCGACGAAACCCAGATCCACACCCACATGTGCTACAGCGAATTCAACGACGTGATCAAATCCATCGCGGCCATGGACGCAGATGTGATCACCATCGAAACCTCGCGTTCGGACATGGAGTTGCTGGAAGCTTTCGAAGCCTTCGACTACCCGAACGACATCGGCCCGGGCGTGTATGACATCCACTCGCCACGGGTGCCGGACACCGCCGAAATGGTCAAGTTGATGAGCAAGGCTGTGAAACGCATTCCGGCTGAACGCTTGTGGGTCAACCCGGATTGCGGTTTGAAGACCCGCGCCTGGCCGGAAACCGAGGCGGCGCTGGTGAACATGGTGGCGGCGGCGCGGCAGTTGCGCAGTCAGCTCGCCTAAGCACGGATGCGGCAATAAAAAGCCCGCTGAACCGGTGACGGTCAGCGGGCTTTGTTTTGGTTGATGGCCTACACAAGCTCCTTATGAAACTTTGTCCGGCAGGATTGACGCAGTACCGGGTCACCCCCAGATTTGCGCCATATTCGACGCTGATGACATCGGAGCGAGTGGCGCCCGATCCAGCGTCACCCATGCCATATCAAAAACATTCCCGCGACCACCCTCCATGCCGCTTTCGAGGTACAGCGTGCCCTCGGGTGTGGGTGGTACAAAATGCAGGCTGAGCACCTCGAGGACCTGATTGTTCAACCGCACAAAGTCCGACGCGGCGCCGGTGCTGGAGCGCAGGCGAAGGGATGGCTGAAGGTTGCCTGTTGCGGACTGGACCACGGCGACCTGGAGCCGATAGCTGGCGCCGGGTTGGAGGTTATTGAATGATCTGGACAGTATGTCCGCCGGGGCTGCACCGGATACGGTCTCGGTCTTGAGTACGCAATAGCGTCCGCCCGGCGCCTGGAAAAAGGAGAATACGTTCTTGAAATCCGGATCGTGCGGGACCCAGCCTTGATAGTCCGGGTAATCGAAAACCACTCGGTCCCCCGACAGACCTGGCTGGACCGTGAACACGTAGGGTGGCGAGTGCTGCGTGCTGTCGATCGACCGCACTGTGATGACATGGCGCGCCACCGCAAAGGCTCGCGCCGGCACGACCCACTCGCCATTGGCATCGACCGCGAAGCGTCCGAGATTGCGCACCCCTTCATAGACAACCACCGGTCGCCCCGCAGTCGCCCGGCCGCGAATAACCAGAGAGTTGCGGTAGTAAGTGACGCCAGTGTGGGGGATCACCTGATCCCTGGCGGTGACGGCGCTGATGATCGGTATCTGCGACGGTGGATCTTGCGGGTCGAGTACAGCGCCGGGGGCGAGCAGCATGTGTGTGGCTTGACCGATGGCTGCTCTTGATGCCGGCACATGGCGATGCACTCCGGCGTGATCGGCTTCGAAAACCACGTGCGCCGAATACGGTGCCATCGGGTCCGGGCCGTTTTTGATCTGGTCCTGCACGGTGTAGAAAAGCGTCAGTCGCGGACCGTTTGCAGCCTGCCTGAACTGTTGTGCCGTCAATGTCCTCACGATGCATTGCGGTTCGTTCGCCACGCATCGTGGAAGCTCATCGGGCGACACCGTGAAACGCACGGTCAGGTTGCCCATGGTCAGTTCGATGACGTCGTGAGGCCGACAATAGGGATAGCAAAAGCTCACCTCGACGCCCAGCGCGACACGCTCGGCATCCAGGCCATTATCGATAACGTCCTGTGGCAGTTTCAGTTGCAGTTCCGAGTGCCCGGGATTGCAATCGAGGTCCTTGTTGCCGGGGCGGATGGCGTTGTACAAGACCCTCAATGGCGACGAGGAGGTTTCGGTGTCATGGCTGACCCGGCTGATCGTGGCTTGCAGCAGGTTGATCCTGTCGGGCATGAGCTCAAGCTTGGGAAGCTTCATCTCATGCCGACAATTCACCGTGCCGGACTGGATGATAAGCGTGTCGACGATGCGCCCGTTGAGCAGGAGATCGACCACATCCAAAGCCACGGCCCCTGTCACCGGATTGATAAGGACCCTGGCACCGTTGAGGTCACTGTTATCGTAAATCCGTAGCGAGACACCGCAGTCGGCGCCTTCCACCGCCTCAGTCGCTCCCAAAATGGTTGGTTGAGCGATCTGCAACACACCGTCTTCGGGAGCGGCTGTTGGCTGATGCGGCGCCTCACTGATCCCGCGTGTGTGCCCGACAATCAGAATGTCCGTGGCCGGTAATGTCTGCGTAGCGCCATGGACGTCGGTGCGGGTGAAAAACAGCCGGGCGCTGCCACCGGCCAGTTCCTGCAGGACTGCGTTGGGAATCTTGAAGTCCAGCCTCGATGAGATTTCCAGGGTTTGTTCCAGGGTCAACATCTTCGACTTGCCCGTGCGGTCCAGGCCTCGCCAGACCAGTTTCAGTGTGTCACCGGGGGCAAAATCCTGAGTGTCGAGGCTGACCTTGGCCGAGCGGCTGCCCAATCGGCTCAAGTACAACGTGTGCTGCTGATCGGTGCATTCCACGGTGGGAAGTACCGGTTCATTAGTGCCGCGCTGGATCATCAGTACACAGCCCGGTGAGTGATCCCGCGCGCAATTTCTCAGTTCGTCGCACACCGTGTAATACAGAACGACCGCGCCATCGCCATTGCCAGCGATCTTGTCCCTGGACAGCGTAAACGTCAGTGGCTGTCCGACCTCGTCGGCCTTTACTGTGTGCAGCAAGGCCCAGTTGCCGAACATCAGCGTGACCTTATCGTTCGGGCACATGCCCTCATAGGCGGGCACGATGACGGTTTCATCCTGCTGAGCGTTGAGCGTGGTGGAGCTGATGTATGGCGCAGCCAGCGGTTTATCGATACCGCCGGGCAAACGGGTCTTGACCCGAACTTTCAGCGGGGCGGATCGCTCAAGGTTCACCCGGTACTTCAGGGTGAAAACCCCTTCCGGGATCAGCGTCGCGGGGATGTACGGGGTGATGGGCTGGCCGGCGTGATCCTTCTTCACCGGCAGGACCAGCACCAGCCGCGTGTCGAGGTACACCAACACACTGTCGCCGGGTTTGATTCCGTTGGAGTCAATGGCGATTGGCAAGCCTCGCTCCATGAGCATGACCTGATTGACGCCCATCTCCGCGCTCTCGACGGAGCTCATCGCGCCAGGTATTTCGAGCGCTGGGCGGGTGGCCAGTTCTTTTAGGGCTTCAGGGCAATTGGCTGTGATCATGAGCGCAACCTCTGAGTGTGCCTGGAGGGCCGAATTGAATACACAACAGGGGAGGCTGCCTACTGTCAGAAATAACAGGTTGACTAGATCTTTCGATGAGCGGCTGCAAGGACTTGCCTGGAGGATGCCGCGAGCCCCGACACGACCACTCGGCAATCTTCATCAAACTGTCACGCAACTGTGGCAGCGCGCTTGAACAAACTTCATCAGACTCGCGCTCTACTGGGGTTCTGCGTTTCGGTGTTTTTCATGTGTGTACGATTTTTTTCAAGGGCGGTACTGTTGGCTGCGCTTTTATTCAGCCTGCCGTCCCTTGCGGCTTCGCGTTGTGACGTCAATGTCCCGACTGAACATGTCGATCTGGACCAGGTAAGCCTGGCGTACCAGAGCATTGGTCGTGCGTCCGATCCGGCATTGCTGCTGGTGATGGGCCTGGGCGGGCAACTGATCCACTGGCCGGACGAAGTGGTGGTTGCCTTGTGTCAGCAGGGCTTTCGGGTGATTCGTTACGACAACCGCGATGTCGGGCTGTCGACCTGGCGCCAGACGCCGGCCAACGCCAACCTGACCTTCGAAGTGTTGCGCTACAAACTCGGCTTGCCGGTGGCGGCGCCGTACACCTTGACCGATATGTCCGAGGACGCGTTGGGGCTGATGGACGCGTTGCACATCGAGCAATTCCACGTGCTGGGCGCGAGCATGGGCGGGATGATCGCCCAGCACATGGCAGCGATGGCGCCGCAGCGGATCGAGAGCCTGACGTTGATCATGACCAGTTCCGGGGCCGAAGGCTTGCCGGCGCCAAGTGCGGCGCTGGTGCAATTGTTATCGCGTCGCGGCGCACCGAATCGCGAAGTGGCGTTGGAGCAACAGGCGGATTTGCTCGCAGCCCTGAGCAGCCCGAGCGTGAGCGATGACCGGCAAGTGTTGCTGCAACAGGCGGCGGCTTCGTATGACCGGGCGTTCAATCCCGAAGGCGTGAAGCGCCAGATCATGGCGATCCTCGCGGAGCCGAGCCGGGTAGCGTTGCTCAACCAATTGCGCGTGCCAACGCTGGTGGTGCACGGCACGGCGGACCCATTGTTGCCGGTGATGCACGGCGTGCACCTGGCGGCGCACATTCGCGGCAGTCAGTTGAAACTGATCCCGGGCATGGCCCATCGTTTCCAGGAAGCGTTCAAGGCGCCATTGCTCGCGGCGGTGTTGCCGTACTTGCAGTCCCACCGCGAAGACACCTCGCATTGGGCGCAGATCGAACCGGTGGCAACCCCCAACCTCCTGTAACCCCGCAAATCCAACTGTGGGAGCGGGCTTGCTCGCGAAGGCGGTATGACAGCTACATTGATGTCGACTGGCACGCCGCCTTCGCGAGCAAGCCCGCTCCCACAGGGGATTTGCGTTGGACACAGGGATCTGCTGCAACCCCAGCCCCGTCGGGTGTATTGTTCGAGCTTTCCGGCGCGACATTAGCCTGCGAGGTATGCGATGAGTAACTCCCTGAAAATCGATTTTGTCAGCGACGTGTCCTGCCCCTGGTGCGTCGTTGGCCTGTATGGCCTGACCAAGGCGCTGGATTTGTTGGGCGACGAGGTCCAGGCGGAGATCCGTTTCCAGCCGTTCGAGCTGAACCCGAACATGGGCCCGGACGGCCAGAACATCACCGAACACATCACTGAAAAATACGGCTCCACCCCGGAGCAATCGCAGAAAAACCGCGAGATGATCCGCGCCCGTGGGGCCGAGGTCGGGTTTGCGTTTCGCACCGACGGCAGCAGCCGCATCTACAACACCTTCGACGCCCACCGCTTGCTCTACTGGGCCGGGCTGGAAGGGTTGCAGTTCAACCTGAAAGAAGCGCTGTTCAAGGCGTATTTCACTGATGGCGGCAACCCGTCCGATCCTCAGCAACTGGCACAGATTGCCGAAAGTGTTGGACTGGATCGGCAGCGGGCCGAGGCGATTCTGGCGTCGGATGAATACGCCAAAGAAGTTCATGAAGAAGAACAGTTGTGGCTGTCGCGGGGAGTGAGTTCGGTGCCGACGGTGGTGTTCAACGGGCAGTACGCCGTGACGGGCGGGCAGCCGGTGGAAACCTTTGTCGGGGCGATCCGGCAGATCATGAGCGAGGCGAAGGGTGGGACCGTCAGCTGATCCTTCGGCGAACACCGTTAATGTGGGAGCGGGCTTGCTCGCGAAGGCGGAGTGTCAGTCACACATCAATGTAGCTGACACACCGCTTTCGCGAGCAAGCCCGCTCCCACAAGGTTTTGTGGTCAGCGGACGATCTTGTCCACATGAATCCCCAATTTCTTCAGCCGATACCAGAAGCTGCGCTCGGATATCCCGATCAACTGCGCCGCCGCTGCCTGCACGCCATTGCTCTGTTGCAGCGCTGCAAGAATGTAGGCCTTTTCAACTTCAGCCAGCGCCGCTTCCAGGTCCGCCGGCACGCCGTTGTTTTCAATCAGCACGCCACCGTCGGCAGGCCGCGAGGCGAACAGATACGCCGGCAAGTCATCCTCTTCAATTACCGACCCACTGGCCACAATCGTCGCGCGTTCCACGCAGTTCTGCAGTTCGCGAATATTCCCCGGCCACGAATAATTCGCCATCGCCTGCAACGCCTCCGCGCTAAAACCGCTGAACCGTTTACCGGCCGCAGCACCCAGCGTATTGGCGAAATGCCGGGCCAACGGCGTGATGTCTTCGACCCGTTCGCGCAGGGCCGGTAGCGGGATCGGGAACACGTTGAGGCGGTAATACAAATCTTCGCGAAACTCTTTTTTGGCCACCGCATCCAGCAAATTTTTGTTGGTGGCCGCGATCACCCGCACATCGACCTTGCGCTCACGCGGATCACCCACCGGCTCGATCACCCGCTCCTGCAACGCGCGCAAGATTTTCGCCTGCAAGGCCAAGGGCATTTCACCGATCTCATCGAGAAACAGCGTGCCCTTGTCAGCCTGCTGAAAGCGCCCAATCCGATCCGCTACCGCGCCGGTAAACGCGCCTTTGCGATGGCCGAACATTTCGCTTTCCAGCAAGCCTTCGGGGATCGCCGCGCAGTTGACCGCCACGAACGGCTTGTCGGCGCGGTTGCCGTGTTTGTGGATGGCGCGGGCGACCATTTCCTTGCCGGTGCCGCTTTCGCCGGTCAGCAGGATCGTCGCGTTACTTTCGCGCACCGAATCGATCGCTTGCAGCACCCGGCGGAAACTCGGGCTATCGCCCACCAAGCTATCGATCTGCTGGTGTTCGTCGAGTTCGGCGCGCATGCGCTGGTTGTCTTTGAGGATGTCGCGAAATTGCAGGGCCTTGCTGACGGTGATGTCCAGTTCGTCGATGTCGAACGGCTTGGCAATGTAGTCGAACGCGCCGTTGCGCATCGATTGCACGGCGTTTTTCACCGTGCTGTAGGCGGTCATGACGATCACCGGCAACTGCGGAAAACGGCTTTTGATTTCCGCCAGTAACTGCGGGCCGTCCATGCCGGGCATGCGCCAGTCGCTGATCACCAGGTCGATGTCCTCGCACTCCAGCACCTTGAGCGCGTGCAGGCCGTTGCCGGCGGTGAACACGGTGATGCCGTTCTGACTCAGGGCCGATGCCAGCAGGTCGCAGAGCTTGGGCTCGTCGTCGACCACCAGTACGTTATGTGTCATCGCTCGCCTCGTCGAAGTCGTCGCCATGGGTCGGAATGTACAGGCTGAACGTCGCACCGGCATCTTTTTCGCTGGTGCATTCGATGTGCCCGTCATGGTTTTCCATGATCGAAAACACCTTGGCCAAACCGAGGCCGGTGCCCGACGCCTTGGTGGTCACGAACGGGGTAAAGATCCGCTCCAGCATGTCGGGCTCGATGCCCTGGCCGGTGTCCGCGACGCTGATGATGGTGTGGGCGGCGTCGCGGTGGATGCCGAGTGTCAGGTGGCCGCCGTCGGGCATGGCGTCGATGGCGTTGACGATCAGGTTCAGCCCGGCCTGCTTGAGCTGGCGCGCGTCGGCGTACAGGGTCGCGCCCGGCGCCTGATCGTCGATGTGCACCTCGATGTTGTGGCTGGCCAGTTCCGGGGCGCAAAACCCGACCAGTTCATCCACCAGCGGCCGCGCCGGTTGGGTCGAGCGCAGCGGCGCGCTGGGTTTGGCGAAGTCGAGAAAATCGGTGATCAGGTCATTGATCCGGCTGACTTCGCTGACCACGTATTCCAGATGCCGCTTATCGGTCTCGGGCAGATCCGCGCGGCGGTGCAGCAGTTGGGTGGCGGTCTTGATGATGCCCAGCGGGTTGCGGATTTCATGCGCCAGGCCCATCGCAACTTCGCCCAGCGCATGCAAACGGTCGCGGCGGCGCAGTTGAGATTCCAGGTGTTGCAACTCGCCCAGGCGTTCGCTCATGTGGTTGAAGGTGCTGC
Organism: Pseudomonas nunensis; assembly: GCF_024296925.1. Taxonomy (NCBI): domain Bacteria; kingdom Pseudomonadati; phylum Pseudomonadota; class Gammaproteobacteria; order Pseudomonadales; family Pseudomonadaceae; genus Pseudomonas; species Pseudomonas nunensis. Next base: position 323,637 of record NZ_CP101125.1, read on the forward strand.
TCAGTTCCGCCAGTTCGTCGCCGCCGGTGACGGCCAAGCGCTGGCGATAGTCCCCGGCGATCACCGCTTGCACGCCGTTGGACAAACCGCGCAACGGTTGGGTCAGGCGTTGCGAAACCAACCAGCCGACCCCGAGGGATGCTGCCGAACTGAGCAGGAAAATCAGGATGAACAGGTTGCTCTGGTTCACCAGCCCCACCAGGCTGGTATGGCGCAGCAAGCCGCTGAAAATCACGCCTTGCAACTCGCCGTTTTCATTGAGGATCGGCCGATAGATGCCGCTGTAGCGACTGGTGAATTGTTCGGTCGGCTGTTTGGTGGTGCGCAGGATCTGTTCGATTTTTTCCGGCACCGCCGCCGGGTGATCTTCGAAGCGCTGGCTGGAGAAAATCTCGGAAAAGTCATTGCCCTTGGCCAGGTACAACCGCAGGTCCAGCGAGTGCACATCGGAGACGCTGGTCAGGAAGCTGTTGTCGAGGTAGGTGGCGATCACCAGTTTGTAATCGACGCCATCCTGTTCAGTTTCAAACGTCGACACCACCGTGCCGGTCGGTACACCGCCGATCTGCAAGGTCTGCATCACCGCTTTGGGCGCGGTGCTGATCTGCCGCACGATGTCATCGGCGGCGGTGCTGAACACCACTTTGTGATCGCTGTTGCGCACCAGCGCGACAACATCGATGCCCATCGAATCGGCGATGTCAGTGGTCAATCGGTCGTGGCGCAGCGACAACTTATCCACCGGCGGGCGGACGTAGCGCAAGAACAACTGCGCGGCCCGGGCGTTGTCACGGAGGATTTCGCTGATCTCGTCCTCGACGATCTTGGTCGATTCCTGCAGCCAGATGCGCACGTTGCTGTCGAAAATCTGCGACAGGGTGGTGGCCGCCAGTTCTGCAGCGATCATGGTCGGGATCACGCTGACCAGCCAGAAGGCCAGGACCAGTTTGCGTTGCAGGCTCCAGCCGGAAAGGGCGAAGGGTCGGGCGTTGGCAGGTCGGTGTTTGGTCATCGGGTTTCGCTTGTCGAAAGCCATGGCGGGAGAAATCGTGAGGCCTGGTTCAATACATTAGCCGACATTGCCCCGCCGGTGGCGACCCGTCTGCAACCGGGTTCGCCATGGGCTCAGGCCAGTTGCCGATATTCCTGGCGCAGAGGTCGCGGGATGGATCGCTGTTGAATGAAACGCTGTTGGATAAAGTCCACGCTCAGCTCAATCACCCGGCGGTATTGCAGGTCGACGGTGATCATGTGATAGCAGTCGTCCAGCAGCACCTTGACCACCGGCCCGCCGAGTTTGCGTTCGACGTAATCGGCGTTCCAGCGGCTGGTGATGTCGTCTTCGATGGAGTGCAGCACCAGTGCCTGGGTGGTGATCGATGGCATGCACTTTTTCACCACGGCATTGAGTCGGTGCAACTCGCGCACGGTGACGCCTTCCATGGTCAGCAAACCCGCTGCGCTGCTTTCGCCTTCCTTCATCTGGCGTTCGACGATGGCGCGCAGGCGTTCGTTCTTGATGCCGTAGGGCGGTTTTTCTTCGAAGCTGCAAAGGTGCACGCCGAACGGGATGCGCATCAGCAACGGCGTGAGGAACGCCAGTTTGTTGATGCTCCAGCCGTCGTAGCGCAGGGTCGTGGAATACAACAGCAAGCCTTCGATTTGCCCCGGGTGCTCGGCCGCCAGGTACATCGACAACACCGCGCCCATGGACAAGCCGCCGACGAACACATGCTCGTGTTTGCGCCGCACACCGACGAAGGTGTTGCGCGCGCTTTCGTACCAGTCGCGCCAGCCAGTGGCTTGCAGGTCGGCGTTGCCGCCGCAGTGCCCGGCGAGGGTCGGCACGTAGACCGTGTGCCCGGCTTTCGCCAGGCCCATGGCCACCCGACGGAGTTCCGTCGGGGTGCCGGTGAGGCCGTGGATCAACAGCACCGCGACCTCGCCCGAGCCGAGAACGAAACCGGCGCTGCCTTCGCCCATATCGATCTCGTCATGCATCATCTTTTCATCGCCCGGTGCAAGAGACGGTCGAGGAGGGCGAGACCCAGGTCAATTTCCGGGTAGCTGATTTCCAGCGACGGGGCCAGGGTGATCACGTTCTTGTAGTAGCCGCCCACGTCGAGGATCAGGCCCAGGCGTTTGCCGTCGATTTCGATGTCGCCCTTCATGCCTTCGTCGACCATGAAATCCAGGGTCGCCTTGTCCGGCGTGAAGCCGTCCGGACCGCAGATTTCGCAGCGCAGAGCCAGTCCCAGGCCATCGACGTCGCCGATGATCGGGTAGCGTTTCTGCAGGTCTTTCAGGCCTTCGAGGAAGTATTTGCCCTTGGCCATGACCATCGCGCCGTAATCGACTTCGCTGGTCATCTTGAACATTTCCAGGCCGACCGCAGTGCCCAGCGGGTTGGACGCGAAGGTCGAGTGAGTCGAACCCGGCGGGAAGATTTTCGGGTTGATCAGTTCTTCCTTGGCCCAGATGCCACCCAGCGGGTTGAGGCCATTAGTCAGCGCTTTGCCGAAGACGATCACGTCCGGTTTGACGTCGAAGTGCTCGATTGACCACAGCTTGCCGGTGCGCCAGAAACCCATCTGGATTTCATCGACCACCATCAAGATTCCGTGCTGATCCAGCACGTGCTTGAGTTCGCTGTAGAAGTTCATCGGCGGGATCACGTAGCCGCCGGTGCCCTGGATCGGCTCGACGTAGAAGGCTGCGTATTCACTCTGGCCGACTTTCGGGTCCCAGACGCCGTTGTATTCAGTCTCGAACAAACGGGCGAATTGCTGCACGCAATGGCTGCCGTATTCTTCCTTGGTCATGCCTTTCGGGCCACGGAAGTGGTACGGGAACGGGATGAAGTTGGCGCGCTCGCCGAAGTGGCCGTAGCGACGGCGATAGCGGTAGCTGGAGGTGATCGACGACGCGCCGAGGGTGCGACCGTGGTAACCGCCTTCGAAGGCGAACATCAAGCTCTTGCCGTTGGTGGCGTTACGCACGACTTTCAGCGAGTCCTCGATGGACTGCGAACCGCCGACGTTGAAATGGACGCGACCGTCGAGGCCGAATTTTTTCTTGGCATCGACCGCGATCATTTCCGAGAGCTCGATCTTGCCTTTGTGCAGGTACTGGCTGGCGATCTGCGGCAGGGTGTCGATCTGCTGTTTCAGCGCGTTGTTCAGGCGCGGGTTGGCGTAACCGAAGTTGACCGCCGAGTACCACATTTGCAGGTCGAGATAGGCCTGGTCTTCGGTGTCCCACACGTACGAGCCTTCGCAGCGGCTGAAAATGCGCGGCGGGTCAATGTAGTGGACGGTGTCGCCGTAGGAGCAATATTTGGCTTCTTTATCCAGAAGGATCTGGTCTTCGGCGGTAGCGATTCGAATATCAGACATGATGGAAGAGTTCCTGTGTTTCGACGTTGAAAGAGGTGGCGTTGGCGCTGCTGGCAACAGGCAGCTGAGCCAGCAGGGCTGGAAGTTCGGCGAAGCTGTCGAAGCGTGCGTAGGCGATGCCGTTGCGCTCGCAGTGCTCGGCCAGGCGATCCTTGGCGAACACGAAATCGGCGGTGGACGCCACGCACATGTCCGACTGACCGTCACCGATCACCAGCACCCGTTTGCTCTTGGGCGTGGACTTGCATTTGCAGTTGCCGGACGCGGCGCGGCAGGCGTCGCTGGAGTACGGGAAGTCGATGCGCCAGCTCTCGTGGCCGAGTTGGCGCAAGCGGTTGGCGAGAATCGGCAGCAGGGTCACGTAGTTGCGCGCAAGAATTCGCGCGATGCCTTGCTCGATGCCGTCGCTGACCACTTCGAGGGTGGCGCCGAGGCCGATCACGTGGTCGACGAAGTCGGGGAAGTCCGGGTCGATTTCGATCGTGTCGAAAAACGCGAGCAGTTCGTTCGGCGTGGCCTTGACCAGCGAGAGCTGGCGGCTGAGGCATTCACGGGAACCGATGTCGCCTTGCAGCCACTCGTTTTCGATCGCTTCCCAGCTCGGGTCGGCGAAGCGCTGGAGGATGCTGTCGATCACGTCGGTGCGGGTGATGGTCCCGTCGAAATCACACACGATATGCCAATCATTCATCTGCATTACCTATTGGGGCAGGGCGCGCTGTTTGCGCTTGCAGAAGGGGTAGAGCAGGGACTGTGCCAATCGGCTTGGGCCCCGTATTTACTGGGTTTCAGCAGGTGTGTGCGTCAGCGAAGCTACAATTTTTGTAGGTTGCTACAAACAACATGAGTGCTTGCGCAGGCAGGGCGAAAAGAGGATTGATGCGCGCATATCTTGTTAAGGAAGGGCCTCATGTCGAGGATTACTGTTGCTCTGTTTGCGGCGCTGACGTGCTTGTCAGCCAACGTTCTGGCCGATGGCATTACCGGTGAGGCCGGTGCGGGGCTGAGTTATCAGCCTCATGACCCGACCGGCAGTCGCCATGAAGTCCGGCCGGTGCCGTATGTCGATCTGGACTGGGGCGATGTCAGCCTCAGCACCGACGATGGGCTGACCTGGAGCGCGTTGAAAACCAACGGTTTCAGCGCCGGGCCGTTCCTCAATTACCTCCCGGGGCGCACCGCCAACGGCAGTTTGCAGGGCCTGCACGATGTGCCGGACATGGGCGTGGTCGGTGGGTTCGTGCAATACGCGCCGGCTGATTTCTGGCGGGTGTTTGCGACCGTGGGCGAGGCCGTCGGCGGGCAGCAAGGCGTGGTCGGCAGGGTCGGTGGCGAGATCGGTTATCCATTGGGTGGCGGGGTGATTGGCAGCAGCAACCTGACGGCACACTTTGCCGATGCGCAGCAGAATCAGGCGTTTTATGGGGTGAGTGGTTCAGAGTCGCAGGCTTCGGGCATTGCCCGCTACAACGCTGGTGGCGGTTTGCAGAATGTGGCGTTGACCCAGAGCTTTGAGTTTCCGCTGGCAACCCATTGGTCGCTGTTGACCAGTGCGAGCTGGATTCACCTGACGGGCTCGGCGGCGGACAGCAGCATCGTCAAACAGGTCGGGCAACAGGATCAGGGGGAAGTGCAGGCGGCGGTGGCTTATAAGTTTGATTGACTCTGACACCCTGAAATTTTGTGGCTCCCGAAATACATTGTGGCGAGGGAGCTTGCTCCCGCTTGAGTGCGCAGCACTCACAAAATTAGTGCTCGTTGCCGGAATCTTGGGGCCGCTTCGCAGCCCAGCGGGAGCAAGCTCCCTCGCCACAATTGATCGCGGTGTTATCAGGCTTGTTCGCCTTCAGCCAACAACGCAATCCCCGCAATAATCACCGCCACGCCCACCCAGTGCAGCAAGCTGATCTGCTCGCCCAGCCCCAACCACGACCCCAGCAATACCCCGACAAACACCAGCGAACTCAGGGGAAACGCCAGGGACAAACTGCTGCGGCGCAAGATCAGCATCCAGACAAAGAACGCGCCGATGCCGCAGCCCACCGCAAACAAAACCCCGGGGTCGACGATCACTGCTTGCAGCCAGTGCAGGGTAAAAGTCATCTGGCCCAACTGATCGCCACCGACCTTGGTCGCAATCTGCCCGGCACTTTCCAGCGTAATCAACAGCGCCCAGAGCACCACCGTGCCGAGTCGCCCGTGCAGCCAACCCATCGATTCGGCATTACGCATGGCCAGCACACGCGAGCATCACGCCCACCGTAATCACCAGCGTTGCGAGCCAGCGCCGGCGGCTGACTGTTTCGCCGAGCACCACTTTGCCCGCCAGCACCACGCCGCAATAGGCCAGGGCCCCGGCCGGAAACAACAGGCTCAACGGTGCCCGGGACAAGGCTTCGAGCCAGACGAAAAACTCCAGGGCATAGGCGCTGATCCCGCACCACAACAGCGGCGCATTGAACACCTGGCCCCAGAACGCGTTCAGCCGAAAACCGCCTTCGAGTTCCGGCAAACGGTCCAGGCCGAGTTTGAAACAGAGCTGGCCGATCACATCCAGCACGATGGAAAACGCCACCAGCACAATGACGGTGAAGGTCATGGGCGTGGTGCCTTTTTGAGAATATTCACGGTCAGGATCTACCCCTGGGTGGGCGCTTTCAGACACCGGGCTCATCAGGTATGAGCACCGGCCGAGAGGGCTTTGGGGGTAAATGCAAGGGGCGGGCCAGCCGCTGGCGACGCAGTTCCCTTGTGGGAGCGGGCTTGCTCGCGAAAGCGGTGTGTCAGCCAACATGGATGTTAAATGTGCTGGCCTCTTCGCGAGCAAGCCCGCTCCCACAGGGGATGGTGGGGTGATCAGGCGTGGACGCGTACCCAGACGCTGACGAGCACGGTCGCGGCCATCAACCAGGCCACCGCCGCCACGGCCAGCGAAGCTTCCAGGCGCATGCGATCCACCATCACGTACAACGTGGCCAGGTACACGAAGTAGGGAATGATCGACCACATGCCAAACACGATGGTGGTCTTCAAATCGTCGAGTGAGCGGCCCTTCCCGACGATGTAGTGCGCGATCAGCGCGAAGGTTGGGAACAGCGGCACCAGCCCGGCGATGTAATAGTTTTTGGTCTTGGCCAGCGCGGCAAGGATCAGTACCACCGCCGCGCCCAGGAGCGCTTTGATCATCAGGTCCATCAGTGGCTCAGTCCGTACTTTTTGACTTTGTCGAACAGCGTGGTCTTGGCCATTCCCAGTTCCAGGCTGGCCTGGGTCAGGTTGCCGCCGCTGCGCTGCAAGGCGTCGTTGAGCAGGTTGCGTTCGAACGCTTCCACCGCTTCGGCGAACGCCAAGCCTTGATTGCTGCCACTGGCGCCGGACTTTTTAAAGGCTGGCAAACCGAGGGCGAAACGTTCGGCGACGTTGCGCAGTTCCCGCACGTTGCCCGGCCAGTCGTGGCTCATCAGGTTGGACAGGGTCTGGTTATCCAGCTCCGGCACCGCGCGGTCAAAGCGCAGGGACGACTGCTGCAGGAAGTATTCGAACAGTTGCAGGATGTCTTCGCGACGTTCGCGCAGCGGCGGCAGTTCCAGGGTCACCACGTTAAGGCGGTAATACAGGTCGCTGCGGAACTCGCCCTTTTTGCTCGACTCGTCCAGGTCGGACTTGGTCGCCGCAATCACCCGGCAATCCACCGCCACGCTCTGGTTCGAGCCGAGGCGTTCGAGGGTGCGTTCCTGCAACACCCGCAGCAGTTTTATCTGCAACGGCAGCGGCATGCTTTCCACTTCATCGAGGAACAGCGTGCCGCCGTCGGCGTGTTCGATCTTGCCAATCCGCCGCTTGCCGGCGCCGGTAAAGGCGTTTGCTTCGTGACCGAAGATTTCGCTTTCGAACAGGTTTTCCGGGAGGCCGCCGCAGTTCAGCGCGACGAACTGTTTGGTGTGGCGGCGACTGAAGTCATGCAGGCAACGGGCGACCAGTTCCTTGCCGGTGCCGGTCTCGCCTTCGATCAACGCGTTGGCCGAGGTATCGGCGACGTTGGCGATCAATTCGCGCAGGTTCTGCATCGCTGGCGAGCGGCCGATGATCCGGCCTTCCAGGGAGTCCCGTTCCGCCAGTTGTCGACGCAGCGACGAGACTTCGCGAGCCAGGCTGCGTTGCTCCAGAGCGCGGCGTGCCACGTCCACCAGACGTTCCGGGGAGAAGGGTTTCTCCATGAAATCGTAGGCGCCTTTCTGCATCGCGCCGACCGCCATGGAAATGTCGCCATGACCGGTGATCAGCACCACCGGCAGGCTGCGGTCGCGGGCCTTGAGGCGGGTCAGCAGTTCGAGGCCATCGATGCCCGGCAGGCGGATGTCGCTGATGACGATCCCGGCAAAGTTGTCGCCGACCCGCTCTAGGGCTTCTTCGGCGCTGCCGACGCCGACACAGGGAATGTCTTCCAGGGTCAGCGCCTGTTGGCAGCCGAGCAGCACATGGGGGTCGTCTTCGACGATCAGCACACTAAGGTCGTTGTTCATATTGGCTCGGCGGGAGTGGGGCTTACCAACGGTAAACTGAGGACGAAGGTGGTACCACCGCTGGCCGGGTGTTCGACACCCAAGTGACCGCCGGTGGCCGCGGCCAGGCTGGCGGAGAGGGTCAGGCCGAGGCCCAGGCCCTGTTCGCCGGGTTTGGTGGTGAAGAACGGTTCGAACAGATGCTTGCGCGCTTCGGCGTCGATACCGTGGCCGTTGTCGCGTACCCGCAGGCGATATTTACCGTCAAACTCTTCGCCTTCCAGCCACAGCTCGGGTAGCGGTTGCGACTGCATGGCGTCGAGGGCGTTGCCGATCAGGTTGACCAGGATCTGCTCCAGCCGCGTCTGGTCGATCTGCACTTGCACGTCTTTCAAGTCGCGGTGCAGGTCCAGATGTACGCTTTCCATTCGACTACCGAGCAGTTGCAACGCAGCGTCCACGGCTTTGCCGAGACTGGCCTGGCCCTTGTCGTCGCCGCGCCGGGCGAAGGAGCGCAGGCTGGCGGTGATGCGGCCCATGCGGTCGATCAGTTCGTTGATGGTTTTCAGATTGGTGCTGGCGACGTCCAGTTGACCGCGCTCCAGGAAGCGCACGGTGTTGCCGGACAAGGTCCGCAGTGCGGCCAGTGGCTGGTTCAATTCATGCGCGATGCTGGTCGACATCTGGCCGATGGCCGCCAGTTTGCCAGCCTGGACCAATTCATCCTGAGCCCGGCGCAACGTCTCTTCGGCCTGGCGCCGTTCGCGGATCTGACCCTTGAGCCGCTCGTTGCTGGCGCGCAGGTCGGTGGTGCGTTCGGTAATCCGACGCTCCAGTTGATTGTTGGCTTCCTGCAAGGCTTCCCGAGCCGCGAGACGGGTGGCGATGACCTTGCGCCGCTCGTTCCAGGCGATCAGCAGGAACGCCACGAGGGCAAACGCCACCGCTACCAGAATCCCCTGATTGATCGCTTCCCGGCGCAAATCCGCGAGGGGCGTCAGCAGGGTGAAATTCCACGGGGTGTCGCTCAAGGGGCGGGTTTGTGCCAGATAGGTGATGTCTCGCTCGTCGGACGCCAGCTCGCTGTTGGCGGGGAAGGTCAGTTTCTCCACGCCTTCGGCCAGGGTTTCCCGGGCCAGCGGTTGCAATTCGTTCAGCGGAAACCAGTAGTACTGCAGACTGCGGGCGAGTTTTTCCTTGGTTTCGTCGCTCAGCGGCACCACGGATTTGAGCCGGCGCGCGGGATCGCTGGAGAGAATGATGATGCCGTTCTCATCGCTGACGAAAGCTTCGAGGCGCGCACGCTGCCAGCGTTCTTCCATGGCTTCGAGGCGTACCTTGACCACCGCGACGCCGATGATCTTGCCGTGTTCTTCCAGGCCGTGGGCCAGGTAATAGCCGGGTTCGCCGTTGGTGCTGCCGATGCCATAGAAGCGGCCCGGCTGACCGCGCACGGCGTTCTGGAAATAGGCGCGAAAGGACAGGTCTTCACCGAGGTAACTGTCGACATCGCGCCAGTTGCTGGTGGCCAGCACGCGCCCGGTGGTGTCCATGACGTAGATGGCCCGACTGCGGCTGCGCCGGTTCAGGCCTTCAAGGTAATCGTTGACCGTTTGCCGGGTTTCCGGGGTCGGGTCGTCCAGCAGTTTTGAAACACTGGATTCGAGTTCCAGCAGGCTGGGCAGGTAGGTGTACTTGCTGATCTCGCTCTCGACGGCGCGGGCGTGCAGTTCCAGCTGGCGCTGGCCGTTCTCGCTGAGGCTGCGGATCCCGTAGTGTTCACTGACCCAGAAGCCGATGTAACCCAACCCGATCATCAGGGCGATGACCAGCGGCGGCAGGAACAGATGGCGAATCAGACGGGGTTTCACGGCGAGTGATGGCGGCGCTGCGCGATAGAGAGTGGGGTCGCATTTCATCACAGATGCCTTGGGTCAACCAGCGTGGCAACAGGCTTGCTCTGGTTTCCAGTCGAACGCGGACCTGTGGCGAGGGAGCTTGCTCCCGCTCGGCTGCGAAGCAGTCGTAAAACCGGCCAATGCGGTGTGTCAGACAGCAGGCGTTTGCCGGTTTTGGGGCCGCTACGCGACCCAGCGGGAGCAAGCTCCCTCGCCACAGAGTTCGGTGTATTGCTTTTAGTGCTGCAAAATCTTGTTAAGGAAATGCTGCGTACGCTCGGCGCGGTGGCTGATGTCGCCGAAGAACTCCTCTTTCTTGCAGTCTTCGATGATCTTGCCCTGGTCCATGAAGATCACGCGGTCGGCCACTTTGCGGGCGAAGCCCATTTCGTGGGTCACGCACATCATGGTCATGCCTTCGTGGGCCAGTTGCACCATCACGTCGAGCACTTCGTTGACCATTTCCGGATCGAGCGCCGAGGTCGGTTCGTCGAACAGCATGACGATCGGGTCCATCGCCAACGCACGGGCAATCGCCACACGCTGTTGCTGGCCACCGGAGAGTTGACCCGGATGCTTGTGGGCATGGGCCGACAAGCCGACGCGCTCCAGCAGTTGCAGGCCTTTCTTGGTGGCTTCTTCCTTGCTGCGGCCCAACACCTTGATCTGCGCGATGGTCAGGTTTTCGGTGATGGACAGGTGCGGGAACAGCTCGAAATGCTGGAACACCATGCCGACGCGCGAACGCAGTTTCGGCAGGTCGGTCTTCGGGTCGGCGATGGACGTGCCATCGACGACCACGTCGCCTTTCTGGAACGGTTCCAGCGCGTTGACGCATTTGATCAGGGTCGATTTGCCCGAGCCGGACGGCCCGCAGACCACGATCACTTCGCCTTTTTTGACCTCGGTGCTGCAATCAGTCAGCACCTGGAAGTCGCCATACCACTTGTTGATGTTCTTGATAGAGATCATACGGCAAACCTTTTTTGCAGACGCTTGACCAGCAGCGAGGCGGCAAAGCTGATTGTGAAGTACGTAAGCCCTGCGAAGATCAGGAACTCGTTGGAGCGACCGATGATGTCGCCACTGGCGCGCGAAGCATTGAGGAAGTCCACCAGGCCGACCGCGTACACCAGCGAGGTGTCCTGGAACAGGATGATGCTCTGTTGCAGCAGCAGCGGGGTCATCTTGCGAAACGCTTGTGGCAGGATGATCAAACGCATCATCTGGCCGTACGTCATGCCCAAGGCCTGGGCAGCGCCCATCTGGCCCTTGGAGATCGACTGCACGCCAGCCCGGACGATTTCGCAGAAGTACGCCGCTTCGAACATCATGAACGCCACGATGCACGAGGCGAACGCGCCGATCGGCGTGTCTTCGCCAGTGATCCAGCGCAGTACGAACGGCACCGCCAGGTAGAACCAGGTGATCACCAACAGCAACGGGATCGAGCGGAAATAGTTGACGTAGGCGCCGGCAAGGTTCGACAGCAGTTTGTTGTGGGACAGACGCATCAGCGCCAGGATCGTGCCGAGGATGATCCCGCCGACCACGCCCAGTGCCATCAGTTGCAGGGTCATGATCATGCCGTTCCACAGGCCCGGCAGGGACGGAACGATGCCCGAGAAGTCGAATTCCATCATTTACCCCCTAGGGAGATCAGGCCCGGTACGGCGACTTTCTTCTCGACCAGGCGCATCAGCAACATCAGGCTCATGTTCAGGGTGAAGTAGATCAGCGTGGCCAGGGTGAAGGCTTCGAACAGGTTGGCGGAGAACTCGGCGGTCTGCTTGGTCTGCGCGAGCAGTTCCATCAGGCCGATCAGCGAAGCCACGGACGAGTTCTTGAACACGTTCAAAAATTCCGAGGTAAGCGGCGGAATAATGATGCGGTAGGCCTGGGGCAGCAGCACGTTCCAGTAGATCTGCGGCAGCTTGAAGCCCATGGCGCGAGCCGCGGATTCCTGGCCGCGTGGCAACGCCTGGATGCCGGTGCGCACCTGTTCGCAAACACGAGCCGCGGTAAACAGGCCCAGGCACACGACGACGCTGAGGTAGGCCGAGGTGGTCGGGTTCAGGTCCTGCTTGTACCAGTCTTGCAGGTTCTGTGGCAGCAGGTCGGGCACCAGGAAGTACCAGATGAACAGCTGAACCAGCAGCGGCACGTTACGGAAGAGTTCGACGTAGCAGGTCGCGATGCCCGATACGACGCGGTTCGGCACGGTACGCATGACACCCAGGATCGAGCCCAGCGACAGCGCGATAATCCAGGCCACGACGGCGATGGCGATGGTCCAGCCCAAACCGGAGATGAACCAGTCGAGATAAGTCTCGCTGCCCACGCCGGTGGACTTGAAGAACACGCCCCAGTCCCAGTTGTAATTCATTAGGGTCTCCCCTCGGATCGATCAATGTACAAGTGCCCGCCTGGGGAAGCTCCGTTCCCGCCCGAACTTGAAGTTCAGGCACACACGATCGGCTCGACAGCCACCGGTTCGAGTGTTTCCAAAAAATGCCAGCAGGGAGTGACAAACCCCTGAAAGGGCAGTGGCCCTCTCAGGAGATAAGGTTAGTCAGGAATCAGGACTTCTTGTCGTCAGCCGCTTTATCGGTCGGATTGGCGATCAGGGCCTTGAGCTCGTCGCTCATCGGGAAGTTCAGGTTCAGGCCTTTAGGCGGGATTGGCGCCATGAACCATTTTTCGTAGATCTTGTTGATCTCGCCCGACTTGTAGGTGGCCACGATGGCGTCGTCTACAGCCTTCTTGAACGGCTCGTCGCCCTTACGGACCATGCAACCGTAGATTTCGTAGGACTGTGGAGTGCCGGTAACGGCCCAGTCATCAGCTTTCTTGGCTTTGGCTGCTTCGCCGGCCAGCAAGGCGTCGTCCATCATGAACGCAACAGCGCGGCCCGATTCCAGCATCTGGAAGGACTCGCCGTGGTCTTTGGCGGAGATGACGTTCATGCCCATCTGCTTGTCGGCGTTCATCGACTTGAGGATGCGCTCGGACGTGGTGCCCGCGGTGGTCACGACGTTCTTGCCTTTCAGGTCGTCGAAATCTTTGTACGCGGAGCCTTTCTTGGACAGCAGGCGCGTACCGATTTCGAAGATGCCGACGGAGAAGTCAACTTGCTGCTGACGTTCTACGTTGTTGGTGGTGGAGCCGCACTCGACGTCCACGGTGCCGTTCTGCACCAGCGGGATACGGGTTTGCGAGGTGACCAGGTTGTATTTGACCTGCAGGTTAGGCAAGTCGAGGTCTTTCTTGATGGCTTCGACGATTTTCAGCTGGATATCGTGGGAGTAGCCCATCGGCTTGCCGGAAGCGTCCGCGATATAGGAAAACGGAATGGAAGCGTCACGATGCCCGAGGGTGATCACACCGGACTCTTTGATCTTCTTCAGTGTGCCGGTGAGTTCGGCAGCGAAAACTGGAGTGCTAATCAGAGCGGCAGCAATGGCTGCGCCCAGGATATGGGGAACGATGCGCATCAAATTTTCCTCGACATTGTTTTTTTTATGGAGCCAGTTTGTCGGCCCTTTTGTGCTTCGAATGCGTGGCGGCACCTGAAGGGTGGGCTCGACAATACATTCGTCCAAGAGTGTAGAGCATGACTCGTGCCAGGCCAGGCGCTAAGGATCAAAGTGTTGATTTATAAAGGGATTAAATATTTATGGCGGGATTTTTAGCGAGGAAGAATCCGGTTAACCGAATTGACCGACAGGTCGCGTTCGGAAAACCGAATGCCATGCCTTGCACATAAACCTGTGGGAGCGGGCTTGCTCGCGAATGCGGTGCATCAGTCGACATTGATTTAGCTGACACACCGCATTCGCGAGCAAGCCCGCTCCCACAGGGGTAGGTGGTGTTTGGCAGAATACAAAAAGCCCCTGAATCTCTCGATTCAGGGGCTTGTGTCTAATCGGTTTCCCTATCAGGCCGCTTCGATCTTGCTGCGGTTCTGCTCGACCTTGCTCAGGTAATCCGCCAGTTTCTGCTGCTCGTCCGGGGTGGTGAACAACCCGAGCTTGCTGCGGCGCCACAGAATGTCGTGGGCGGTGGTGGCCCATTCTTCGCTGCACAGGTAATCGACTTCGCGGGTGTAGAGACCACCGCCGATGTGTTCGCCCAGGTCATTGAGGTTCTGCACGCCTTCGAGCATGCGCCAGGTGCGGCTGCCGTAGGTGGTGGCCCAGCGGCGCGCGATCTCGGTCGGCACCCAATCGAAGGTGTCGCGGATCTTCGCGCACAAGGCTTGCGGCGTGGTCATGTCTTCGCCGCCGGGCAGGGTGGCCGTCGCGGTCCAGCTTGGCTTGATCTGGGTGAAGTACGGTGCCAGTTGCGCCAGCGCCGATTCGGCCAGTTTGCGGTAGGTGGTCAGCTTGCCGCCGAACACCGACAGCAAAGGCGCTTCTTCACCGCTGCCAGACAATGCCAGGGTGTAGTCGCGGGTCACGGCCGAAGGGTTATCGGATTCGTCATTGCACAGCGGGCGCACGCCGGAATAGCTGTGCAGGATGTCGTCGCGGCTGACTTGCTTCTTGAAGTGAGCGTTGACCACTTTAAGCAGGTAATCGGTTTCGCCTTCGGTGATCGCGACTTTCGCCGGATCGCCAGTGTATTCGCGATCCGTGGTGCCGATCAGGGTGAAGTGGTTCAGGTACGGAATGGTGAAAACGATGCGCTGATCTTCGTTTTGCAGAATGTGCGCGTGTTCGCCTTCGTACAGTTTCGGCACGATCAGGTGGCTGCCCTGGATCAGGCGGATGCCGTACGGCGAATCCATCTTCAGGTCGTCACGGATGAACTTGGCGACCCACGGGCCGGCGGCGTTTACCAGTGCCTTGGCGCGGATCGAAAACAGGCTGCCGTCGGCACGTTCCAGGTTCAGGTGCCACAGGCCTTTGGCGCGACGGGCGCTGATGCAACGAGTCTGGGTGTGAACGTGGGCGCCTTTCTCGCGAGCGGCCATGGCGTTCAGGACCACGAGGCGGGCATCGTCGACCCAGCAATCGGAGTATTCGAAGCCTTTGGTAATTTCGCTTTTCAGCGGGCTGTTCGGGCCGAACTTCAGGCTTTTCGAACCTTCCAGTTTTTCCCGTTTGCCCAGGTGGTCATAAAGGAACAGACCGGCGCGGATCATCCACGCTGGACGCAGGTGCGGGCGATGCGGCAACACGAAGCGCATCTGTTTGACGATGTGCGGGGCCTTGGCCAGCAGCACTTCGCGTTCGGCCAGTGCTTCGCGCACCAGGCGGAATTCATAATGTTCGAGGTAGCGCAGGCCGCCGTGGATCAGCTTGCTGCTGGCCGACGAGGTGTGGCTGGCCAGATCGTCTTTTTCACAAAGGAACACCGAAAGACCGCGACCGGCGGCATCCGCTGCAATCCCCACACCATTGATCCCACCACCGATGACGGCGATATCGTAGACCTCGGCGAGAGGGGGCGTAGGCAAGGTAGAAGTGGGCATCGGCTGGCCTCGGGCTTTTATGATTTTCGATATTGGAATTCGAACATTAATGTTCATTTGCGAAAATGGTAGCCCATAAAGCCGCGCACAGCCAGTCAACTTCGATTGAAAATACTGATCGAAGGGCGGTTAAAGGAAAATTTACGAACATTTATTGATGGTGAGGTTGGCTCTTGTGGCGAGGGAGCTTGCTCCCGCTGGGCTGCGAAGCAGTCCTGAAACCGGTCATCGCGATTTTTCAGAAAGAGCATGTCGTCTGATTTGCGTCTGCTGCGCAGCCGAACGGGAGCAAGCTCCCTCGCCACAAGGGAGCGCGCTGTGTTCGAAAGGGGTTAAACCACCTCGAGCCGAATCTTGTGCTGACTCAATAACTGCGCCAACGCCGGAACCGGCTGCTGATCGGTCACCAGGCAATCAATCAGGCTGATCGGCCCCAGGCGAATCATGGCGTTGCGCCCGAATTTGCTGGAGTCCGCCGCCAATATCACCTGCCGGGCGTTAGCGATAATCGCCTGGGACACCCGCACTTCCTGATAATCGAAGTCGAGCAGGCTGCCGTCTTCATCGATACCGCTGATGCCAACCAAGGCGAAATCCACCTTGAACTGGTTGATGAAGTCGACACTCGCCTGACCGACCACACCGCCGTCACGCCGTACGTTGCCGCCCGTCAGCAGGACATCGAAATCGTCCTTGGCGCTGAGCATCGAGGCTACGTGCAGGTTGTTGGTGATGATTTTCAGGTGATTGTGGTTGAGCAGTGCCCGGGCAATCGATTCGGTGGTGGTGCCGATATTTATGAACAGCGAGGCGTGATCGGGAATCTGCGCCGCAATGGCTTCGCCGATACGCTGTTTTTCATCGCGCATCTGGTCGGCACGCATGGCGTAGGCGGTGTTCTCGACACTGGAATCGTAGGCTGCGCCGCCGTGATAGCGACGCAACAAATTGGCTTCCGCGAGCTGATTGATATCGCGGCGGATGGTTTGCGGTGTAACGACGAACAGCGTAGCCATTTCCTCGATGCTGACATAGCCGCGTTCGCGGACCAGTTCGAGGATTTGCTGCTGACGGGGAGGCAGATTCATGGGGCTTCCTTTGGGCTGCCGTGCAAAATTTGCCCATGATGCCGCAGGAATCTGCTCCCGACCAGTTACAACCGGATACGAGTCCGGTCCTTGGCTTATTCAGCCCCTTCGTGCGGCTCCCAATCGCGGGTGCGGCTGACGGCTTTTTTCCAGCCAGCGTAGAGTTTTTCCTTCGCCGATTCTTCCAGCGCTGGTTCGAACTCGCGCTCGATCACTGCCTTGCCGCGCAACTCGTCCAGGCTGCCCCAGAAGCCGCACGCCAGGCCTGCCAGGTAGGCGGCGCCGAGTGCCGTGGTTTCGCGCATTTGCGGACGCTCAACCTGAGTGCCGAGGATGTCGGCCTGGAATTGCATCAGGAAGTTGTTCGCCACTGCACCGCCGTCCACACGCAGGGACTTGAGGCGTTCGCCGGAGTCCTGTTGCATGGCGTCAAGCACGTCACGGGTTTGATAAGCGATCGATTCCAGCGCGGCACGGATGATGTGATCCACGCGTACGCCACGGGTCAGGCCGAACAAAGCGCCACGGGCATACGGGTCCCAGTAAGGTGCGCCCAGACCGGTGAAGGCCGGCACCAGGTACACGCCGTTGCTGTCCTTGACCTTGCTGGCGAAGTATTCGGTGTCGGTGGCGTCGGCGATGATCTTCAGCTCGTCACGCAACCACTGCACGGTCGAACCGCCGTTGAACACCGCGCCTTCCAGTGCGTAGGCCACTTCGCCTTTCGGGCCGCAAGCGATGGTGGTCAGCATGCCGTGCTTGGACTTCACGGCTTTGTCGCCGGTGTTCATCAGCAGGAAGCAGCCGGTGCCGTAGGTGTTTTTCGCCTGGCCTGGCTCGACGCACATCTGGCCGAACAGCGCCGCTTGCTGGTCACCCGCGATACCGCCGATGGCGATGCCGCTTTTGGTGTGGCCGTAGATTTCCGACGACGATTTAACTTCCGGCAACATCTCGCGGGGGATGTCGAGGATCTCCAGCATCTTCGCGTCCCACTCCAGCGAGTGGATGTTGAAGAGCATGGTGCGCGAGGCGTTGGTGTAGTCAGTGACGTGGACTTTGCCGCCGGTAAATTTCCAGATCAGCCAGCTGTCGACGGTGCCGAACAGCAGTTCGCCGTTACGTGCACGCTCGCGGCTGCCTTCGACGTTGTCGAGGATCCACTTGAGCTTGGTGCCGGAGAAGTACGGGTCAGTCACAAGGCCCGTGGTGTCGCTGATGTATTGCTCGTGGCCATCGCGTTTGAGCTGCTGGCAGATCTCGGTGCTGCGGCGGCACTGCCAGACGATCGCGTTGTAGATCGGGCGGCCAGTGGTCTTGTCCCAGACCACGGTGGTCTCACGCTGGTTGGTGATGCCGATGGCGGCAACCTGGTCGTGGTGCAGGCCGGCTTGTGCCAGGGCCTCGACCATCACGGCGCTTTGGGTCGCGAAGATTTCCATCGGATCATGTTCGACCCAACCGGCTTGCGGGTAATGCTGCACGAACTCGCGTTGTGCAGTGCAGACCACGTTCGCGTCACGGTCGAAAATGATCGCGCGGGAGCTGGTCGTACCCTGATCGAGGGCAATGATGTAGTTCTTATTCTGAATATCGGTCATGTCGATTGCCTTGGACGAAATAAGGTGTGAGGTCAGGCGCGGGATCAAAGGGCAGGATCACGCGCCAACGGTATCAAGAAGTTCTTGGTTTGCCGTCAATGGCCGGTGTTGCGTCCTTTGTAGCAGGTTCGGTGCCAGGCAGATGACGGGCAATCAGCCCGCGATATGCAGCAGCGCCGAGGCAGGCACCGACAATCGGTGCAAAAATCGGAATCAGGAAGTACGGGATATCGCGCCCGCCGGTGAAGGAAATTTCACCCCAGCCAGTAAAGAAAGTCATCAGCTTAGGACCGAAATCACGCGCCGGGTTCATCGCGAAACCGGTCAGCGGACCCATCGAGCTGCCAATCACTGCAATCAGCAGGCCGATCAGCAGTGGCGCCAACGGACCCTTTGGCAGGCCGTTGTTGTCGTCGGTCAGGGACATGATCACGCCCATCAGGATGGCGGTGATGATCACTTCAACCAGGAACGCCTGGGCCGTGGACAGGGCCGGGTGCGGGAAGGTGGAGAACACCGACGCCAGCTCAAGGCTTGCCTGAGTGCCACGAACCATATGGTGAGTTTGTTCGTAATCGAAGAATAAATTGCTGTAGAGCGTGTAAACCAACAACGCTCCACAGAACGCGCCAGCGACCTGCGCGAGGATGTAGAAGGGCAGTTTGCGTTTTTCGAAATCGGCGAAAATGCTTAAGGCGATACTGACGGCAGGATTGAGGTGAGCCCCGGAAACACCGGCGGTCAGGTAGATCGCCATGCTCACGCCAACACCCCAGATGATACTGATTTCCCAAAGCCCGAAGCTGGCACCCGCGACCTTGAGCGCGGCAACACACCCCGTCCCGAAAAAGATCAACAGCGCAGTGCCCAGGAATTCGGCCATGCATTGGCTCGAGAGTGGCGGTTGTTTCAAAGCAGTTGTCATCGAAAACCTCTTTTTTGTTGTTGTCTGGCGCCTTGTCATCTTGGCCAAGGCGCGATTTTCACCGAGTCAGGATCCCCATCCTGATTTTGGTTTACTGCCGAGTACTTACTTCGGGATCATTCCTACAGTATTCGCAAACGAAAAAATATAGACAAGAAACGCCGCTGTCAAAGGTCGAAAGTGAACCATCAGTCATATTTAAACTATTCGTCTCGTGAATGATCGTGTTGATGGCGTTTTGAGTTGCGTCAAAACCCATGCAGCCGGGCCTCGCCAAGCCGTTGAAATAGCTCCGCAATAGAGCCTTTTGTTGATCAATGGCCTAGAATCCGAGGCAGTATTTTTCTGCTGCCGCCAAGCCTGGAGCTGCCATGACCCCCGCATTGGATTTGTTGAAAAAAGTTCGCGCCGAACATCGTGTGCACAGTTACGAACATGATCCGAAGGCGGCGTCCTATGGTCTGGAGGCAGCGGAAAAACTGGGCTTGGACCCGGCGCAGGTGTTCAAGACATTGCTGGCGGCCAGTGAGAAAGGTGAATTGCTGGTGGCGGTGGTGCCGGTCGTCGGAAGTCTCGACTTAAAGCACCTGGCCCATGCGGCCGGCGTCAAAAAAGTCGAAATGGCTGACCCGGCGGCGGCGCAGCGAGCGACGGGTTATTTGCTGGGAGGCATCAGCCCGTTGGGGCAGAAGAAACGTCTGCGTACGTTTATCGATAGCTCGGCACAGCCCTTCGCCAGCATTTTTGTCAGTGCGGGACGGCGTGGTCTGGAGGTGGAATTGGCGCCTGCGGTATTGGCCGAGCACACCCAAGCGACGTTCGCTGATATCGGTCGTGTCTGACGAGCAATGTCGATTGGGGGTGTATGGTGAAAATCGGACTTCACTGTCACTGGCGCCGGAAAAGTCGTGGCTTCATGCTCGGCGGCCGGACTTAGGGAGAAGGTTATGCAGCTTGAATTTCATCAGGTCGATGCGTTCAGTGATCGACCGTTCAGTGGCAATCCGGCGATGGTGTATCGGCTTGATGCCTGGCTCGCCGATGATTTGATGCAAAAGATCGCCGCCGAGCACAACCTCGCCGAAACCGCTTTCGTGGTGCGCGAAGGCCAGGCCTGGCATATCCGCTGGTTTACCCCGACGACCGAAGTGCCGCTGTGCGGGCATGCGACCTTGGCCAGCGCGTTCGTGCTGTTCGAAATGTATAAGGAGCCGGCCGAGCGCCTGGATTTCATCTGCAAATCCGGCCCGTTGAGCGTCAGTCGTGAAGGTGGGCGGTTGTGGTTGGACTTTCCGGCGATCGTGCCATCGGAGGTCGGCGTGACCCTGGATGTCGAGCGTGCGCTGGGTGTGGAAGCAGTCGATGTGTTGGGTTCGAATGAGCTGCTGGTGGTGCTGGAATCCGAACAGGCGGTGCTTGATTGCAAACCTGATATGGCAGCATTGGCGAAACTGCCGTGGCCGGGCGCCATCGTCACGGCCAAGGGTGGCAAGCATGATTTTGTATCCCGGTACTTCGCGCCGGCGATTGGCATCAATGAAGATCCGGTAACCGGGTCGACCCATTGCAGCTTGATTCCGTACTGGTCGAAACGGTTGGGCAAAACGATGCTGACGGCCTATCAGTGCTCGGCCCGAGGCGGGGAGCTGTTCTGTCGGCTGGAAGGGGAGCGGGTGAAGATTGGCGGGAATGCGACGCTGGTGGCGAGTGGCAGGTTATTGCTCGGATGATGTCTTTGTAGGAGCGAGGCTTGCCCGCGAAGGCGTCTGACCAGCCGATAACGATGTCGACTGACACGGCGCCTTCGCGGGCAAGCCTCGCTCCTACAGGTTTTGGTGTCAGCTGGCCGTACTGTAGCGGCGGACGCCGGTTTCGACCGTTGGAATCTGCGCGGCCGTACTGCCGGAGGCCTGGAACAACACCAGATGCTCCGCTGCCACCCGAATCCCCACCTGCGCACCGACCTGATGGTCTGCATGGCTCGGGAAGATCGATTCCAGCTGCGCACCCGTTGGCATCTGCAAGCGATACAGCGTCGAGGCGCCCAGGAACGTCTTGCCGACGATCCGGGCCTTCAAAGTACTGTCCGGCGCGTAAACGATGTCATCCGGGCGCAGCAACACATCCACCGCGCCGCCAATCGGCCACGTATAGGCACGATTGCCACGCAGTTCACCCAACTCGGTCTGCACCGATTCCGGCGTGTTCAATTGGCCGCGAATGAAATAGCCCTGGCCAATGAAACTGGCCACAAACGGTGTCAGCGGTTCGTGATACAGGTTGTAGGGCGTGTCCCACTGTTCCAGGCGACCTTCCTTGAAAACCCCTACGTGATCGCTGACGGCGAAGGCTTCTTCCTGATCGTGGGTCACCAGAATCGCACTGGTGCCACGGGCCTTGAGAATGTCGCGCACTTCATGGCTGAGCTTGCGTCGCAGCTCGCCATCGAGGTTGGAGAACGGTTCGTCGAGCAGCAGCAGTTGCGGTTCCGGCGCCAGGGCGCGGGCCAGGGCGACACGTTGTTGCTGACCGCCGGACAACTCGTGCGGGAAGCGCTTGCCGAGGTTCTTCAGGTTGACCAGTTCCAACAGCTCCTCGGTGACGCGCTCCTTTTGTGGATGCTTGCGAATCCCGAAAGCGATGTTCTCGGCCACGCTCAGGTGCGGAAACAATGCGTAGTCCTGAAAGACCATGCCGATCCGGCGTTTCTCTGGCGCGAGGGTGAAGCCGGCGCTGGAAATGGTCTCGCCGGCCAACTGGATTTCACCTTCGTGCACCGGTTCGAAACCGGCAATAGCACGCAAGGTGGTGGTCTTGCCGCAGCCCGAAGAGCCCAGCAGGCAGCCGATGTCGCCGGCATTCAAATGCAGGTTGAGGTTCTGCACGACTCGCTGGTCCTGATAGCCGCAGGCAAGGTTGCGCAGGTTGAGCAGTAATGGCTGGCTCATGCGTGGTGGTACGCCGGCATGACGAGAAACTCGAGCAGGGCCTTTTGCGCATGCAGACGGTTTTCCGCTTGATCCCAGGCCACGGAGCGCGGGTCGTCCAGCAGGTCGAGGCTGATTTCTTCGCCACGGTGGGCCGGCAGGCAATGCATGAACAGCACGTCCGGCGCCGCTTGGTCGAGCAGGGCGCGATTGACCTGGAACGGCGCGAACAACTTCAGGCGCTTGGCGGTTTCTTCTTCCTGGCCCATGGAGGTCCAGACGTCGGTGCTGACCAGATGGGCGCCGCGGACGGCATCCTGAGGATCGCGGACGATGGTCACACGATCGCCGGCCTTGGCCAGGAATTCAGGGTTTGGCTCGTAGCCTTCCGGGCACGCGATGCGCAATTGGAAGTCGAACTGGATCGCCGCTTCTATATAGCTGTTGCACATGTTGTTGCCGTCGCCGATCCAGGCCACAGTCTTGCCCTGGATCGAGCCGCGGTGTTCGAGGAAGGTTTGCATGTCGGCCAGCAACTGGCACGGGTGCAGGTCATCGGACAGGCCGTTGATCAGCGGGACGCGTGAGTTTGCGGCGAATTCGGTCAGCGTGCTGTGGGAAAACGTACGGATCATCACTGCATCGAGCATGCTCGACATGACAATGGCGGCGTCACCGATCGGCTCGCCACGACCCAGTTGGGTGTCGCGCGGCGACAGGAAGATCGCCTGGCCGCCGAGCTGGATCATGCCGGCTTCGAACGAGATGCGGGTGCGGGTCGAGGACTTCTCGAAAATCATCCCAAGGACGCGGTTTTTCAAAGGCTCGAACAGTACGCCGCGGTTACGCAGGTCCTTGAGCTCAACGCCTCGACGGATCACGCTGACCAGCTCTTCGGGCGTGCAATCCATCAGGGAGAGAAAGTGCCTTGCGCTCATCATTGACTACCTTTTTGCAACAGACCGCAGATACTCAAAGCCTTGTTTAACTGAAAAACGGGCGAGACCTGCGGCGTAAGCCGCACGGGGCGACGAAATAGGGGAAGGCGCGATCTTATAATTAAATGTCGCGTCTTACCAATAGGGGGCTTATTTTTCCGGCTGTTGACATGTTTCGAAATTCACAAGCGAGCCGCATTTGTACACGGTGGCGAAGCGGATTTGCAAATCAGGCGCAACGCGGAGCCCCGGTAACTGCATGGTTTCAAAGGGGCGCGTTGCTTGCTGTTACGGTTTTACCTGCCGGTAGTGAGACCGGTGTCCCGTATCATCCGCCCATTGCGGATTTTCGAATGAATCAAGTCAACAACCAAGGAGGGCGTGCCCCAGATGCCGATCAACAAAACTGGAAACATTGGTCTGACACGCCTGCGTCGCGTGTCTCCGGCGTTTGACATGGCCGTGCTGTCTACCGTCATGGGCTTCGCGATTATCGCGAATACGATCTACCCCGGCGTTCCGAGCGCAGTGGTGGGGGCCATTGTTGGCGCATTTATCGGTGTGAAGAATTTCAAGGATGATGCGATTGCAGATTGATTCGACCCAATTTTTGGTAATTGGCGGATTGATCGCTATTGGAATCTACCTGAGTGTTTCACTACTGGCCCGATCCACGCCTGACCTCAAACATGGAGCTGCATTGGTGGTCGCGTGGTTTACCGTAGTGAGCGTTATTGATATCGCGCTGCAGGTCTACCAAGCCGAACCTCATCAATTGGGAATCCTGGCAAACCAGAAAGCGATCATTCTGATCGGGTCCGGCGTCATGCTTTGGCTGGCCATCGGCGGTATATGGACGGCGCTTACCTCGCCGTTCAAAAAGAAAGCGTTGAAGGTTTCTCAAGCTTAGTGAGGTTTTCTTCGATCTTTCTGAATAGTGTGTCTGGTCTGAAACATTTGCTAATGCAAAGTGCTGGGTTATAACTACTTCACGACGATGCAGGAAGCCTCCGGAATGGAATCGAAAGAACAGCAGTTAATGGAATTACTCGGCCTCACGGCCCGCTCCCTGACCCATCTCACCGCATCCATGACCTCGATGTCCTTCGAGTTGATGCGCAGCGACGACGAAGTGACCAAAGCTGCCGGCCGACGCATGATCGACCGCATGGCCACTATCAGTGCAGGGCTTGATGAGCACTGGCGACTGATCGGCGAGCTCACTGGCGTGCATGTCGCCCACGAGCAGATCGAAACCATTCAGGAGATCCAGCTGCAGGCGCCGCCCCGGTTGCCGCCGAACTGAATCCGCACAGCCATCGGCTGGCCTGATGGTCGCCGATTCACAAGACGAACGTCGCTGGCGCAGCGACGGTTCGCGCGCCATAGTTTTGTTCCCGTGGCAGACATTGCCCGCCCAGAACAAGACAGAGACTGGCCATGACCAAGACTCTCCATCACCGTGCCTGCCACCTGTGCGAGGCCATTTGCGGCCTGACCATCGAAACCACCGAGGCCGAAGGTCGGGTGCAGATCACGTCGATCAAAGGTGATCCGCAGGATACGTTCAGTCGCGGGCATATCTGTCCCAAGGCTGTGGCCCTGCAAGACATTCAGAACGATCCGGATCGTCTGCATCAGCCGATGCAGCGTGTGGGCAGCGAATGGCAACCAATCGCGTGGGAAGACGCCTTTAATCTCGTAGCCGAACGCCTGGCGGGGATTCAGGAGCGTCACGGGCAGAATGCGGTGGCGGTCTATCAAGGCAATCCCAGCGTGCACAATTATGGGTTGATGACCCACAGCAATTACTTTCTCGGGCTGCTGAAAACCCGCAACCGGTTTTCCGCGACCTCGGTCGATCAGTTGCCCCATCACCTGACCAGCCATTTGATGTACGGCCACGGCTTGCTGTTGCCGATCCCGGACATCGATCACACCGATTTCATGCTGATCCTCGGCGGTAATCCGCTGGCGTCCAACGGCAGCATCATGACCGTGCCGGATGTCGAGAAACGCCTGAAAGCGATTCAGGCCCGTGGCGGCAAAGTGGTGGTTGTCGATCCGCGCCGCAGCGAAACGGCAGCGATTGCCGATCAACATTTGTTCGTGCGTCCCGGCGGCGATGCAGCGCTGTTGTTCGGGCTGCTCAATACCTTGTTCGCTGAAGGTCTGACTCGCGACAGTCATCTGCCGGTGGACGGTCTGGATGAGGTGCGTGAGGCGGTCGCGAACTTCACTGCTGAGGTGATGAGCCCGTTGTGTGCGGTGCCCGCCGAACAGATCCGGCAACTGGCCCGGGACTTTGCGGCGGCGCCGACAGCGGTGTGCTACGGGCGCATGGGCGTTTCGACCCAGGCCTTCGGCACGTTGTGTCATTGGGTCGTGCAGTTGATCAACCTGGTCACCGGCAACCTCGACCGCGTTGGCGGAGCGCTGTGCACGGAGCCGGCGGTGGATCTGGTGGCGTCCACCTCGGGCGGGCATTTCAATCGGTGGCAGAGCCGGGTGTCCGGGCGGCCGGAGTACAGCGGCGAACTACCGGTGTCGGCGCTGGCCGAAGAAATGCTCACCGGCGGGGAAGGGCAGGTGCGGGCGCTGATCACTGTGGCGGGCAATCCGGTGCTGTCCACACCCAATGGCCGGCAACTCGAGCAAGCGCTGGACGGGCTGGAGTTTATGGTTAGTATCGATTTGTACATTAATGAAACCACCCGATACGCCGACCTGATCCTGCCATCTACTTCTGCTCTGGAAAACGATCACTACGACACCACGTTCAACATGTTTGCAGTGCGCAACGTCTCGCGCTTCAACCGGGCGATCCTGGCCAAGCCGGAAGGCGCGTTGCACGACTGGGAAATCTTCGTCGGTTTGGCTCAAGCGTTTGCGGCGAAGACCGGCAAGGAACTCAAACCGACCATCGCTCCGGCGCAGATGATCGACCGTGGCTTGCGCATGGGGCTGTATGGCGATGCTTCCGAGCACAAATTGTCGCTGGCGACCCTGTTCGATCATCCCCACGGTGTTGATCTGGGCGCACTCAAATCCAACCTGGCGCCACGGCTCAAGACGCCGAATCAGCGTGTCCAGGCTGCGCCGTCGGAGATCCTCGCTGACCTGGCGCGTTTTGCCGCATTGCAGGCTCCGGCCGCCGATGAGTTGTTGATGATTGGCCGCCGGCATGTGCGCAGTAACAACTCGTGGATGCACAACTATCACCGTCTGGTGAAGGGCAAGCCACGGCATCAGTTGTTGATGCATCCGGACGATCTGGCCAGCCGTGGGCTCAACGACGGGCAGCGGGTGCGGGTCAGTTCCCGGGTCGGCGTGATCGAAGTTGAAGTGCTTGGCAGCCTGGATATGATGAAAGGCGTGGTCAGTCTTCCGCACGGTTGGGGGCATTCGCGACCGGGTGTGCAGATGACGATCGCCAGCAGCCAGCCGGGGTCCAGCGCCAATGACCTGACTGATGAATGTCAGCTCGACGAGTTGTCGGGGAATGCGGCGTTGAACGGCGTACCGGTAACTGTGGCGGCGGCTTGATCGAGTCTGTCGGGGAGACCGAGCATGGCGCTCGGGTTTCCGTTACAATGCGCCACCGTGCCGACCCTTGAGTCGGAAAGTTCAGCCGAGGTGCTCCATGGATATCATCGAAACGATTAAAGAGCAGATTGCTAACAACACCATTCTGCTTTACATGAAAGGCTCGCCGAATGCCCCACAGTGTGGCTTCTCCGCGAAAGCCGCGCAGTCCGTTATGGCGTGTGGCGAGAAGTTCGCGTACGTGGACATCCTGCAGAACCCGGAAATTCGCGCCAACCTGCCAAAATACGCCAACTGGCCAACCTTCCCGCAGCTGTGGGTTGGTGGTGAGCTGGTCGGCGGTAGCGACATCATGACTGAAATGGCTGCTGACGGTTCGTTGCAGGCCACGATCAAAGCGGCTGTTGAAAAAGCAGCTGCCGCCAAGACCGAAGCCTGATCCGGCGTTCCCTAAGGGGAGCGACCCGATCTGCCTCCTGTAGGAGCGAGGCTTGCCCGCGAAGAACGATGACACGGTTTATCAGAAATACCGCGTTATCGTTCTTCGCGAGCAAGCATCGCTCCTACAGACGCAGTCATAAAAAAGCCCCGCACCTCACAAGAGGGCGGGGCTTTTTAGTGGCTCGAGTTTAGCGAACGCTACTTTACTCTTCGCCCATCTGCGATTGCAGGTAGTTCTCAAGACCGACTTTATCGATCAGGCCCAGTTGGGTTTCCAACCAGTCGATATGTTCTTCTTCGGATTCAAGGATATCTTCAAGCAGTTCACGGCTGCCGAAGTCGCCGACGGTTTCGCAATGCGCGATCGCGACCTTGAGGTCAGCGTGGCCGGTGCGTTCGATACGCAGGTCGCACTCAAGCATTTCCTGGGTGTGTTCGCCGATCTGCAGCTTGCCCAAGTCCTGGACGTTCGGCAGGCCTTCAAGGAACAGGATGCGCTTGATCAGCTTGTCCGCGTGTTTCATCTCGTCGATGGATTCGTGGTATTCGTGCTTGCCGAGCTTGTTCAGACCCCAATCTTCGTACATGCGTGCATGCAGAAAGTATTGATTGATCGCGACCAGCTCATTGGCAAGGATCTTGTTGAGATGCTGGATGACTGTAATGTCGCCTTTCATGATGGGGTCCTGCCCTGTATTAACTGACTATAAGGCAGAGTTTGAGCCGCGTAATTAAGAGTGTCAAACCTAAGTTATTGAAAGTTATATGAAAATTAATCGGAATAAGAATGTTTGTGTTCCGCGTCTAGCGCCTAAGCGGTTGATTTTCGGGCATAAAAAAACCGGACATTAGTCCGGTTCTTTGAAATACGGTAATTATGCGGCAGTAAATTCAACAGGAAATGGAATCGCGGCCTGGGCGGTTTGCAGCTTGGTCAGGGTTTCGCGCACCACTTCCTTGGCAAGGCAGGCGCATTTACCGCATTGGCTAGCTACGCCGGTGGCCTGACGGACTTCTTTATAGCTGCAGCAACCTTCATAGATTGCATCGCGGATTTGACCGTCGGTGACGCCAGTGCAGAGGCAGACATACATAAGTGAGAACCGTCGCTGGTTGTGACTCAATTGCGATGGATCTTAATGTTAACGAGAATGATTGTCAAAGTGCTTTCTGAAAGCTTCGCGTTATAAGCGCCTATGGCTGACGAACGGTTTTCGACATGGCATTACGACAGTAACCGTAACAGTCCGAATTTAGCGCGCTGCTGAAAATCCGTTAAGGACAGCTCAAAAACGCCGTGTATGATGGTCGGTCCTTGCGAAGGGGATCGTGTCACAGGGCTGTCGCCTGAGGGTGGCAGGCTGATGCGAATCCAGTTCTTCACGTTAATAGACCAGGAGATATTCAATGAGCGTACTCGTAGGCAAACAAGCTCCAGACTTCACCGTACCGGCCGTACTCGGCAACGGCGAGATCGTAGACAGCTTCACCCTGTCGTCGGCTATCAAAGGCAAATACGGCCTGGTGTTCTTCTACCCACTGGACTTCACCTTCGTTTGCCCGTCCGAGCTGATCGCTCTGGACAACCGCATGGCTGACTTCAAGGCGCGCAACGTTGAAGTGGTTGCTGTGTCGATCGACTCGCATTTCACCCACAACGCATGGCGCAACACCCCGGTGAACAATGGCGGTATTGGCCAGGTTCGCTACACCATGGCTGCTGACATCAAGCAGGAAATCATGAAAGCCTACGACGTTCAGTCCGCTGACGGCGTTGCTTTCCGTGGCGCATTCCTGATCGACGACAAAGGCGTTGTCCGTTCGCAGATCATCAACGACCTGCCACTGGGCCGTAACATGGAAGAGCTGATCCGTCTGGTCGACGCACTGCAATTCCACGAAGAGCACGGCGAAGTTTGCCCTGCCAACTGGAAAAAAGGCGACAAAGGCATGACCGCTTCCACCGAAGGTGTTGCGGCTTACCTGACCGAGCACGCTGCGGCGCTGTAAGCCCAAGCGTCAGGCATAAAAAAACCGGCCGCGAGGCCGGTTTTTTTGTGGGCGGGATAAAACCCTTCGACCGGATCAGTCGTTGAAGTCTTCCCAGCCGCCCATTTGCTTCCAGCGATTGACGATGCCGCAGAACAGCTCGGCCGTCTTCTCGGTGTCGTAGCGAGCCGAGTGAGCCTCGCGACCGTCAAAGTCGATATCGGCTGCCTGGCAGGCCTTGGCCAGCACGGTTTGACCGTAAGCCAGGCCAGCGAGGGTTGCAGTGTCGAAGCTGGAGAACGGATGAAACGGGTTGCGTTTCATGTCCAGGCGCGCGACAGCGGCGTTGAGGAAGCCCAGGTCGAAGCTGCTGTTGTGCCCGACCAGGATCGCCCGCTTGCAACCGTTGGCTTTCAGGGCCTTGCGGATGCCGCGGAAGATATCGGTCAGGGCGGTTTCTTCACTCACGGCCATGCGCAGCGGGTGATCGAGCTTGATCCCGGTGAATTCCAGGGCGGCCGCTTCGATGTTCGCGCCTTCAAACGGTTCTACGCGAAAGAAGTAGGTGTGATCGGGGTAAACAAACCCTTTTTCATCCATGGCGATGGTGGTCGCGGCAATTTCCAGCAGGGCGTCGGTGGCCGAGTTGAAACCACCGGTTTCTACGTCGACGACAACCGGCAGGTAGCCACGGAATCTGGCAGCCATTGGATGACGAGGACCGCCTCCACCGCCTTGACCGTCCTGTTCGTCGTCGAAATGGTCTTCACTCACGCGTGTTCCTCCAGCAGGCGCCAGCGCAGTTTTTCACCGGCGCGCAGCGGGATTACGGTCAGCTCGCCAAATGGCAGGCTGGTTGGGGCGGTCCACTCTTCGCGGACCAGGGTAATGCGATCGGTGTTCACCGGCAGGCCATAGAAGCGCGGGCCATTGAGACTGGCGAAGGCTTCGAGCTTGTCCAGCGCATTGCGCTGTTCGAAGGCCTCGGCGTACATCTCGATCGCAGCATAAGCGGTGTAGCAACCGGCACAGCCGCAAGCGGCTTCTTTGGCATGCTGGGCATGCGGCGCCGAGTCGGTGCCGAGGAAGAACTTCTCGCTGCCGCTGGTGGCGGCGTCGAGCAGGGCTTCCTGGTGCGTGTTGCGCTTGAGAATCGGCAGGCAGTAGAAGTGCGGCCGAATCCCGCCAACCAGCATGTGGTTGCGGTTGTACAACAGGTGATGAGCAGTGATGGTTGCGCCGACGTTGGCCGGAGCCGCGTTGACGAACTGAACGGCATCGGCGGTGGTGATGTGTTCGAACACCACTTTGAGCGTCGGGAAACGCTCGACCACACGGCGCATGTGCTCATCGATGAAGATTTTTTCGCGATCGAACACGTCGACATCGCCACGGGTGACTTCACCGTGGATCAACAACGGCATCCCGACTTCGGCCATGGCCTCGATCGCCGGGAAAATCTTGTCGATGCTGGTGACGCCAGAATCCGAGTTGGTGGTGGCGCCGGCCGGGTACAGCTTGGCGGCGTGAACGAAACCGCTGGCCTTGGCTTCACGAATTTCTTCGGGCTGGGTGCGGTCGGTCAGGTACAGCACCATCAGCGGTTCGAAACGACTGCCGGCCGGGCGTGCAGCGAGAATCCGCTGGCGATAGCCGTCGGCTTCAGCGGCGTTGCGCACCGGAGGTACCAGGTTGGGCATGATGATGGCGCGACCAAAGGTGCGCGCGACATCCGCAACGGTATTGGACAAAACAGCACCATCGCGAAGATGAATATGCCAGTCGTCGGGACGCAGCAGGGT
This sequence comes from Pseudomonas nunensis, assembly GCF_024296925.1. Classification (NCBI taxonomy): domain Bacteria; kingdom Pseudomonadati; phylum Pseudomonadota; class Gammaproteobacteria; order Pseudomonadales; family Pseudomonadaceae; genus Pseudomonas; species Pseudomonas nunensis. The sequence goes on from NZ_CP101125.1 coordinate 354,165, forward strand.
CAGGCGGTCGGACATGAGGGGATTCCAGGCGGGTCAAACTGAGGGGAATGCTACCGGAAAAGACTCTCTCAGGCACTCGCTATCAAGTTTTGCAGCAAGCTTCCGATATCCAATAGGTATGCCGTAAACGTATGTGTCGGTCTTTTTGTTGTAGAAGCCAGTGGAGCCTCCCGTGCGCCAGCGTTATTTAGCCTTGCTCAGTGTGTTTGCCAGCCTTCCCGCGATGGCGCTCACTTTCCAGACCCGTCTGGAGAGCATTGAGTGGACGGTCGAAGGGGATAAGTTCGAATGCCGACTGGCCCAGCCGATTACCGATTTCGGTTCCGGCGAGTTCGTGCGTCGTGCGGGTGAGCAGGCGATTTTTCGTCTCAAAGCCTACAACTCGGTGATTGGCGGTGGCTCCGCGACCTTGCTGGCGGCCGCTGCGCCATGGCAACCGGGACGTGGCGACATCAACCTGGGGTCGGTGAACATCGGCAGCGGCAACGTGCTGTTCAACAGTTCGCAAGTGCAGGCCGGGCGCCTGATCAGTGGCTTGATGGACGGTCGCAGCCCGGTGATCCGGCGCGCGTCCGGCGATGGCCGGGTGTCTGAAGTTCGCCTGCTGCCGGTCAAGTTCAGCAAGGCTTTCAATGATTATCAGGGTTGTGTGGCCAAGCTGTTGCCGCAGAATTTCGAGCAGGTGAAGCAATCCGAAGTCGGTTTCCCCGGCGAAGGTGTCGATCTGGATCCGCAGGCCAAGGCCAAGCTGCAGGTCATGCTGGAGTTCATGAAGGCCGATCCGACGGTTAATCACATCGAACTCGACGGTCACTCCGACAACAGCGGCAATCGCCTGACCAACCGCGAATTGTCACGCCGCCGCGCATTGGCGGTGATGGATTTCTTCAAGGCCAATGGCATCCAGGAATCGCAGATCACCATGCGTTTCCACGGCGAACGCTACCCGCTGGCGCCGAACACCAATGCGACCAACCGGGCCAAGAATCGCCGGGTCGCGGTGCGTCTTGAGCGGGTTGCTCCGACCGAGAAACCGACGGCGCCGGCCACTGCTTCGGCAGGCGCGGCGGCTACATCCTGACTCGGCGGTCATCGTCGCGCTCTCGTAAGAATCTGTCGCTTCGTCGTCATAAGCTGTCGCGGTACTGTAAATTATTCCGTATGAGCGGTAGACTTCACGGCTTTCCGTAAACCCCGTGGAGTGATGGCATGGCGGACGTAAACAAGGTCGTTCTGGCGTATTCCGGCGGCCTGGACACTTCGGTGATCCTCAAGTGGCTGCAGGATACTTATAACTGTGAAGTAGTGACCTTCACCGCTGACCTGGGTCAGGGCGAAGAGGTCGAACCGGCCCGCGCCAAGGCTCAGGCCATGGGCGTAAAAGAAATCTACATCGACGATCTGCGCGAAGAATTCGTGCGTGATTTCGTGTTCCCGATGTTCCGTGCCAACACCGTTTACGAAGGCGAGTACCTGCTGGGTACTTCCATCGCTCGTCCGTTGATTGCCAAACGCCTGATCGAAATCGCGAACGAAACCGGCGCTGACGCCATTTCCCACGGCGCGACCGGCAAGGGCAACGACCAGGTGCGTTTCGAACTGGGTGCCTACGCACTCAAGCCAGGCGTGAAAGTGATCGCCCCTTGGCGCGAGTGGGACCTGCTCTCCCGTGAAAAGCTGATGGATTACGCTGAAAAGCACAACATCCCGATCGAGCGCCACGGCAAGAAAAAATCCCCGTACTCGATGGATGCCAACCTGCTGCACATCTCCTATGAAGGCGGCGTGCTGGAAGACACCTGGACCGAGCACGAAGAAGACATGTGGAAATGGACCGTCTCCCCGGAGAAGGCTCCAGACAAGGCTCAGTACCTCGAACTGACCTACCGCAACGGCGACATCGTCGCGCTGGACGGCGTCGAAATGACTCCGGCCACCGTGCTGGCGACCCTGAACCGTATCGGTGGCGAACACGGCATCGGCCGTCTCGACATCGTCGAGAACCGTTACGTGGGCATGAAGTCCCGTGGCTGCTACGAAACCCCTGGCGGCACCATCATGCTGCGCGCTCACCGTGCGATCGAATCGATCACCCTGGACCGCGAAGTGGCTCACCTCAAAGACGAGCTGATGCCGAAATACGCCAGCCTGATCTACACCGGTTACTGGTGGAGCCCTGAGCGTCTGATGCTGCAACAGATGATCGACGCTTCCCAGGCTCACGTGAACGGTGTGGTTCGCCTGAAGCTGTACAAAGGCAACGTGATCGTCACCGGCCGCAAGTCCGACGAATCGTTGTTCGACGCCAACATCGCTACCTTCGAAGAAGACGGCGGCGCCTACAACCAGGCCGATGCGGCGGGCTTCATCAAGCTCAACGCCTTGCGCATGCGTATTGCTGCCAACAAAGGCCGCAAGCTGTTCTGAGACCTTTGCCGTAGTAAATGAAGCTGTGGCCCTGTCATTGACAGGGCCACAACTCTTTGCGATCTATTCAGCAATACTCTCCTGATCACTCATCAAGCATCTGATCCAGCACCGTCACGCCCTGTGAGCTCAAGTTGTAAACAATGCAGAAGGGTTCGCGTGTGCCTGTTCTTTTCAGCTTTGAACGCTTGAGTGCGCCTTCCTTCAGTAACTTCTCAGACTCGCTGCAAGCAAGAAACACGATCACCTTTATGGGGTGACTGTGTGGTTTGCGGATTTTCTGCATCAAGGTGGTGTAGCCCGCCTGAGTATCCATCCCGCGAGTATCGACGATGCTCAATCCTTTCAATCGCCCTGGCAGATAGACGCTGTGCTGCTCCCGGATGCCTGTGTGCAGATGGATCGGGGTCGGTGGGTCCTGGGCACTCCAGAACCAGTGACGAAACCTCTTTGCCCTGGTTGAAAAGCCGGGAGTGGCCGGGCGCCCGGCGTTATCACTGGCTTTTATAAAGGACTTGTCTTTATCAAAGTCAGAGGGGGCGTAAAGCGATCGATAGTTGAAGTTGAGCGTGAGGAAAAAAAGAAAGAGTAAGTAAAATGGAAAGCTGATTAAAAACCAGACATAGATTTCCCGTTCGTCGTTATCGAGAAACGGCAGGGAGACAGCGGCGGAGGTTTCAGAAATTGCTGCAAATATCGCAATAATGGTCATCGGATTCGAGATCCTTCTTTTGAGTCTTTTCATGTTTTACACTCGTGGAATAATGGCTTTTTCTCGTATGGATAAAGTAACTGGTAGTCGTCGGTTTCAGAGGGCTGGTTGTTGTAGGAGATTCGTCCAGCCTGATAAGAATGACTATATAGAGTAAATGTGGTTCTCATTGTTGTTATATGTTGGGTGTTCTTGTTTCAAAAGTTTATGTCATGAATTACACAAGGTCTTCTGCTGATAAGTCGGTATTTAACAGCTTGTGTTATGTGGCGGATTTTGAAGGTGACAATATCCGTTGCCTTTCAGCATTGGCCTGTAGGCAAAGAACGCTGGAGGTGTTACGGGGTTGTCGGTTCTGTACGGTGTGGTTGTAAGCCGATACAAAAAAATGAACCTGATGTCAGGGATTCTTAAGAGTTCACAGTTTCGGCCTCAATACATTCAAGGTTTTTTTGTAGGAATCATCCTTGTTGCTTGTAGGGAATGTCTCTCGGTGTGGATGCTCGGGGGGTACGCCATGCCACGGGTGAAACGACTAGGCTATTGTGCGGGCTCTAAAAATTCGAACAGCGAAAATTGGACTTGCCCATGAATAAAGTGCTGATCGTGGATGATCACCCTGTCATTCGTCTTGCGGTGCGTTTGCTAATGGAACGTCATGGCTACGAAGTCATCGCAGAAACAGACAATGGTGTGGATGCATTACAACTAGCCCGCGAACATATGCCGGATATTGTCATTCTGGATATTGGTATACCGAAACTGGACGGGCTGGAAGTCATCGCGCGTCTGACATCGGTGGCGCTGCCGTTGAAAGTGCTAGTGCTGACTTCCCAGGCGCCGGGACACTTTTCAATGCGTTGTATGCAATCGGGGGCCGCCGGTTATGTTTGCAAACAACAGGACCTGACTGAATTGCTGAGCGCTATCAAGGCGGTATTGTCGGGCTACAGTTACTTTCCCAATCAAGCCTTGCATACCGTTCGCTCCAGTCTTGGCAACGCCAGTGAAGCCGATATGGTGGATCGTTTGTCGGGGCGGGAAATGATGGTGTTGCAACAACTGGCCCGTGGAAAGACAAACAAGGAAATTGCCGATGGAATGTTCCTCAGCAACAAGACGGTCAGTACCTACAAGACTCGTTTGTTGTTGAAGCTCAATGCTCGCTCGCTGGTGGACTTGATCGAACTGGCCCAGCGCAATGGCCTGGTATGACGGCACACAGTAAAAAGCCTCCGTTTCGGGAGGCTTTCAGGTGTCATAGATCAAAATCGTAATCGGCCAATTGCTTCTGCAGTCGGCGCTCCTCCAGCAGATTGTCGATGGTGCGGCGCTTGCTCAGGTTGGTTTTTGCCACTTCAACCACCGGTTCAGCGTCATCGGCTTCAACGGGGGTGAAGTCGTCTTCTACGTCCAATTGCTCTTTGCCAGTGCTCATTTTGTTACTCCAGGCTAAGACTGCCTTTGGCGCTCCTTATATCGACATTCTCCCGGCGGGTAAAAAAGATTTTTTCAATCGGTGAATCAATAATTTTAATAGCGCCTCAATCGTCGGAGGTCTTTTGCTTGTATTCGCACAAGTCCTCGATTCGGCAACTGCCGCAGCGGGGCTTGCGGGCCAGGCAAACGTAGCGCCCGTGGAGGATCAGCCAGTGATGTGAATCGAGCAGAAACTCCTTGGGCACGAATTTCATCAGCTTGTTTTCCACCTCGACCACATTCTTGCCGGGAGCAATCCCGGTACGGTTGCTGACCCGGAAGATATGGGTGTCCACGGCCATGGTCAGTTGACGGAATGCCGTATTGAGCACCACGTTGGCGGTCTTGCGGCCGACGCCGGGCAAGGCCTCCAGCTCCTCACGGGTCTGAGGCACTTCGCCGCCGTGTTTTTCCACCAGCAGGCGACAGGTCTCGATCACGTTCTTGGCCTTGCTGTTGAACAGGCCAATAGTCTTGATGTACTCCGTCAGCCCTTCGACCCCCAAGGCATAAATCGCGGCGGGGGTGTTGGCCACCGGATACAGCTTCGCCGTGGCCTTGTTGACGCCGACATCGGTGGACTGCGCTGAAAGAATCACCGCGATCAGCAATTCAAACGCAGAGGAGTAGGCCAGTTCGGTCTTCGGTTCCGGGTTGTCTTCGTGCAGCCGGCGGAAGATTTCGTAACGTTTTGCGGCATTCATGGGTGATGCGTTTCCTCGAAAGCGGTCAATTTGAGAGGCGAAGCCAAGCCTGTTTCGCAGCGATCAGCAGCCCCAGCAGAATAAATCCGCCGGGGACCAGTGTGGCCAGGCGCAAGCCACCGTCAGCGGTCAGTATCCAGCCGGGCCAATCCAGCCCGCCGACCAGCCAGGACAGATGCGCGCCCACAGTGCCGTTGCCGACGAGTTCGCGCAGCAACCCCATGCTCATCATCAGCGCCCCGAACAGGCCACACAGGCGCAAGCGATCGCGCCAGGGGCTCTGGAAAAATTCATTGCTGTCCAACACGACGCATTGCAAGGCAATCAGTCCGGCATACAACCCCAGATGTTGCTGCCATTGCAGCGACCAGGCTTGCCCGACGAGTTCAGCGCAACTGGTCAGCGCGGCTGCCAGCAGAACGCCGGCCGGCACGCGTGTCCACGGGACAAGTCGGACGCGTAAGGGGGCCATTCCTGTGCCGTACGCAGCAATCACCACCACGAACATCAACCACACGCCCAGGGCGGTCATCAGGGAATTAGTGGCGCCGATCAGTGGCGCCAGCATCAACGAGTTCTGCACAGAGGCTTTATTCATGGACGACGCTCCCGACCAGCTGTTGCCGATGCTCATCAAAGTAGCGCAACGCATCATGAATAGCGTTGATCACCGCTCGCGAGGTGGTGGTCGCTCCGGCCATTTGATCGAATTGTCCCTGATCCTTTTTCAGCGCCCAGCCGTTGTCAGCGGGATCTGTGCGCGACTTGCCGGTGAAGAGGTGCAGCCAGGCGTTCGGCCAATCGGCGAGACGTCCGCCCAGGCCCGGGGTTTCCGCCTGCTTGAGGGTTTTGACGCCGAGCAGTTTGCCGTTGGCGTCGATGACAATCAGCAACTCGATGGTGCTGGTGTAGCCCACAGTCTGGCTACGCAACAATACGGCACTGGGTTGGCTAGCCTTGGTTGCCAAGTAACCCGTCAGCAATGTGCTGTTGCTCAGCGAGGTATTGTCGAGGACCAGTGGCTTTTCCAGCGGCTGATTGTCGTAACTCTCAGGCGGCAACATATCCAGCAGCGTGCGACTGTCGATCAGCCGTTGTTCGGTGGCAATGCGCTCGGCACTGGTGTGTTGCACAAGGTAGGTCGCGCCAATTCCCAGGCCGGCCAACAACACCAATGTCACAACGCTGGTCGCCCGGCTCATGGTGCGCCTCGCTCCTGGCGGCCGGCGACAAACCGCTCCAGCGCCGGTACACAGAGGTTCATCAGCAACACGGCAAAGGCCACGCCGTCCGGGTAACCGCCCCAGGTGCGAATCAGGTAAGTCAACAGTCCCACACCCGCGCCGAACATCATCCGGGCGCCAGGGCTTTTGGCGCCAGACACCGGCTCCGTGACGATAAAGAAAGCACCGAGCATGCTCGCGCCAGTCAGCAGGTGAAACAGCGGCGAACCGTGTGAGTCCGAGCCCGAGCCGTTCCAGCACAGCAGGCTGATGACGAACAGACTGGCGAGCATGCCCACCGGTGCATGCCAACTGAACACCCGCTGTTGCAGCAGGAAGGCACCGCCTGCCAGAAACGCCAGGTTGACCCATTCCACGCCGCGCCCGCCAAAGTGGCCGAACGCCGAATTGCCGGCGAACAGCTCATCCATGGTGAGGCTTTTGTTGATGCGCAGGCTGTCCAGTGCCGTGGCCTGGACCCAGGCATCCGGCGTCTGGCTGAAACTGAAGCCGAAGATCTGTTGCAGACCACCGAGCAGGTCCATGGCATGGGATGTCGGCCAATGGGTCATCGGCTGCGGAAAACTCACCAGCACCAGGGCGAAACCGAGCATGGCCGGGTTGAACGGGTTCTTGCCGACGCCGCCATACAGATGTTTCCCGAACAGCATCGCGGCGGCCGCCGCACTGACCGTCAGCCACCACGGGCAATAGGGCGGCAACGCCAACGCCAGCAACGTCGCGGTGACCAAGGCACTGCCGTCGCTCAAGGTCGGCTGGATGGCACGTTGGCGTAGCTTCAGCACGGCGGCTTCCACCGCCAGCGCCGGTATCGCGGTCAGAATCAGGTTGATCAATACGCCCCAGCCGTACAGCCAAAACAACGCCAGCGTCCCCGGCACGGTGGCCAGCAATACCAGCTTCATGGCCTGCTGAAGGCGTTCGTCTACCGACTCAAGGGGCGACATAAGCCTCCACTAGACGTTCGGCTTCCAGCAGTCGGGCGCGGGCCTTGTCCATCAACTCGGCAGGCGTATCAGGTTGTCGCTCCAGTTTGCTGACGTCGGCGCGGGCGTAGGCCAATTCGGTTTTGAGCTGTCGGAGCTGCTTGTCGATAGGACGTTTTTCGACACGCTGCAAATCAGGTAACGGTTGATCGCTGACGGCTTCCGCATCGTGCAAGGCCTGTTCGGCGTCTTTCAACGCTTGCTCCAATGCCTCGATCTGCTGCGCCGGAGCTTCGTTGGTTTGCGCTTTTTTCAATTCGGCGCGGCGCATGGCCAACTGGATTTTTGCGCGTTTCAGCTCTGCATCTTTTGCCGGGGCAACCGGTGCCGGAGCTGGCGGTGCGCTGCTTTCCAATTGCGCCAGTGCTCGTTCGGCCGCTTCGAATTGCTGTTGCAGCACGATCAATTGCGACTGCTGCTCGAAGGTCGGCGGATGCCCGAACGCCTTCAGTGATTTGTTCAATTGTGCGCGACTCATCGCCACGTCGATCTTGGCTTTTTTCAGCGCTGCATCAGCGGTCGCGGCTTTCTGCGCACGGACTCGATCAAGGGCGGCCTGCACCGGATTGAGCGTCACTTCGCTGGGTTGCGCTGCACGTTGGGCGCGGGCTTCGCGCTCGGCGACTTTCTGTTGTTCTTCACGTTGCAGTCGGGCGTTTCGTTGTTCGAACCGACGCCGTGCACGGTTGCGCTTGGTGGCCCGGGCTCGTTGTTCTTCAAGGCTGAACGCCAGGCCGCCGACAATCGGCAGCACCGTGGCCAGCGGCAACGGGTGCATTTCGATGCAGTCCACCGGGCACGGCGCCACGCACAGGTCGCAACCGGTGCATTCATCGACGATCACGGTGTGCATCAGTTTCGCCGCGCCAACGATGGCGTCCACCGGGCAAGCCTGGATGCACTTGGTGCAGCCAATGCATTCAGCTTCGCGAATATAGGCAATCTGCGCCGGTGCCGAACCGCGACTGATGTCCAGTTCCAGCACCGGCACTTTCAACAGTTCAGCGAGGGCGGCGATGGTTTCGCTACCGCCCGGCGGGCACTTGTTGATCGACTCGCCGCTGGCAATGCCTTCGGCGTAGGGCTTGCATCCGGGATGGCCGCACTTGCCGCATTGGGTCTGGGGCAGGAGGGCGTCGATGCGTTGAGTCAGACTCATGTTTTGATCAGTCCACTGAATCCGAGAAAGGCCACTGCGATCAGTCCGGCGCCGATCAATTGGATCGGCAAGCCACGAAAGGGCAGGGGAACATCGTTGTCACGTGTGCGCTGGTGCAGGTCATTAAACAGGCTCAATACCAGCCAGAAACCCAACCCCGCGCCAAGGCTCAAGGCCGTGGCGTGGAAAAATCCCTGGTCGTCCCCGGCGTTGAGCAAGGTCAGCCCGAGCACACCGGCGTTACCCAGCAGCAACGGCCAGAGGCCTTCGAACGGAAGTTTTGGCAGTAATCGCGACAGCAGCTGCAGCAGCGGGGCGATCAGCAAAACGCTCAATGGCAGGAACACGAACAGGCGCAGGCTCGTCAGCTCCAGTGGCACCAGTAACCAATGGTAGAGCGCGTAACCGAGCATACCGACGATCAGCATCAGGCTCGCCGTGGCAATGCCCAGTGCGTGGACCTGCCTTTGCTCCGAACCCAACAACGGATCGACGCCCAGCGGCCACTGCAACACGAGGTTGTTGATCAGGGCGGCGCTGATAAGCGTAAGGAGCAGTTCGGTCATGATCTGTCTACCTGAGCGTCCGTATCCACAAATCGTTGGGCTGATGTTGAACCTGTAGGAGCTGTCGAGTGAAACGAGGCTGCGATCTTTTGATCTTGATCTTTTTAAAAGCAAGATCAAAAGATCGCAGCCTCGTTTCACTCGACAGCTCCTGCAGGGAGGAGCCCAAGCTCAGAGATAGTATGGGCCAGACATGAAAATCCCACAGTCACGCCAGGCACGACTGTGGGATTTGTTCAGCAAAGTACTTACTTGATGCGCTGACCCGGCTTGGCGCCGCTGTCGGGGCTCAGCAGGTAGATTTCTTCACCGCCAGGACCGGCCGCCATCACCATGCCTTCGGAAATCCCGAACTTCATTTTGCGCGGCTTGAGGTTGGCGATCATCATCGTCAGGCGACCTTCGAGCTTGGACGGATCCGGGTAAGCGCTCTTGATCCCGGAAAGCACGTTGCGTTGCTCGTCACCGATGTCCAGGGTCAGGCGCAGCAGTTTATCCGCACCTTCCACGGCTTCGGCCTTGAGGATCAGCGCAACCCGCAGGTCAACAGCGGCAAACGCATCGAACTCGATTTCCGGCGACAGCGGTTCCTTGATTAGTTCACCGTTGCCGGCCGGTGCAGTTTCACCGGTGTCGGTAGCGCTGGCGGTCAGGTCTTCTTTCGAGGCGTCGGTCATGGCTTGGACTTTTACCGGGTCGATGCGGGTCATCAACGGTTTGAACTCGTTCAACTGATGATTGCTCAGCAGCGTGGCGTGGTCGTTCCAGGTCAGCGGCGCGACATTCAGGAATGCCTCGGCGTCGGCGGCCAGCAGCGGCAGTACCGGCTTGAGGAAGATCACCAGTTGGCGGAACAGGTTGATGCCCAGGGCGCAGATGGCCTGGACTTCGTCGTGCTTGCCTTCCTGTTTGTTCAGCGACCACGGCGCCTTGTCGGCGATCCAGGCGTTGGCGCGGTCGGCCAGGCCCATGATTTCGCGCATGGCGCGAGCGAAGTCGCGAGCCTCGTAGGCGTCGGCGATGCTTGGCGCAGCCGCGAGGAACGCGTCGGTCAGTTCCGGCGCGGCATTACCTGCCACCAGCACACCGGCGTTGCCTTTCTGGATGAAACCGGCGCAACGGCTGGCGATGTTGACGACTTTGCCCACCAGGTCGGAGTTGACCTTCTGCACGAAGTCTTCGAGGTTCAAGTCGAGGTCGTCGACACCACGGCCCAGCTTGGCCGCGTAGTAGTAACGCAGGTATTCCGGCGACAGATGATCAAGGTAAGTCCGCGCCTTGACGAAGGTGCCGCGGGACTTGGACATTTTCTGACCGTTGACGGTCAGGTAGCCGTGCACGTTGATGCCGGTCGGCTTGCGCAAACCCGCGCCTTCAAGCATTGCCGGCCAGAACAGCGCGTGGAAGTTGACGATGTCCTTGCCGATGAAGTGGTACAGCTCGGCGGTCGAATCCTTGGCCCAGAACGCGTCGAAATCCAGGTCCGGACGACGGGCGCAGAGGTTCTTGAAACTGGCCATGTAGCCAATCGGCGCGTCCAGCCACACGTAGAAATACTTGCCTGGCTCGCCTGGGATCTCGAAACCGAAGTACGGCGCATCGCGGGAGATGTCCCACTGTTGCAGGCCGGCGTCCAGCCACTCGGCGATCTTGTTCGCCACGGCGTCTTGCAGGGTGCCGCTGCGGGTCCAGGCCTGGAGCATTTCCTGGAAGTCCGGCAGTTTGAAGAAGAAGTGCTGGGAATCCTTGAGCACCGGGGTGGCGCCAGAGATTGCCGACTTCGGATCCTTCAGGTCGGTTGGGGCGTAGGTCGCACCGCATTTTTCGCAGTTGTCGCCGTACTGGTCTTCCGTGCCGCATTTCGGGCAGGTGCCCTTGATGAAGCGGTCGGCCAGGAACATTTTCTTTTCCGGGTCGAAGTACTGCGTGATCGAGCGCTGGGCAATGTGCCCGGCGTCGCGCAGCTTCAGGTAGATCTGGCTCGACAGCTCACGGTTTTCTTCGGCGTGAGTGGAGTGGAAATTGTCGAAGTCCACCAAGAAGTCGGCAAAGTCGGCGCTGTGTTCAGCCTGGACGTTGGCGATCAGTTGTTCCGGGGTGATGCCTTCCTTTTCCGCGCGCAGCATGATGGCCGAGCCGTGAGCGTCGTCGGCGCAGACATAAATGCATTGATTGCCGCGGTGCTTCTGGAAGCGCACCCACATGTCGGTCTGGATGTATTCCAGCATGTGGCCAAGATGGATCGAACCATTGGCATAGGGCAGGGCGCTGGTGACGAGGATCTTGCGTGGCTCGGACATGGGGCTCGGCTACTTGATGAAACGGAGGTCGGCCACTATAAAGCGCTGGCGCATATTTTTCACCCCCGGCACAGGCCATCACGGTCCCTTGTAGCAGCTGGCGAAGCCTGCGTTCGGCTGCGCAGCAGTCGTAAAATCGGACACGGAGGTGTTTCAGGCAGTGCGCGGTGTCCGGTTTGGCGACTGCTGCGCAGCCGAACGCAGGCTTCGCCAGCTGCTACAGAATGCGTGTGGTCACCGGATAATTGTCACATCCTGAAAGCATGCCGTCCGGCCTGTAGAACAGGTACGATACCCGCCTGATTTTCCAGTCTTGTTATCGGAGTTGCCCATGAGCGCCGTCAATCGCGCAGCGGTGGAAGCCGTCCTTCGCCAATACACCGACCCTTACCTGAACCAGGACCCGGTCAGCGCCGGGTGCGTGCGCAATATCGACATCCAGGGTGATCGCGTCAGCGTCCAGCTGGAACTCGGTTACGCCGCCGGCCTGTTCAAAAGTGGCTGGGCTCAGATGTTGGAAATGGCCATCCAGAACCTCGACGGCGTGAGCAGTGCTCGTGTCGACATCACCAGCGTCATCGCCGCGCACAAGGCCCAGGCACAGATTCCGGGCCTGGCCAACGTCAAGAACGTTGTCGCCGTGGCGTCCGGCAAGGGCGGCGTAGGCAAGTCCACCACCGCCGCCAACCTGGCGCTGGCGCTGGCCCGTGAAGGCGCCAAGGTCGGGATTCTCGACGCCGACATCTACGGTCCGAGCCAGGGCATCATGTTTGGCATTCCCGAAGGCACCCGACCGAAGGTCAAGGATCAGAAGTGGTTCGTGCCGATTGAGTCCCATGGCGTTGAAGTGATGTCCATGGCGTTCCTGACCGACGACAACACGCCGATGGTCTGGCGCGGCCCGATGGTCTCCGGTGCGCTGTTGCAACTGGTGACACAAACCGCGTGGGGCGATCTCGATTACCTGGTCATCGACATGCCGCCAGGCACCGGCGACATCCAGCTGACCCTGGCCCAGAAAGTCCCGGTGGCGGGTGCAGTGATCGTCACCACGCCGCAGGACCTGGCCCTGCTCGACGCACGCAAAGGCGTCGAAATGTTCCGTAAGGTCAACATTCCGGTGCTGGGCGTGGTGGAAAACATGGCCGTGCACATCTGCTCCAACTGCGGGCATGCCGAGCATCTGTTCGGTGAGGGCGGCGGCGTGAAACTGGCCACTCAATATGGCGTTGAATTGCTGGCGTCGCTGCCGCTGGCGATGGCCATTCGCGAACAGGCTGATGGCGGCAAGCCAACCGTGATCGCCGAACCGGACAGCCCGATTGCGCTGGTTTACCAGGAACTGGCCCGCCATGTCGGCGCGCGGATTGTGTTGCAAGAAGCGGCAACCCCGGCGATGCCGAATATCACCATTAGCGACGATTAATCACAGAAGAAACACAATCCCCTGTGGGAGCGGGCTTGCTCGCGAATGCGGTAGATCAGTCAACTTATCTGTTGAATGACACGCCGCATTCGCGAGCAAGCCCGCTCTCACATTGGTTATGCGGTGGACTTAAATCCGCAACCCGCCATCCATCTCCAGAATCCGGCCGGTGTAGTAGTCGTTCTCGAAAATGTAGGCTGCCGAATGGGCGATCTCATCCGGTTTGCCCATGCGCTTGAGCGGAATCCCGGCGGTCATTTTCTCCAGCGCTTCCGGCTTCATGCCCAGCGTCATCTCGGTTTCGATAAAGCCCGGCGCAATCCCCGCCACGCGAATACCGTAGCGCGCCAGTTCCTTGGCCCAGGTCACGGTGGCTGCTGCCACGCCGGCCTTGGCGGCGGAGTAGTTAGTCTGGCCGACGTTGCCAGCGCGCGAGATCGACGAGATATTGATGATCGCGCCGCTGTTTTTCAGCTCGACCATTTTCGCCGCGACTTCACGGGTGCACAGGAATACGCCGGTCAGGTTGACGTCGATCACCGCCTGCCACTGGGCCAGGCTCATCTTGGTCATTTCGCCGTCCTTGACCTTCAGCAACAGCCCGTCGCGCAAGATCCCGGCATTGTTAATCAAGCCATGGATCGCGCCGAAATCTTCGGCGACCTGGGCAACCATGTGCGTCACTTGCTCTTCATTGGCGACGTTGCACAGGTAGGCGCGGGCTTCGACGCCCTTGGCCTTGCACGCGGCGACGGTGTCATCGAGCTTTTCCTGGTTCAGATCGACCAGCGCCAGTTTCGCGCCCTTGCCGGCGAAATACTCGGCCATCGAACGGCCTAAACCCTGGCAACCGCCAGTGATAATGATTACTTTGTCAGTGAGTTGCATTCGCATGCCCCAATAGCAGGTCGCAGTGGTGATCCTTGTAGAGAGCCTCTCGATCTGCACCTGATGTGGCCTGGTTGCACATGAGAACTGCCCCGATGGCGTGCTGGATACTTATCTCCAGGCGCCTGTCCGTTTTTTCGACGGATTCTATATAAGGAGTCATAAATTGAGCGTTGAAGCGGCCAAGAATGCCCGAGAATTGCTTCTCAAGGAATACCGCGGAGTGCTTTCGACGCACTCCAAGGCGATGCCCGGTTTCCCTTTCGGTTCGGTGGTTCCGTATTGCCTGGACGAGCAGGGCCGGCCGCTGATCCTGATCAGCCGCATCGCCCAGCACACCCACAATCTGCAAAAAGATCCTAAGTGCTCACTGTTCGTGGGCGAGCGCGGTGCCGAAGACGTGCAAGCCGTCGGTCGCCTGACCTACCTGGCCGAAGCTGAAAAGATTGAAGACGCCGCCGCTGTCGATGCGGCCGCCGAGCGTTACTACCGCTACTTCCCGGATTCGCAGAACTACCACAAGGCGCATGATTTCGATTTCTGGGTGCTCAAGCCCGTGCGTCACCGCTACATCGGCGGTTTCGGTGCGATTCACTGGGTCGATCAACTGACCCTCGCCAACCCGTTTGCCGGCAAGGCCGAAGTGAGCATGGTTGAGCACATGAATGCCGACCACACCAAAGCCATCGCCCACTACGTCGAACTGGCCGGTCTGCCGAAAACCGAACCGGCGCAACTGGCCGGCATCGACACCGAAGGCATGCACCTGCGCATTGGCCAGACGCTGTACTGGCTGCCGTTTCAAGCCCCATGTAATACGCCGACACAAGTGCGCGAAGCCTTGGTTTTCCTGGCTCACGCCGAGCATTGGCCAAAAAATGAAGTGGCCGACGCTTGAATTCACGATATGGCGACGTCATCTAAAGAACACTGGCAAGGCATTCTTGCGTTGAGGAACCATTTGATGCGCCCTTTTTTATTGCTCTTTGTACTGTTTCCGGTGTTGGAGCTGTTCGTATTCGTCAAGGTCAGCGGGGCCATCGGGTTTTTCCCGGCCCTGCTGCTGATCATTCTCGGCTCGATGCTCGGCGTGTTCGTGCTGCGCATCGCCGGTCTGGCTACTGCACTGCGGGCCCGTGAAAGCCTGAACCGCGGCGAGCTGCCGGCCCAGACCATGCTCGAAGGCTTGATGCTGGCATTGGCGGGCGGTCTGTTGATTCTGCCGGGCTTCGTCACTGACGTGCTGGGCCTGATCATGCTGATGCCGATCTCTCGCCGTCTGCTGGCGAACAAAATGCGCCAGCGCGCCGAAGAACAGGCGATTCGTCAGCGTGCATTCGCCGACGACCTGCAATCGCGCGGCGGTCCTGCCCCACGCCAACAACCGTTGGGCCGCGAGCCCAACGTGATCGAAGGCGAGTTTGAACACCACGATCCCAAGTAAAGCGTTTCAGCTGCACGGCACCTTCGGGTGCCGTGTTCGTTTGCGGGCAGCAACATGAAAAAATTTGCTTGCTCGCCCTTGTAATAAGCTTATGCGCCCTTATGTAACGGTCACCGCAAGGTTTCTGGCGATCATGCCAGACAGACTTCCGCGGTTCGCTTGACGAACCGCACCCGGCACCGCCGGATTTGTTAAACCCGCCGGGAATACACCGGCCGATGAAAACCACAATTAGGAGAGATCGACAATGAAGCTTCGTCCTCTGCATGACCGCGTCGTCATCCGTCGCAGCGAAGAAGAAAAGAAAACCGCTGGCGGTATCGTCCTGCCAGGTTCGGCTGCTGAAAAAGCCAACAGCGGCGAGATCCTCGCTGTCGGTACCGGCCGTGTGCTGGAAAACGGTGAAGTGCGTGCACTGGCCGTAAAAGTGGGTGACAAGGTTGTGTTCGGCCCGTACTCCGGCAGCAACACTGTGAAAGTTGACGGCGAAGACCTGCTGGTAATGGCTGAGAACGAGATTCTCGCTGTTATCGAAGGCTGATTCCCCGCTCATTTTCCCGCTACTACAAAGTATTTAAGGAATATCGATCATGGCTGCTAAAGAAGTTAAATTCGGCGACTCCGCCCGCAAGAAAATGCTCGCCGGTGTAAACGTCCTGGCTGACGCAGTAAAAGCGACCCTGGGCCCTAAAGGCCGTAACGTGATCATCGAGAAGAGCTTCGGCGCTCCGACCATCACCAAGGACGGCGTTTCCGTAGCCAAAGAAATCGAACTGAAAGACCGTTTCGAAAACATGGGCGCGCAGCTGGTCAAAGACGTTGCCTCCCGTGCCAACGATGACGCAGGCGATGGCACCACCACCGCTACCGTTCTGGCTCAATCGATCGTCAACGAAGGCCTGAAAGCCGTCGCTGCCGGCATGAACCCGATGGACCTGAAGCGCGGCATCGACAAAGCGACCATCGCTATCGTCAAAGAGCTGAAATCCCTGTCCAAGCCTTGCGCTGACACCAAGGCAATCGCTCAGGTCGGCACCATCTCGGCCAACTCCGACAACTCCATCGGCGACATCATTGCCGAAGCCATGGAAAAAGTCGGTAAAGAAGGCGTGATCACCGTTGAAGAAGGCTCGGGCCTGGAAAACGAACTGTCGGTTGTTGAAGGCATGCAGTTCGACCGTGGCTACCTGTCCCCGTACTTCGTCAACAAGCCAGAGACCATGACTGCCGAGCTCGACGGTCCGCTGATCCTGCTGGTCGACAAAAAGATCTCGAACATCCGCGAAATGTTGCCAGTACTGGAAGCCGTTGCCAAAGCCGGCCGTCCACTGCTGATCGTGGCCGAAGACGTTGAAGGCGAAGCCCTGGCGACTCTGGTTGTGAACAACATGCGTGGCATCGTTAAAGTCGCAGCCGTCAAGGCTCCAGGCTTCGGCGACCGTCGCAAGGCCATGCTGCAGGACATCGCCGTCCTGACTGGCGGTACCGTTATCTCCGAAGAGATCGGTCTGAGCCTGGAAAGCACTACCCTGGAACACCTGGGTAATGCCAAGCGCGTGATCCTGTCCAAAGAAAACACCACCGTGATCGACGGCGCCGGCGTTGAGACTGATATCCAGGCTCGCGTTCTGCAAATCCGTCAGCAAGTGGCTGACACTTCGTCCGACTACGACCGTGAAAAACTGCAAGAGCGTCTGGCCAAGCTGTCCGGCGGCGTTGCAGTGATCAAGGTTGGCGCTGGTTCCGAAGTTGAAATGAAAGAGAAGAAAGCCCGCGTTGAAGACGCCCTGCACGCTACCCGTGCAGCCGTTGAAGAAGGCGTGGTACCTGGCGGCGGCGTGGCACTGGTTCGCGCTCTGCAGGCTATCTCCGAACTGAAAGGCGACAACGCCGATCAAGACGTTGGTATCCAGTTGCTGCGTCGCGCTGTTGAAGCGCCACTGCGCCAGATCGTTGCCAACTCCGGCGACGAGCCAAGCGTAGTTGTCGACAAGGTCAAGCAGGGTTCGGGTAACTACGGTTACAACGCTGCTACCGGCGAATACGGCGACATGATCGAAATGGGTATCCTGGACCCGGCTAAAGTGACTCGTTCGGCTCTGCAGGCAGCGGCTTCCATCGCCAGCCTGATGATCACGACCGAAGCCATGATCGCCGAGATCAAGGAAGAGGGCGGCGCTGGCGGCGGTATGCCAGACATGGGCGGTATGGGTGGCATGGGCGGCATGATGTAAGCCAGCCTTACCCCTGTATTAAAAAACCCCGCCTGCGAAAGCAGGCGGGGTTTTTTATTGCCTTCTATAAAGGGCAAAGTCAAAAGATCGCAGCCTTCGGCAGCTCCTACATAAGGGCGGCGTACACCCTGTAGGAGCTGCCGAAGGCTGCGATCTTTTGATCTTCAGGCGTTGACCGGTTCTGCCTTGCCAACCCGCTCAGCCTTGGAAGCCGGTCGATACAGGATGTAGTAATACGACCCCAGGCAAATCAGCCAGCAGAAAATCGCCGTCCACACGTTGTGCGAGAAGAAGTGCGCGCCCTGCATCATCCGGCTGATCGAAAACACCGTGCCGAGCGCCGCCGCGAAGATAAACGCCTTGCGCGCCAGCCGAGGGCGACGATCACGCAGCACGAAGAACAGCGCAAACAACGTGAAACCCGTCGCCGCATGCCCACCCGGCCAGCAACGACCAGGTTTGTCGGTGTGCGGACGTGGGCTCAGCAGTTCGCTGTAGGTTTCGTGGCCGCCGAACTGTTCCAGGCTCCACGGGCATTGCACCGCCGTCACCACTTTCACCGGGGTAACAAAAGAAGTCGCCAGGCCGAGTGACAGCACCAGGCAACCCAGCTCCCGTTTGAACGGCTTGAGTTTCTCGACGAAAAACGAACAGATAAAACCGATCACCGCAAACACCGAGAACGCAATGACCACTTGCTTGGCCTTGTCGTGCAGGATGTTTTCCAGGAAGTAACTGTGCCGGCCGATGAAGTCACCGGCCGCCGGGTCATAAAAATGCCTGGCCAGGTCCATGTCCAGGTCGGTCAGTTCGAGCAGCACCAGAACGATCGCCGCAATGGCGGGAACCCCGAGGCACACCCAGAAATTGAGTGGCCGGGAAACGGGGCGAACAGCGGTTGATGACATGGTGGATCCTGAGCATGGGAAAAAGCCCCGGGGCATCAGCCCGGGGTCATTCGGTTAACGTTCGCTGACCTGGGGTGTGCCCTCCTTGGGCGCTTTCCAGCCAAGCAGCTGTTGCTTGAAGCCATAACTGGCGGTTTGGTAATAAGTGATGGCGCGGGTGATCAACGGATCGTTGGCCTGGGCCTTCGATTCGCGGCTCTCGGTCAACGCGTCGTCATGCCTGCGCAGACCTTGGCGCGGACTCAGGATTGCCAGGTCCTTGCCGTCGAACAGCCCCAAATGCTGGTAGTTGCCAACCACGACTCGCGGTGGCAATGGATTGTCCTGCAAAAGATTGCGGCCAAAGAATGTCGATTGATAGTCCATGTTCAGCAAACCCAGCAGGGTCGGCGCCAGATCAATCTGGCTGGCCAGTTGCGCGGTTTCCCGGGCCTCGATCAGCTTCGGTGCATAGATGAACAACGGAATCTGATAGTTGCTGATCGGCAAGTCTTCCTTGCCGGCGCTGCCTGCGGTGTGGTCGGCGACGAACACGAAAATCGTATTGTCGAACCAGGGTTTCTGGCGCGCCTGCTCAAGGAACTGGCCAATCGCATAGTCGGTGTACTTCACCGCACCGTCGCGACCGTTGCCGGACTTGATGTCGATCCGGTTGTCCGGGTAGGTATAAGGGCGATGGTTGGACGTGGTCATCAGTTGCAGCAAGAAGGGTTGCTGCTTGGCGTAGTCGGCGTCGGCCAGTTTCAGGGTCTGGTTATAAAGGTCTTCATCCGCCATGCCCCAGGCGTTCTTGAAGTGAATCTCCGATTCGTCGACGCTGCTCTGATCGACCACGCGATAACCGTTGCCACTGAAGAACGCGTTCATGTTGTCGAAGTAACCGCGCCCGCCATACACGAACACACTGTCGTAACCCACGGCGCCGAGCTGCTGGCCGAGGCTGGCGAAACCGCTTTCACGGCCCACGCGCTTGACGATCGAACGGCCCGGCGTCGGTGGAATGGCCAGGGTGATGGCTTCCAGACCACGATCGGTGCGGGTGCCGGTGGCGTAGAAGTTATTGAAATACAGGCTCTGTTTGCGCAGGGCATCGAGGTTTGGCGTCAGTTTGCGCTCGTCGCCGTTGCTGCCCATGTACTTGGCGCTGAAACTTTCGATGGTCACCAGCACAATGTTCGGTGTGCGCGGGGTGCCGGGATTATCGATCATGCGGCGTATGTCTTGCGGGTCTTCGCCGATGAAACGCGCGTTGGGCTCGCTGAGTTCGGCGCGGATCTGCCCCGCAACGGTGGCCGGCGGCAGGCTTTTATAGAACTGCGGGTAATCCAGTTCGTTATTACGGAACGCCGCGAAGAATTGATACGGGCCATTGCTCGCCAGTTCGTTCTGGTAGGCATTGCCGCCCTGAGCACGCGGGGCGTCCTGGCTGAGCAGTTGCAGGCTCAGGCCCGCCACGATCAACAGGCCCATGGCGTTGAGCAAACGTCGGCGCAGCGGTGGCAGCGGGGCGTCCAGCGCCGCATTCAACGACTTGCGCAGCACCAGGCTCAGAAGTACCGCCAGCACGGCGAGCACGCTGAGCAACGTGCCGATCGGGTACGACTCCAGCAGGTTGTTCAAGACTTCGTCGGAGTACACCAGGTAATCAACGGCGATGAAGTTGAAGCGCACACCGAACTCGTCCCAGAACAACCATTCGGCGACGGACGTGAACAGCATGGCAAAAAGACTGACGGTCAGCAGCCCCTGAAGAAACCAGCGATGGCCCCGACGACGCCACAAGCCGGGTGGGCAGAGCAGCAAGTAGAGGCCCATCGGCAGCGCCGCATAGGCAATGAAACCCAGGTCGTAAAGAAAACCGATGGCAAAAACCGACACAAAACCGCTACCGGCCTCATCCAGGTGAGTGAGCAGCAAAACTGTCCGGGTCAGAAAGAAAATCACCAGCCAGACGCTGGTGACAAGCAGCAGAAAGCGCATAGGCGCAGTCTTGAAGAAGTCCATTGGCTACATTCCTTATATCAATGGCGCGGGATTTTGAGCCGACCACTGTAGTCAGGTTGTGAACCGATAGTGAAAAACTTGTTAACTCGGTCAATTGGTTGAACGAATGGATGGATGCGCTCTTCAGGCCTAGCCGTGCGCTCAGCTTGGCCGTAAGCTGCGCGAGCCGAAGATGGCCGTTACTGTGTACGGAGGAGTGCCCATGCGAATTTTATTGGTTGAAGACAACCGCGATATCCTCGCCAATCTGGCGGATTACCTGGGGCTTAAGGGTTACACCGTGGATTGCGCGCAGGACGGCTTGTCGGGATTGCACCTGGCGGCCACCGAGCATTACGACCTGATTGTGCTCGACATCATGCTGCCCGGCATCGACGGCTACACCCTGTGCAAACGCCTGCGTGAAGACGCCCGCCGTGATACGCCGGTGATCATGCTGACGGCCCGGGATCAACTGGATGACCGGCTTCAGGGCTTCAAGTCCGGCGCCGATGATTACCTGATCAAGCCGTTTGCGTTGTCCGAACTGGCCGCGCGTATCGAAGCGGTGATGCGTCGTGCCCAGGGCGGCGGTCGGCGTGCGCTGCAGGTCGGCGACTTGAGTTACGACCTCGATACCCTGGAAGTGACTCGCGAAGGCCGTTTGCTCAAGCTCAACCCGGTCGGCCTGAAATTGCTGGCGGTGCTGATGCAGAAAAGCCCCCACGTGCTGCGCCGCGAGATCCTCGAAGAAGCCTTGTGGGGCGATGATTGCCCGGACAGCGACAGCCTGCG
This sequence comes from Pseudomonas nunensis, assembly GCF_024296925.1. NCBI lineage: Bacteria > Pseudomonadati > Pseudomonadota > Gammaproteobacteria > Pseudomonadales > Pseudomonadaceae > Pseudomonas > Pseudomonas nunensis. The sequence continues at coordinate 375,420 of NZ_CP101125.1, forward strand.
CAGCCACGTTCACCAACTGCGCCAGGTGATCGACAAGCCTTTCGCCAAGCCTTTGCTGCAAACCGTGCACGGTGTGGGTTATCGCTTGGCCGAGGGCCGAGATGGAGTTTAAGCAGAGCCTCGCTCAACGGATCATCATCGCCTTTGCGCTGATGAGCGCACTGGTGGCAGGGGCCTTCGCCATGGGTATCGTGGCGACCGTGCACCTGGTGGAAGAGAAGCTGATTTCGGCAGGCCTGGGCGGTGACTTGCAACGCCTGCTGCTGATGGACAGCGTCACGGACTGGAGCCATCGCCCGGAACCGGATCAGCTGTTTTATTTCAGCGGCGGGCCCGGGGACTTCGAGTTGCCCAAGGATCTGCGTCATCTGGATTCCGGTTTCCACGAAGTGTTTCGCGAAAATCTGTCCTACCACGCGATGGTCGAAATCGTCGATGGTCGGCGCTACGTGCTGTTGCAGGATCAGAGCGATTTCGAAGAGCGTGAGCGCGTGCTGTTTGCCGTGGTGCTGGTGGGCTTCGTGCTGAGCCTGGCATTGGCAGTATTTCTCGGCTGGATCCTGGCGCGCAAAGTCATGGCGCCTGTGGTGCGACTGGCCCGTCAGGTGCGGCATCGCGATCAGTTATTGGGTTTGGCGCCGCCACTGGCGCCGGATTATGCGGCTGACGAAGTGGGCGAACTGGCGGTGGCCTTCGACGCCACCCTTGGCCGTTTGCGCCAGGCGTTGACCCGTGAACGTCTGTTCACCAGTGACGTCAGCCATGAATTGCGCACGCCGCTGATGGTGCTGGCCAGCTCCTGCGAGTTGCTGCTGGAAAACCCTGGCATCGACCAGCGCGGTCGGGCCCAGGTCGAGCGTATCGCCCGGGCCTGTGAGGAAATGCGCGAACTGGTACAGACCTTCCTGATGCTCGCCCGCGCCCAGCGTGAAGACGCCAGCATGTCGCCACAGCAGACCATCAGCCAAGTCGCCGACGGGCTGCTCAGTCTTTGGCGCGAGCCGATCGAGTACAAGGGCCTGGCGCTGAATTTCGAGCCGGGCATTCCATCGAACAACCGCTACAACGCAACCCTGCTGCATGCGGTGATGGGCAACTTGCTGCGCAATGCGCTGCACTACACTGAAATCGGCTTTATCCGCCTGACACTGACCGACACCGGGTTTATGGTCGAGGACAGCGGTGTCGGCATCCCCGAGGAGAAACGCGAGGCGATGTTCGAGCCTTTCGTGCGGGGCAGCGAGAAGCGCGGCGAAGGTCTGGGGCTGGGGCTGTCACTGGTGCAGCGGATCTGCGAGAACCAGGGCTGGACCGTCAGCCTCACTACCATGGAGCCCAATGGCTGCCGCTTTGAGGTGGAGTTGGGTAAGCCTCGGGTCTGACAACGTAAAAAGATCGCAGCCTTCGATTCCTGCGATCTTTTCGTGGTGGCCCTGCGCTATTATCTGATCCCTGTAAAACGTTGAAATACTTCACTGTTTTACTCAACGAAGTTTTCACAAAGTCATGACCTGACGCTGACACGGCGCTACCTAACGTAGGTGTCATCAGCAATTCAGGAGACTTTGATGATGGCAGGCCCGATCAAACTGGATTTTTCCGAGAAGTACGACGATCAACATGCGCAAAGATATTTGCGCAAGCATCAGGATGGTCTCGGCCGTCGATTGTCCCATTGGCGTGACGAACAGCTGGCCCGCAAGGCTCTGACCTTGGCGGGTGACCCTGGGCTGGTCCTCGATTTGCCATGCGGCGCGGGGCGTTTCTGGCCGTTACTGGCGCAAAAGCACAACCGTGTGATCATCGGAGCCGACAACTCCGAGTCGATGCTGAAGATCGCCACTCAGGCCCAACCCGCCGAAGTGGTGAAACGGGTACAACCCTTGCACACTTCTGCATTCGACATTGCTTTACCTGATAACGCCGTCGACAGCATTTTCTGCATGCGTTTGCTCCATCACATCGGTGAAGCCGAGCATCGACTGGCAATTTTGCGTGAGTTTGAGCGGGTCACCCGTGACAGCGTGATTCTTTCGCTGTGGGTGGACGGCAACTTCAAGGCCTGGAAACGCAAGCGCGCCGAGAAAAAACGCGGGCAGGAAGGTTACCAAAATCGATTTGTGTTACCGGCTGTTACGGTTGAAAAGGAATTCGAACAAGCGGGTTTCCGCATTCAGGAACAACTGGACTTCATACCGCTCTATGCCATGTGGCGGGTTTACGTATTACGCAAGAGGTAACAGGATGGCAGTGCAATATGCAGCAGAAACGGAAGTCGCTCCTCAGGACCGCTTCGACTATTTCTGGAATCAGCGCGGTGAATGGGTAGAAGAACCCAACGTTCGTCGCGGTGGTGAAAGTGGCGTGCAGCGCGTCAGGAGCACCGACGGACAGCTGCTGTATGCAAAGCGTCAGACCGGGCATATCTATCGCAGCTGGCTGCACCCCTTCGGCCGGCCGACGGTGTTGCGCGAGCGTGATGCGCTGATCGGTTTGACGGCGCTGGGTGTGCGGGTACCGGAAATGGTGTTCTGCGGCGCCCAACGTGACCCTGTCCATAAATGGCGTGCCTTGCTGGTCACCAAGTCCCTGGACGGTTTCGAAGAAATCGAACACTGGTACGCGGGCGGCGGTCGCGAACGTCACGGCGAAGCGGTTCACGAGCGTGTCCTCAAGGAACTGGCCGAGAATCTGGCCCGCATGCACAAGGGCCGCTGGCAGCACAGCTGTATCTACATCAAGCACGTTTTCGTGCGGGTCGCCGGCGAAGGTGAGGCCGCCACGGTGGAAGTGGCGTTGATCGATCTGGAGAAATGCCGCCAGCGTTTGACTGCCCAGCGCGCTGCCGCCCATGACATGAAGCAATTGCGTCGCCACTCGTCGTTCAGCGATACAGACTGGAAGAATCTGGTCTATTTTTATGAGACGGCGTTTGGCAGCGCTATCAAGGGTTTATAGCGATGAAACTCGAAATTGCACGAGGTGTGTTTCTAATAGGAGCCTTGGCAGTTGCTTCATTGGCGGTGGCGGCTTGGGAGCAGCCCCGCACGCAAGTCCTCAGTGCAGTGAACGGTGACGCTCACTGCCCGTTGCCACGGGTTGCCAAAGCAACCGTGGCGACACAACCTGATCATGACTTGTTGCTGTTCATGTTCGGACTATCACAAGGATTGAGGCCGCAAAGTTGAACAGATTGAAGCCAAAATAAAAGGCCTCGCAGATGCGGGGTCTTTTTTTTGCCTGATGTTCAGCAACAACACCAAACCCCTGTGGGAGCGGGCTTGCTCGCGAAGGGGCCCTGTCAGTCAGCATCTTCGCTGAATGACACACCGCTTTCGCGAGCAGGCTCGCTCCCACAAGGAGATTAGCGTGCATCAGGGTTTATCGGGTTTGGCCAGTAGCGTGTAGATGCACGGCAACACGAACAAGGTAAACAACGTCCCGATCGACATCCCAGTGGCGATCACCGTGCCGATGTCGAACCGGCTGACCGCACCCGCACCCGTCGCCAGAATCAGCGGCACCATGCCAAACACCATGGCTGCGGTGGTCATCAATACCGGCCGCAAGCGGATGGCCGCCGCTTCTTCCACGGCTTCCCGGGGCGTCAAACCCTTTTCCTTGCGCAGTTTATTGGCGAACTCGACGATCAGGATCCCGTGTTTGCTGATCAGCCCGATCAGCGTCACTAGCCCGACCTGGGTGTAGATATTCATGCTCGACCAACCGAGGAACAGCGGAATCAATGCGCCACAGATCGACAGCGGCACGGTGACCAGGATCACCAGCGGGTCGCGGAAGCTTTCGAATTGCGCCGCCAGTACCAGGAAAATGATCGCCAACGCCAAGGCAAACGTGACCCACAGCGCGCTGCCTTCCTGAACGAATTGTCGCGATGTGCCACCGTAGTCAAAGGCAAAACCCGCCGGAGCTTCTTCCTGGGCGATCTGGCGCACGACTTCGATGGCCTCGCCCATGCTCACCAGCGGGAACCCGGTCACAGCCGCCGCGTTGAGTTGCTGGAACTGGTTCAACTGCCGTGGTCGTGCCCGGTCGGTGACGGTGATCAGGGTCGACAGGGGCAGCAGTTCGCCAGCGGTGTTCTTGACGTAGTAGTTGTTCAGCCAGTCGGGGTTATCCCGGTACGCCCGCTCAACCTGGGCGATGACCTTATAGCTGCGCCCTTCAATGGTGAACCGGTTGATCTCCGCCTCACCCAGCAGCGTCGCCAGCGTGCCGCCGAGGTCCTGCATCGACACACCCATCTGCGCCGCTTTGGCGCGGTCGATATCCACCACGACTTCCGGTTTGTCGAACGCCAGGTCGATATCGACGAAGGCGAATTTGCCGGACTCCAGCGCGCGCTTTTTCACCCGGTCCGCGACGTCCAGCAGCGATGCGTAATCGTTGGCGGTATTGATGATGAACTGGAACGGCAAGCCTTCACCGGTGCCCGGCAAGGACGGCAGGTTGAAGCCGAAGATCTGCAAACCGGGAATGTTCCCCAGCCTGGCCTGGACCTCGGGCAGGATCTGCATTTGCGTGCGGCTGCGCTCGTTCCACGGTTTGAGCAGGAAACCGCCGATACCCGATTGCACGCCGTTGAAACCGTTGATCTGGAACGAGGAGTAGTACTCGGGAAACTCCTTGAAGATCTGGATGAACTCGTCGGTGTAGGCATTCAGGTAATCGAGGTTGGTCGGCTGCGGCGCGTTGGCCATCATGAAAATGATGCCCTGGTCTTCGTCAGGCGCCAGTTCCGACTTGGCGAACTTGAGAAACACCGGGATCAGGCACAGCACGATCACCGCGAACACCAGCACCACCGGCCGGGTATTGAGCGTGCCGTGGAGCATGCTCTGGTAGCGGCGCTTGAGGCTTTCGAAAATCAGGTCCAGGCGATGGGCGAGGCCACTGGGGTTTTGATCGTGGCGCAGCAAAAAGGCGCACATCATCGGCGACAGGGTCAGGGCGACAATGCCCGAGATCACCACCGCCCCGGCCAGCGTCAGGGCAAACTCCTTGAACAACGCCCCGGTGAGCCCGGTGAGGAAACCAATCGGCGCATACACCGCCGCCAGGGTGATGGTCATGGACACCACCGGCATGGCGATTTCCCGGGCGCCTTCAAGGGCCGCGTCCAGCGGTGTCTTGCCTTCCTCGATGTGCCGGTGAATGTTTTCCACCACCACGATCGCATCGTCCACCACCAGCCCGATGGCCAGCACCATCGCCAGCAGGGTCAGCAGGTTGATCGAATAGCCCATCATCTGCATGAAGAACATCACGCCGATCATCGACAGCGGGATGGTCACCACCGGGATCACCACCGAGCGCAGGGCGCCGAGGAACAGGAACACCACGACAATCACGATCAGCACCGCTTCGAACAGGGTCTTGATCACCTCGTTGATCGAGGCCTGGATAAACAGCGTGGCGTCGTAGGCGATTTCGCTTTTCAGGTTGGGCGGCAACTGGGCTTCCAGCTCCGGCATGATCTTGCGCACTTCCCTGATCACGTCCAGCGGGTTGGCGCCGGGTGTTGCCTTGATGCCGATGTACACCGATGGCGTGCCACCGAAGGAACTGATGGCGTTGTAGTTTTCAGCGCCCATCTCGACTCGCGCCACATCGCTGAGCAATACGCGGCTGTCACCCGACACCTTGAGCGGAATCGCGGCGAAAGCTTCGGCAGATTTGAGTTCGGTGTTGGCATTGATGCTGGTGACCACGTACTCGCCTTTCACTTCGCCGGCCGCGGACAGGAAGTTGTACTGGCGCACCGCGTTGGTCACGTCACTGGCGCTCAAGCCAAAACCGGCGAGTTTCACCGGGTCGAGCCACAGGCGCATGGCAAACACCTGGTTGCCGAGAATCTCGGCTTCGGCCATGCCCGGCAATGTCGCCAGTTTTGGCTGGATGACCCGGGACAGGTAGTCGGTGATCTGCGGGTTGTTCAGCTCCTTGCTGAAGAAGCTGATGTACATCAGCGCCGAGGCGTCGGCGGCTTCCTTGCTCAGCACCGGGTCTTCGGCGTCCTGGGGCAGCTTGTTCTTGACCTCGTTGGCCTTGGCCAGCAGCTCGGTGAACAAGCGGTCGCTGTTGGAGCCGATGCGCGCGTAGATCGAGATTACCGAGAAGTTCTGGCGACTGACCGAGGTCATGTAGTCGATGCCCTCGGCACTCGCCAGGCTCTGCTGCATCGGTTGGGTGATGTAGCCCTGAATGGTTTCGGCGTTGGCCCCGGGGTAGGCGGTGGTCACCGTGATCAGGGCGTTTTCCATTTGCGGGTATTGGCGCAGGGGCAGCTTGCTCCAGGCCTGGAAGCCCAGCAGCACAATCAACAGGCTGACCACGGTGGCGAGCACCGGGCGGCGGATGAACGGATCGGTAAAAGCCATGAGGATTCCTTGATCAGTCAGTACGTGGCTGACTGTTCTTATCGGTCAGGGTCTTGTCGTCGCTGATGGCAATGTGTGCGCCGTTGTCCAGTTTGATCTGGCCGGCCGTGACCACTTGTTCGCCGCTCTGCACGCCTTTGTTGATCATCACCAGGCCATCACGGCGTTCGCCGGTTTCGATGAAGCGTCGTTCGGCGATCAGGATCGGTTGGCCCTTGTCGTCTTTTTCGACACTGCCGTCCTCGGCTTTCTTCTGCCCGACCACGTACAGCGAGTTGCCGTAGAGGGTGTAGGTGATCGCGCTTTCCGGTACGACGATATGCTGTTGCGGGTCCGGCAGCATGACTTGCAGGCTGGCGAACATGCCCGGCAACAACTTGCCATCCGGATTCGCCAGCGTGGCGCGGACCAGGATGTTGCGGGTGCTGTTCTCGACCTTCGGGTTGATCGCGCTGATGGTGCCGGGGAATTTCTGCGTCGGGTAGGCCGAGACGATGACCTGCACGGGTTGGCCGAGAGCGATCTTGGGCACCGATTGCTCGGGCAGGAAGAAGTCGACATAGAGGCTGCTGAGGTCTTGCAGGGTCGCGATCATCGTGCCGCTGGCGAGGTAGTCGCCGACGTCCACCTGACGAATGCCGATGGTGCCGCTGAAGGGCGCGAGGATGCGTTTCTTCGCCAGGGACGCCTTGAGCTGATTGACCGTAGCCTTGTTCTTTTGCAGTTGCGCCGAAAGCCGGTCGTACTCGCCTTTGGAGATCGCCCGACTGTCGACCAATTGACTGCCGCGACCGAAATCCAGCTGCGCCAGACCAAGGTCAGCCTGGGCGGTTTCGAGCAGGGCGCTTTCGACGGCGCTGTCCAGTTGCAGCAGCGGTTGTCCGGCCTTGACCTTCTGCCCCGACTCGAACATCAGGTCCTTGACCGTGCCCGAAATCTCCAGGCTCAGGTTCACCCCTTGCAACGCCTTGAGCGTGCCAACGGTGGGCAAGCGCATTTGCCACGGCTGTTCGGAAGCCGTGGCCACGGCCACGCTGATGGGCGGTTTCGGCTTGGAAAAACCCTGGATCATCGTGTAAATCGAAAAGGCCTTGTAACCGCCCAGGGCCAGCACGATCAGCAACACAACACCCAACATGATCAGCATGCGGCGACGCAGCATATTTCCACTTCCTTGGAGAAAATCAGGCGAGACAGGCGGGAACATTACTCCGAGTGGGAAGGGGAATCCAACTGCCACTTATTACAGATAGTAATACGGCGTACACAAAACCTGTGGCGAGGGGGCTTGCCCCCGTTCGGCTGCGAAGCAGTCGTCAAACCATTGCACGCGGTGTGCCTGTGACACCGCAATCGCAAGTTTTGGGGACGCTTCGCGGCCCAACGGGGGCAAGCCCCCTCGCCACAGGTTGAGTCCAACACTTAGGGGGGAATCAAATGAGGTGCAGGTGGTTATCCCAAAGCCCCGCCGGCAGCTCCAGCGGTTTTGCAACCAGATCTGTCTGACGGCAATCGTAGTACCGGCAACGACCCTGGCCCGAGGTCACGACGAACCCGTCCGCCACCGCACCGACCCCGGCGCAATCCGGCAACGGCGCATCCAGGCGCACTTCGCCGCTGTCCAGGTCCCAGATGAAAAAGCGATTACCGCGTGGCGCGGTCAACGCGACCAGCCGCAGCTCGCTGTGCACCGCGACACTGGCGGTGTAATGCCCCATGGCCTGCAACTGATGTTCCGGCACCGGGAACGCCACGAACGGCTGGCCCGGGCGTTTGATCGCCAGCAACTCCGACGACTCATGGGACGGCCCCATGAATTGCTGGCTGGCGAGGATAGTGCCGTCGCTGGCAACCCCCAGATGACGCACGCTGTTCATCTGTTGGCCGAGGGTTTCCTTGCTCAACAAGGTGCCGTCGCGCTGCATCAGCACCAGGCTCGGCTCCATCGCGTTCAGGTTCATCTCGACCCGGCTTTCGGCCTCGGTACGAATCCCGCCGTTGGCCACCACCAGAGTTTCGCCGTCGGGCATCCACGACACCTGATGCGGGCCGACGCCGTGGGTAGGAATTTCGCCGCTGTGGATAAGTCGCTCACCTTCGAACTTATACACACCCAGCAAGCCGCGACCCGGATCGCTGGTGTCATTCTCGGTGGCGTACAAGAACTCACCGTTCTTGTGAATCACCGCGTGCCCATAGAAATGCCGGTTCGGCTGCGACGTCACGGTTTGCAGCAGCGTGCCGTCGCGCAGGTCGATCAGGTAACTTTCGGTGCCCGGACGCCGCGCGACAAACAGCGCAATCGCCAGCGTCGGGTGATTGATGATGTCGTGGCAACGCTGGCCTACCTGGGTGGCGAACACCCGGGTGCCGTCCAGCCGATAACCGACAGCGTAATGCTTGCCGTCGGTATCGTCCCGCGCCGACAGCAGCAGCGGGCTCTGATCCTTGCGCTTGAACAGCGTCCAGCCGCCCAGTGTCACTGCTCCCAGCAGCAAACTACCTAAAGTCAGAGCCTGACGTCGCAGCATGGCACTCGCCCTCATCAGTCACCGTCGTTGGCGTTGAAGCCCAGTTGGATGCCCAGCGCCTTGGCCAGTTCGCCTTCGTGCAGGCGATGGACGACGTTGAGGCTGTCGTAGATATCGTTGAGTTGCTGGCGACCGGCATCGTCGTTGAGCATTTCGGTCAGCGAGCGCTGGTTGCTGGCGAACAGTTTGAGCGAGGCGGCGTAGGCAGCGTCGATCTTGTCGGCCAACGGTTTCTGATCGCTCGGCAACAGACCGCGCAGGCCTTTGTTGTCGACCCCGACCCAGACGGTTTTCGCCGCGGCCAGGCTGGCTTCCAGACCTTGTAGCGACGACTGGCTGCGCCACGCATCAGCCTGGAACGGCTGTGGAATACCCTTGGTCTGGCGACCCATCGGCGTGCCGAGTTTTTTCTTCAGGGTGTCCAGCGCCGTAACCTGAACCCGCAGCAGATCGGCGATCGCTTCGTGGGAATCGGCGTAGCGCTGGTTCGGGAATTTGCTCATCTGCGCGAGCATGCCGTCGTTGGTGTTCCAGCGCGACAGGATCTCTTCGGCCAGTTGCTTCTGACGTTCGCCGATGGCGGTCAGCAGCGGGCAGTACTTAGCTTTCTGGGTGGCATCGGCCATGTCGATCTTGCTGTCGAACAGGATGTATTCGTAGGCCGACAGGCCCTGAACCACCACGCTTGATTTGGCCAGCGCTGCGGCATCGATCTGCGGCTGGGCGGTGACCAGTTGCTCGACCTGACGGCCGACGAGGTTTTTCTTGTCCGGCCAGAACTGCACCTGCCACGCACGGTTGCCCTCGGCCAGCGGCCCGATCAGCAACGGTTGCAGCTCGGCCCAGGCTTTCTGCGCGTGCAGGAAGTCGGCGCGGGCGGTGTCCAGGTCTTCTTTGCCCTGGCAATAGGCGAGGGCGCTGACGGCCAGTTGGCGGTCGGCTTCGACCCAGCGGCTGTAGGTCGGCAGGATCACTTGCTTGGCGATGGCCGCCGAGGTGACGGCTTGCGGATCCTGCGGCGAACAGGCGCCGAGGGCGAGCGCTGCAAGGCTGGTGAACAACAATTTGGGACGGAACATGTCGGGCTCCCGATTCTTTTAAGTGCTTAGAGAGAATTCAAAAACGCCAGCAACGCACTGCGCTGCTCGGCATTGAAAGACAAAACCTGTTGCTGCGCCGCGCTCGCTTCGCCGCCATGCCAGAGCACGGCTTCAAGCAGGTTGCGGGCGCGGCCATCGTGCAAAAACTGGGTGTGGCCACTGACCGCTTGCGTCAGACCGATGCCCCACAACGGCGGAGTGCGCCAGTCGCGGCCACTGGCCTGGAATTCGCTGCGGTTATCCGCCAGGCCGTCGCCCATGTCATGTAGCAGCAGATCGCTGTAGGGGCGAATCACTTGATTGGCCAGTTCAGGCTCGGCGGCGTTAGCGGCGGTGGTGTATTTCGGCGTGTGACAGGACTGACATCCCGCCTGGAAAAACAGATTCTTGCCCGCCAGCACTTGCGGCGTGCCGACATCGCGGCGGGCCGGGACGGCGAGGTTACGGCTGTAAAACAGCACCAGTCGCAGAATGTTGTCGCTGACTTCCTGCTCGCCGTTCGGGCCATTGCCGTTGGGCGCTTGCTTGCAGGCTGTTTGCGCGTCGGTGCAGTCATCGAAAGGTCGCAGGCTGGTGGTCAGGCCCATGTCACCCGAGAACGCGTGAACATTCTGTTGATTGAGGTTGGGCTGCCCGGCCTTCCAGCCGAAGCGGCCGAGGACGGTTTTTTGCTGGGCGTCATCCCAGACCTTGTTCGGGCGTCCGGCGATGCCGTTCTTTTCTTTGGCCTGGGCCTCGGCATTGGCCAGGATCGCTTCGTCGGGGATCGCTTCGAGCAGGCCCAGGCCGATCATCGGCGGTGCAACCCGTGCCGAGAAACGGGTGTCGGGGTGCATCGGGCCGTAGCCCAGTTGCGTGATTTGCAAGGTCGGTTTGCGCAGCTCGACTTCGGTGCCGTCCTTGAAACGAATCGGCACGGGCGTGTAGTCGACCCGGACCTTGCCTTCCGGCGCGACGCCGGGCACCGACATGTCCTGCAACTGGCCGCCGTAGACCGGCTCGGGGACCACGCCCAGCTGCTCGATGACCTTTGCGTAGGCCGGTGCGTCGGGAATCGACAGGCGCACCAGCATCGACACCGCGTTATTGGCATCCGGCGTCGGCGGATGACCGCGACCGTCCTTGATGTGGCAGTTCTGGCAAGCGTTGGTGTTGAATAATGGGCCGAGGCCATCCCGGGCGGTGGTGGTCGACGGGGCGATCACCCAGGGGCTGCGGAAAAAGCTGTTGCCGACGCTGAAGTCCACCCGACGTGACGGCGGCAGATTGGCCGAGGGCAGGGAAAACGCGTTCTGATCGGTCTTGCGCACCGTCGCGCTGCCACCGGACCGCGCTTCACCGGGTTCGGCCTGGGTAAAACGCGGGGCGTCATCGCAGGCACTCAGGCCCAGGGCCATGAACAGGGTGCACCAACGAAGAGGCAACGACGGCATCAGGTTTCCTGAAAGACGAGCAAAACAAGGGCGCAAAGTCTAACAGGGCGGGGGAAATTGAATAAGAGGAATTATCGTTTGGTTGATGTGGGACATAATTTTCCTGCCCACCACAATTCACCTGTGGGAATGCAATCCAATGTGGGAGCGAGCTTGCTCGCGATGGGGTCATCACAGTCGACATTGATGTTGAATGTGCGACCGCTATCGCGAGCAAGCTCGCTCCCACATTTTGTCTCGTGTGAAGCCCGGATTTGTGGCCGCCATCAATACCCTGTGGGAGCGGGCTTGCTCGCGAAGACGGCATCACATCCAACATTTTTGGTGACTGATACACCGCTTTCGCGAGCAAGCCCGCTCCTACAGGGGACCGTGTTCAGGCGGGTATGAAAAAGGCGACCCGAAGGTCGCCTTTTTTGTCACTCAGCCAGCGTTGATCAGAATTCGTGATCAGCGTTGTCCGGGTTCAGGTCGCTGATGCCCAGTTTGCCAGCGGCCGCTTCGATCGAACCGGTCTGCTTGACCAGGGACGCGATGGCGTCACGTACGATCTGGTTGCCCGCGGTGTTGCCGGCGGCGATCAGTTGGTCGTAGTGCTCACCCTTGTTGGCGTGATCGACCATGACCTGGATCTTGGCTTCGGTCGCGGCCAGATCAGCTTTCAGGGCGGTGTCGGCAGCCGGGTCGGCCTTGGCCACCAGGGACGACAGGCTCGCGCCGGTCATTTTGGTGCCGTCGACGCGGGTGTATTCGCCCAGGTACACGTTACGCACGCCTTTGGCATCGTAGAAGTGCGAGTTGTGGGTGTTGTCGCTGAAGCAATCCTGTTCGTCTTCCGGGGAGTTGGCCTCCAGGGAAACCTTCATGCGCTCGCCCGCCAGTTCGCCCAGGGACAGGCTGCCCATGCCGAACAGCATTTTGCGCAGGCCGGTTTCACCAGGCTCGGCTTCCAGGGTGGCGCGGTAGTTGTCGGCCACGTTCGGCTTCCAGTTACCGACCATTTCTTCCAGGTCGCTGACCAGCAGTTGGGTCACGGACTTCAGGTAGGCACGGCGACGATCGTTGTGACCGCCCGTTGCGCCTTTGCCTTCCAGGTAGTCGGAAGCAGGACGGTTGCCGGCGCCTGGGCCGGTGCCGTTCAGGTCCTGGCCCCACAGCAGGAATTCGATGGCGTGGTAGCCGGTGGCGACGTTGGCTTCAGCACCGCCCAGCTCGTTCAGGCTGGCGAGTTTTTCCGGGGTGATTTCTTTGACATCGACCTTGTCTTCGCCGACCTGGACTTCGGTGTTGGCGATGATGTTGGCGGTAGCGCCCGGGTTACCCAGTGCGTGTTCGTAGGATTTGTCGACGTAGTCGATCAGGCCTTCGTCCAGTGGCCAGGCGTTCACCTGACCTTCCCAGTCGTCGATGATGGTGTTGCCGAAGCGGAACACTTCGCTCTGCAGGTAAGGAACGCGAGCAGCGACCCAGGCAGCCTTGGCGGCTTTCAGGGTGTCGGCGTTCGGCTTGGCGAGGAAGGCGTCGACGGCGGTTTGCAGGGTTTTCGCAGTAGATTCGGCATCGCTGTAAACGGCGAAGACCATGTCGGCGTAATGCGCGACCACGGCTTTGGCGGCGGCTTCGTCGACTTTACCGGCGGCGGCTGGCGCAGCAGCCGGGGCCGCAGCGGTGGTGCTGGCGGCCGGCGCAGGCGTTGGCGCAGCGGCGGTCTTGTCTTTGCCTTCACCGCAACCGGCGAGGGAAATAGCGATGGCCAACAGACTGGCGGTAGCCAGAGGCATACGAATCATGGCGAACATCCTGCTTCGATAGGGGGTGGAATGGCGCCAGGGGCGCGCAAAACTGCGACATAATGCAAATCTTTCGCATTATGTGTAAAGGGTTGTGCTTGGAAATATTTCGTATTTAGCGGGTGAGGGTGCTGTGGATCAAAAGATCGCAGCCCTGTAGCAGCTGGCGCAGCCTGCGTTCGGCGGCGCAGCCGTCGTAAATTTAGACGCTGCGGTCTGCCTGATGCACCGAGGCGCCTGATTTTACGACGGCTTCGCCGCCGAACGCAGGCTGCGCCAGCTGCTACAAAGGGCCGTTAGAGGATGGCCGCGTTACTGCGCTGGGCCTGCTTTAGATAAGCGCTCAACTCACGCGCTGGCAGCGGTTTGCTGTAGTGGTAACCCTGACCTTCGTGGCAGCCTTCGGAAATGATGTAGGCCTCTTGCTCGGCGGTTTCTACGCCTTCGGCAATTACCTGCATGCCCAGGCTCTTGCCCAACTGGATGATCGCGCGAACGATGGTCGCATCGTCGTCGTCATCCAGCAGGTCCTGGACGAAGCTCTTGTCGATCTTGATCTTGTCCAGCGGCAGGCTTTTCAGATAACTCAGCGACGAATAACCGGTGCCGAAGTCGTCGATGGCGATCAGCGCGCCGGAGCGACGCAGGCTCAGCAAATGCTGGGCGGCGGTGCTGATGTCTTCCATCAGGCCGGTTTCGGTGACTTCCAGCTCCAGGCTGCGCGGCGGCAGGCGGTAGATCTGTAACAGGTTGTTGACCACTCGCGGCAACTCGGCGTGGTGCAGTTGCACAGTCGACAGGTTCACCGCCATGCGCAGGTCGGCAAAACCCTGGTCATGCCAGTCGCGCAATTGCTTGCAGGCCTGATCCAGCACCCACTCGCCAATGGCAATGATGGTGCCGTTCTGCTCGGCCAGCGGAATAAACAGGTCCGGCGGCACCAATCCGTGTTCGGGGTGCTGCCAGCGAATCAACGCCTCGACGCCCACCACCCGATGATCGCGGTAGCTGATCTGTGGTTGGTAGACGAGGTAGAACTGGTCGCGGATCAGCGCATCACGCAGGTCTTTTTCCAGTTCGCGGCGGCGGCGCATTTCGCTGTCGACGCTGGCAATATAAAACTGATACCGGTTGCGCGAGCGAGTCTTGGCCAGGGTCATGGTCTGCTCGGCTTTTTGCAGCAACTTCTCGGTGCTGTCACCGTCCTCGGGGAACAGGGTGATGCCGATGGTGGCGCGCAGGCGGATTTCCTGATGATCGAGGGCAAACGCCGCTTCCAGGTCATCGAGAATGCTTTGGGCCAGTTCAGCCGCTTCGTAGGGTTGTTCGATGTCGGCCTGGACCAGCGCGAACTGGTCGCCACCGAGGCGGGCGAGGGCGCCGAGGCGACCACTGTGGGCCCGCAGGCGATCGGCCAGGGCCAGCAGCAATTGGTCGCCGGTCTGGTAGCTGAATTGTTCGTTGATGCCCTTGAAGTCATCGAGGCCCACGACCAGCACCGCGACCCGGCGCTGCAATTTGCCAGCGTCCACCAGGATCTTGTCCAGTTGCTGCTGCAATTGCTGGCGGTTCGGCAGGCCAGTGAGGAAGTCGTACTGGGCCATGCGCAGCAGGCTGTTTTCCGCTTCGTGGCGCAGATGCGTGTTGCGCTCGATGGACTCGAGCAACTGGTTGGCGGTGTTGATCCAGATCCCCAGTTCGTTCTTTTCGTGGCCCTTGAGCTGCGGAATCTTGTGTTCGCTGGGGCGGTCGGGGTTGATTTCGGTCAGGTGCTCGATGATCCGCGACAGCGGCTTGGTCAGCAGCCAGTGGTAAACCAGGTACAGCACCAGGCCCATGGCGAGGGCGCGCAGCACCCCGGAAATAAAGATGATTACCGAGCTGACGATGAAACCCTGGCCATAAGTGGCGGTGTCGAGGGTGATGCTCAGGTCTCCATAATATTCGCTGTAGGGCCCGCGACCCACCAGTTGGGTGGTGAAGGTGCGTTCCTGACCCAGAATCAGGTCGGTCAGCCAGCGGCTGTTGGAATGCTGCAGCTCGCGGGATTTCTGCGCGAGCATGGCTTCATTGGGGTGGCCAATGGAGGCCTGGCGCACGGCGTCATCCTGGAACAGGCCTTCGATCACTTGCATGCCCATCTCCCGGTCCAGGCTGTAGACGGCCTGGGTCGAGGGGTCGCGGAACATGTCGAGGATGCGCTGGGCATCACCGGCCACGGCCTGGCGTGTTTTATAGGCATCGAAAACGATCTGCGCGCAGCTCAAGACCACGCCGACGATCAATGCCGACAGGAGCACGACCCGGAGCAACTTCACCGACAAGCTGTTCTTGAGTTCCAGCTTCAAAGGGTTATTCCTTGTTCCGTGCGGGTAGCATCAAGTTGCCATGAGTATTGGCAATCCCGTGATGGCAGTCAAAGGGACAATTCAGCTCAGGGGATTTTGCCTGTAGCTTGGCCAATATGCTGGGATTTTGAGTGTTTGTCCTATTTGTACTGTGTCGGTAGTTTTGGCCTTCAACTTGAGGAGGTTCGGGAGTATTTTTCCTTTAGGTTGATGTTAGTCCGCTGTGGCTTGGGGGCAAGGCGCTCTTGTCTTGTTTCATTGTAGGAAATTGCGATTGGTCGCTTGGGGCTTGGCGGCCTCTGGGCCGACCATGTTTTGGGTGGTTTGGGGGGTATATCCGTTGCTGCGGTTATGGCGGCTGGCGGTTTCGCCCTTACGGCGAGTCCCTTTGGCAAACGCCCCAAAGGAACCAAAGGTCTTGCCCCTGGCGTCCGGCCCCTCGCTTAGGCTCGGCGTGCCTTCGTTCCGGTATTCATCTGGGGGCATCGCCTACGGTCGGCTTCGCTTCGACCTCCTCTCGATGTGTTCGACTTCGTCGAACGGCGCTGCGCGCCTGCCCCCCAGATGAACACCTCCACTCAGCCTCCCGAAAGGGGCGGGTAGGGCAAGATCAAGAGCTACAGGCGAGCTAACGCTCGGCCTTGAGTGGTGAGGAGCGGGGCGGTGCATGCCGCTCTGCTTTTGCTTCTGTAGGAGCATGGCTTGCCCGCGAAGGCGTCCTGACAGACGACCAACCTCTCCCGAATGCCCTCGATCAATTTGTGGGAGCGAGCCTGCTCGCGAAGGCGTCCGCGCAGGCAACGAATAGGTCTGTTTAAACATGTGTGAAAAAACCGGACCTTTCCCACGAGGTTTTCAGGTTGCCCGTAGGAAGCGGGATGAATAACCTTTTGGGTGTCGCTGAAAACTCAGCGATCGGGTGTGAGAACCCGGCAAGTCATAGTCATCCAGTGCCAGTATCCGCATAATTGCCGCCAGTTTATCGGCTGCATATGCGTTATGGCGGCTGTGTGCGGGCAGACTTCGGTCTGGCCGGGTGTCTATGACCGGTTTCTCACCTCGCACATAGCTGCCACCTCTTTGTCGCGTGAGAAACGGCAAGGGATTGGTACTCAACGTCATAGGCATTCCCTTGGATAAATTAATCCCAGACCCACCCTACAAACCCGACTCCATGTTCAATGTCTCCCTGGATAAGAACATCGAATCCCTCCTGGCCCACGCCTGTGAATCGTTAGCCTCGGCGAATGTCCTGGCCAGTGATTTTGCCACCTACCTGAGCGGCTCCCAGCGCAGTACGGCAATGGCGATTGCGCAGGTGGTCATGCTGGCGCAACTGGCCGTTAACCGGGCGTTGGATATTGTCGATCCGCAGGATTAGGTGTTCCCCCTGTGGGAGCGAGCTTGCTCGCGATGGCGGCCTCACATTCAACATCTCTGCAACAGACAAACCGCTATCGCGAGCAAGCTCGCTCCCACAGGTACAGCGGTGTCGTTGATTGCGACGGCGATCTGATAGGAGAAACTTTTCCAACGCCCATAAAAAAACCCGACATAAGCCGGGTTTTTCTTGGGCATCGATCTTAAGCGGTGAAGGTTTTGCCTTCGAACTGCTCAGCCACGAATTTCCAGTTGACCAGGTTCCAGAACGCTTCGACATACTTCGGGCGAACGTTGCGGTAGTCGATGTAGTAAGCGTGTTCCCAGACGTCGCAGGTCAGCAGCGGGGTGTCGCCGTTGGTCAGCGGGTTGCCGGCGCCGATGGTGCTGGCCAGGGCCAGGGAACCGTCAGCCTTTTTCACCAGCCAGCCCCAGCCGGAACCGAAGGTGCCGATCGAGGTTTTGCTGAATTCTTCTTTGAACTTGTCGAACGAACCGAACGAAGCGTTGATGGCTTCAGCCAGGGCGCCGGTAGGTTGACCGCCGGCGTTTGGTGCCAGGCAGTTCCAGTAGAAGGTGTGGTTCCAGACCTGAGCGGCGTTGTTGAAGATACCGCCCGAAGAAGATTTGACGATCTCTTCCAGGGTCTTGCCTTCGAACTCGGTGCCTGGCACCAGGTTGTTCAGGTTCACGACGTAGGTGTTGTGGTGCTTGTCGTGGTGGTATTCCAGTGTTTCCTTGGAAATGTGCGGCTGCAGGGCATCGTGTGCGTAGGGCAGCGGCGGCAATTCGAAAGCCATGATGATTCTCCTAATCAGGTCAGTTGCGGTGAGCGCAAGGCCGATCACGGGCGGCCAGACAAGCGCCGGGGAGTTTGTACTCTTTGCGGCGCATCGAACCGGATCATAGCACCGGGGGTGCGGCATAACCACGCAACAACTGTGTGGAATAGAGGTTCCAGAGCCTTTTGGAATAAATCACGCACTGGTGATCAGTTGGGCTGCTACGGTGAACATCATTACGGCCACCAACAAGTCGAGAATCCGCCAGGTGCTTGGCCGTGCGAGCCACGGGGCCAGCCATGCGGCGCCGAGGGCCAGGGTGAAAAACCATAATAATGAAGCACTCGCCGCGCCGACCACATAGGCGCCCGGTTCGGTCTGTTGTGCACCGAGGGAGCCGATCAGCAACACCGTATCCAGATAAACATGCGGGTTCAGCAGCGTTACCGCCAAGGCACTGAGCAGCACCGCCCGCAGCGAACGCACGGTCTGGTTTTCGCCCTGATCAAGGCTTTGTTTCGAGCAGGCCCGACGCAGCGCCTGGCTGCCGTACCAAATCAGGAATACCGCGCCGCCCCAACGCGCCACTGCCAGCAGCGTGGGGTTATGCGCCAGCACCGTCGCCAGACCGAACACGCCTGCGGCTACCAGCAGCGCATCGCAAACGACGCACAGTGCCGCCACCGGCAAGTGATGTTCGCGGCGCAGACTTTGCGCCAGCACAAATGCGTTCTGGGTGCCGATCGCCATGATCAGCCCCGCCGCGACCAACAGGCCGTTTACATAGCTTTGCCACATAAGGTTCTACTCCGCGTTGGCTGCCAGGTCCCGCAGCACTTGCATGGCGCGTTCGGCGTCGACCTGACCGACGAACAAATGGTCGTGGTAGTAGCCGGCAATCACGTTGCAACTGATCCCGGCTTTTCCGAGCGCCGAGGCGAACGCGGCGGTCAGGCCCACGGCTTCGAGGGCGGAGTGCACGTTCAAGGTGATCCACGCGGCGACGTAGTCGAAGCTGAAACCGGCTCTTTCGGCGTGGGATTTTTCCAGAATGACCGTCAGGCCCTCCTGCTCGCGAAAGCTGCCGATGATTTCCAGACCTGCCGGCAGTGCGCCATCGGGCAGGGTGCAAAACACGAATTCGCCGGCGTTGAGTTGCGGGCTCATGCTGCGCAGCAGGGTCGCCAATGAAGTTTCGCCAGCCATGTTGGTATTCCTTGTTCAAGAGTTCTTGCTGGCCATTCTCCGGCGCGAAGCTGTATAAGAAAAACCAATAGTGCTGATCGCTCATTAGGAAAACTGATGTTCGACTATAAATTGCTTTCTGCCTTGGCCGCCGTGGTCGAGCAGACCGGATTCGAACGTGCCGCCCAGGTGCTGGGTTTGTCGCAATCGGCGATCTCCCAGCGCATCAAATTGCTGGAAGCGCGGATTGGCCAACCGGTGTTGGTGCGGGCGACGCCGCCAGCGCCGACTGAGATCGGTCGGCGATTGCTCAACCATGTGCAGCAGGTGCGCCTGCTCGAGCGGGATTTGCTGACCCTGGTGCCGGCGCTGGATGAAGAGGGCCTGCCGGAGCGCCTGCGCATTGCCCTCAACGCCGACAGCCTCGCCACTTGGTGGGCCGATGCGGTGGGGGATTTTTGCGCCGAGCAACATTTGCTGATGGACTTGGTCGTTGAGGACCAGACCGTGGGCCTCAAACGCATGCGCGCCGGGGAAGTAGCGGCGTGTCTGTGTGCCAGCGAACGCCCGGTGGCCGGTGCCCGCAGCGTGTTGTTGGGCGCCATGCGTTATCGGGCGCTGGCCAGTCCGGCATTCGTTGCCCGGCATTTCCCCCAAGGCGTGCGTGCCGAATTGTTGCCGCGCACCCCGGCGCTGGTGTTTGGCCCGGACGATTTCCTGCAGCATCGCTACCTCGCGTCCTTGGGCGTGGACGGCGGTTTCGAGCACCATTTGTGCCCATCGTCCGAAGGCTTTATCCGCCTCACGGAAGCCGGGCTCGGCTGGGGACTGGTGCCGGAGTTGCAGGTGCGCGAGCAACTGCAACGCGGTGTTTTAGTGGAGCTTTTGCCAGATAAGCCAATCGATGTGCCGCTGTACTGGCATCATTGGCGCAATGGCGGTCAGCTTTTGGGTTTACTCACTGACCAATTGGTACGTTCGTCGAAGCAATGGCTGGTGCCGTTGGACTGACGGGCAGCGTCAAGACTCACGCATTACGCAAAACGAAAGACATCGGAGCTCTAAATGAAAATTCTGGTCACCGGCGCAAGCGGCTTCATTGGCGGGCGCTTTGCGCGTTTCGCCCTGGAGCAGGGCCTGGACGTACGGGTCAACGGTCGCCGGGCCGAAAGTGTCGAGCACCTGGTGCGCCGAGGCGCCGAATTTATCCAGGGTGACTTGAGCGACCCGGAATTGGTACGCGGCCTGTGCTCGGACGTTGACGCTGTGGTGCATTGCGCCGGCGCCGTCGGTTTGTGGGGGCGTTATCAGGACTTTCACCTGGGCAACGTCCAGGTCACCGAAAACGTGGTCGAGGCCTGTTTAAAGCAGCGGGTTCGGCGTCTGGTGCATTTGTCGTCGCCGTCGATCTACTTCGATGGCCGCGATCATTTGGGCCTGACCGAAGAGCAGGTGCCCAAGCGCTTCAAGCATCACTACGCGGCGACCAAATACCTCGCCGAGCAGAAGGTCTTCGGCGCCCAAGAGTTCGGTCTCGAAACCATTGCCCTGCGTCCGCGTTTCGTCACTGGCGCCGGCGACATGAGCATCTTCCCGCGCCTGTTGAAGATGCAGCGCAAGGGACGTCTGGCGATTGTCGGCAACGGCCTGAACAAGGTCGATTTCACCAGCATGCAAAACCTCAACGAAGCGTTGCTCAGCAGTTTGCTGGCCAGCGGTTCGGCGCTGGGCAAGGCCTACAACATCAGCAACGGCGCGCCGGTGCCGTTGTGGGATGTGGTCAATTACGTGATGCGCAAAATGGACGTCCCACAGGTCACGCGCTACCGTTCCTACGGCTTGGCCTACAGCGTTGCGGCGCTCAATGAAGGTGTGTGCAAACTCTGGCCGGGGCGTCCCGAGCCGACGCTGTCGCGCCTGGGCATGCAAGTGATGAACAAAAATTTCACGTTGGACATCAGCCGCGCCCGGCATTATCTGGACTACGATCCGAAAGTCAGTCTGTGGACCGCCCTTGATGAGTTCTGCGGCTGGTGGAAGGCGCAGGACATTCGTTAAGTGGCGCCGGAGCTGTCCCGACACTGAACCGAGTGCAGGGTTGAGGGTCAACCCATGCGGCTGTGGGGGGTATACTTCGCCGCATCAAGCCATTACCGAGTTTCACAAAGGTTGCCTCAATGTCCATGCGTAATGATGCCAACGACGACTTCGACGATGTACCGAGCCTGCGTGCCGACCCCCTCGATGACGATGATTTCCCGCCGACCGTGCGCACCACCGTGCATTCGCGGCCTGTGCCCGTGGTTAAAGTCAAAAGCGCCAGCACCGGCCCGTTGTGGGCATTGGTCGGCGCCTTGTTCTTCGCGTTCGCGGGCCTGGCCTGGTGGAGCTTCCAGCAGATTTCGCTGATGGAGCAGCAACTGGTGGCGACCCAGGAAAGTTTCGCGCGGATCAGTGAGGAAGCAGCGGGGCGCTTGCAGGACATTTCGGGCAAGGTAGTCGCCAGTCAGTCCAACGTCAGCAGCGACAGCGAAGCGCTGAAACTGCAGATCAAGCAACTGGAAAGCAAACTTCAGGATCAGAGCCAGGCCCAGCTGGGCGTGGTCGGTCAGACCAGCGAACTGGACAAGCGCCTGGCCCAGATGACTGCGCAAACCACCGCGCAAACTGCGGCCAATACGCAGTTGCAGACTCAGGTCAAAACCCTGAGTGATGAGCTGACGGCCCTGAAAAGCGCGCCGGCTGACACCAGCAAAGTCGACGCCGAGCTGAAAAACCTCAACGCTGATATCGCGGCGCTGAAGAAACAGGGCAATCCGACAGCGGCGATTGATCGCCTGGAACAGGAAATCGTTGTGCTCAAAAGCGAGCAGGACAACCGCCCGGCCGCCGTCGCCCCAAGCGCCGCCAACACCGCCGAGTTCGACGCCTTCCGCGCCCAGACCACGCGCAACCTCAACACCCTGCAAGCGCAGATCCAGAACCTGCAACAACAGATCAACGCCCGGGCGAAATAGCCCGGCATACCACTCTTATGGCGGGCGGGCTTCTGTGGCGAGGGAGCTTGCTCCCGCTCGGCTGCGCAGCAGTCGCAAAACCTGAGAGCGCGGTGTGTCTGGTCCACTGCTGGGGAGCGCTTCGCACTCCAGCGGGAGCAAGCTCCCTCGCCACAAGAGCCCGATGCATTGTCTCTAACCTGTGATTCCTGAATACCCATACATATCCCCAACCCGTCTACGCTCTTGAAACATCAACAAGAACGAGGGATGCGCTATGGGGTTTGTGCACAAGATGGCCTGGCTGGTGGGGATGCTGTTGCTGAGCCTGGGCCAGGTTCAGGCGGCCACGGCGCCTAAGGATGACAGTCAGGCCGCCCGGGCCTTGCTGGAGAAAGCCCTGGCGTACTACCACGACAACGGCGACAAGGCCTTCGCGGCGTTCAGCCGTCAGGGCGAATTTGTCGACAAGGACCGTTACGTGTTTGTGGTCGATACCAAAGGCGTAATGCTCGCCAGCGGTGGGCCGTCCTCGGCGTTGATCGGGCGGGATGTGTCCGAGATGCTGCCGCCGGATATGCAGAAAGCCTTCAAGGACGCCTTGAAGGTGCCGGAAGGCAACGGCATCCAACAGGCCGAATACCGTTGGCAGAACTGGGCCGACGGCAAGGTCGAACGCAAGCATGTGTTCTATCAGCGCATCGGCCAGCGGATTCTGGCGGTCGGTTACTACGTGCCCCGGGCCTCGGCGGAACAGGCAATGGCCTTGCTGAATAAAGCGGCTATCGACTTGGGCAAGGACGAGAAGGGCACGCTGACGGCGATCAACTCCCTCAAGGGCGGGTACTTGCAGGACGATCTGTATGTGTTCGTGGTGGACCTGGATAACCAGCGCTACGTTGCCCATGGCACCAATCTGCGGCTGATCAATACCGACTTCAGCAAGATCAACGACCCGGAAGGCAAGCCCGTGGGCGAACCGATTTTGGCGTTGATCGCCAAGCAGGATCAGGGTGAATACGCCTATCGCTGGAAGAATCCGGTGACCGGGAAGGTTGAGGATAAGCATGCGTACCTGAAAAAGGTCGGGCATTTTCTGGTGGCTGTCGGGTATTACAGCCCTTGAATCGTAGGGCCTGATAGACCGCTTTCGCGAGCAAGCCCGCTCCCACAGTGGATCTCCGTCTAACACAAAATTTGTGATCACTGGAGATCCCATGTGGGAGCGAGCTTGCTCGCGATTGCAGGCGACTCGGTCCCTCTATCGAACCTTATCCTCGCGCCCGCGCAACACCTTGTTCGGCATCGCAATCGCCGCCGCCAACCCCAGCAACGACACCGCCGCGCTGACCATCAGCAAATGCCGGAACGTCAGCAGCAACTCTGCACGCAAGGCATTCTGCGCATCCCCCGGTGCGGCGTTCAAACCATCCAGCAACACATTCCCTGAATGCCCCTCGCCAATCAGCGTCGAGCCGCTCAGGTGGGCGAAGCTCGAATCCTGCAACAGCGCGAGCAACAGCGCCGACATCAATGCCACCCCCACCGCGCCGCCCAACGAGCGGAACAGGTTGGTGGTGCTGGTGGCGACGCCGATGTCCCGTTGCTCCACCGAATTCTGCGTCCCCACCAACGAAGTCGGGAACTGCATGCCGCTGGCGATCCCGCTGAGCAACATAAACAGGCTGCTCATCAATAACGCCTGGGGCGCACTGAACGCCATGCCGAGAATCGAGAGCGGCATCAACAACGCGCCGGTCAGGATCATCGGCTTGTAGCGCCCGGTCACCGAGGTACGACGACCGGCAAAATAGGCGCCGATCGGCAAACCAATCGCCAGTGGCAAGAGGTGCAACGCGGCGCTGTCAGCCCCGGCGCCGGTGACGCTCTGGAAGCGCAGCGGCATCAGCACGATCAGGGAAATCGCCTGGAAACTGGTGAAGAAAATCGTGCACCAGCAAAAGATCGCATTGCGGTTGGCGAACAAATGCATTGGCAGCAACGGCTCCCGCGCTCGCCGCTCATGCCAGACGAACACCGCCAATACCAACACCGCGCAAGCGAGCAACCCGAGCACTTCGGCACTGCGCCATGAATGGCCTTGGCCGACTTGGGTGATGCCGAGCAACAACGCGGTCAAGCCGATGATCATCAGCACCGTGCCGAGGTAATCAATGATCGGCTTGCGCTGCGGCACCGGCAGCCCGACCAGCGTGCGATTGGCCACCAGCCACGCACCCAGGCCCAGCGGCAAGTTGATCAGGAATACCCAACGCCACGACAGGTACTCGGTCATGTAACCGCCCAACACCGGTCCGGCAACGCTGGCCACCGCGTACATGCTGCTGAAGTAACCCTGATAACGACCGCGCTCCCGGGGCGGGACGATGTCGCCGATGATCGCCTGGCTGACCGAAATCATCCCGCCAGCGCCAATGCCTTGAATGATCCGCGCCAGCACCAGTTGCTCCATGCTCTGGGCCATGCCGCAAAAGAACGAAGCGATGGTGAACAGCCCCATGCCGAACAGCATCAACTTGCGCCGACCGTACAGATCGCCGAGCTTGCCGTAGATCGGCACTGCCACGGTCATCGCCACCATGTAGCCGGAAATCACCCAGGCCAACAGGCTGACGTCCTTGAACTGCGCGGAAATCGCCGGCATCGACACGGCGACGATGGTTTGGTCCAGCGCACCGAGAAAGATCGCCAGCATCAGGGCGATCAGCACGCTGCGAATGGCCGGTTTGGGCGTGTCAGGCTGGTTCAGATTGGTCACGGTAAAACCTGCGGGCAGTGATTGTCCCGCAAGAGGCAAGGCGAGCGGGATAGTGCTCGCCAGTGTAAGTCGGTAGCAGGCTATTCGATAGCCTCGTATGGAAGTCCGACGTAATTTTCTGCAATGGTTTTTCGGCCGGCTTCGGAGTTGACGAAGTAGTCCAGCTCGGAGGCGCTGATGCGCTGGGTGAAAGCATCGTGCTCGTCGAAGCGGTGCAGCATCGAAGTCATCCACCAGGAAAACCGCTCGGCTTTCCAGACCCGGCGCAGACAGATTTCAGAGTATTTCTCCAGCAGGTCCACGCGCCCATCGCGGTAAACCTTCAGCAGAATATTGAACAGCGTGCTGACGTCGCTGGCGGCCAGGTTCAAGCCTTTGGCGCCGGTGGGCGGGACGATGTGCGCGGCGTCGCCGACCAAAAACATGCGTCCGTATTGCATTGGCTCGACCACAAAGCTGCGCAGCGGCGCGATGCTTTTTTCGATGGACGGCCCGGTGACCAGTTTGTCCGCCAAGGCCTGGGGCAGGCGGGATTTGAGTTCATTCCAGAAACGCTGATCGGACCAATCCTCGACCTGCTCCTCGGACGGCACCTGCAGGTAATAGCGGGTGCGGGTCGCCGAACGCATGCTGCACAGGGCAAAGCCCCGTTCGTGGCGGGCGTAGACCAGTTCTTCGTGGACCGGCGGGGTGTCGGCCAGAATCCCCAGCCAACCGAACGGATACACCCGCTCGAACACCTTCAGGCTCTCGGCGGGAATCGACTGGCGCGCCACGCCGTGGAAACCATCACAGCCGGCGATGTAGTCGCAATCGAGGCGATACGTCTCGCCGTCCTTGTCGAAGGTGACAAAGGTTTCATCGGTTTTCATGCCGTGGGGGACGACGTTGCTCGCTTGATAAATTGTCTGTGCGCCAGCGTCCCGACGGGCGGCCATCAGGTCGCGGGTGACTTCGGTCTGGCCGTAGATCATCACGGTTTTGCCGCCGGTCAGGGCCTGCAGATCGATGTGCACCTGGCGACCATCGAGGGCCAGGTCGAAGCCGCCATGCACCAACCCTTCGGCGTCCATGCGCTGACCCACGCCAGCCTGGCGCAGGAGCTCTACCATGCCTTGTTCGAGGACGCCGGCGCGAATTCGGCCGAGCACATAATCGGGTGTCTGGCGTTCGAGAATGACGGTGTCGATGCCGGCGTTGTGCAGCAATTGGCCGAGCAATAAACCGGACGGACCGGCGCCAATGATGGCGATTTGGGTTTTCAGCGTTTTCATTGTTTTTATGACTCGCAAGCTTCACGCGACCAGGGCCGGTGAATAATTTTTATGGATCGAGTGCTTGCATTTTTCCCTCGCGAGTCTGTCAATTGAAGGTGAAAACTGAGCCGATACCTGTACATTCTGCCAATCGGTGCGATTATCGCCCCGTCTACCTCGAGGCCTGGATTGAAGTGATGAACAAGCCTGACCTGCCTTCGATTCCGGTGTTCAAGCTCTACGGTGAAAGCCTGGACTGGCCGACCCCCGACTTGTTGCACTGTGAAACCATTTCCAAACGCAGCCGCGAACATCAATGGGAAATCAAACCCCACCGCCACGCTGATCTGTGCCAATTACTCTTCGTCTTCAAAGGTCAGGCAGAGCTTGAAATCGAAGGGAAACGCACACAACTGACCGAGCCGGCGATGCTGATCCTGCCGCCGCTGTCAGTGCACGGTTATCGTTTTTCCGAGGACGTCGAAGGATTTGTCGTAACCCTCGCCGCGCCGCTGGTGGCGCATTTGCAGTCGCAACTGGGCAATTCGGTGAATGCCCTGGCCCAGGCCGAAAGCTATCCGGCGGGCAAGGACAGCGAGTACCTCAACAGCCTGTTTGCCGCGCTGCAAAGCGAATACACCGGCCATCAACCGGCCCGGGAAATGCTCATGCATTCCCTGGTCAGCGTGATCATGGTCTGGGTCAGCCGCCAGGTGCTCCAGCGCCGCAGCGCCACTCAGCGTCCGCAGCGGGCGCGGGAATACCTCAACGGTTTTATTCAACTGGTGGAAGAGACCTACCGCCAGCACGTCAAGGTCGAGGACCTGGCCCATCGGCTGGGGATTTCCGTGTCCCACCTCAACGGCACGTGCCGAGAGCTGGCGGGGCAACCGGCGTTGCAGATCATGCACGAGCGGCAGTTGCTGGAGGCCAAGCGCTTGCTGACCTATACCAGCATGACCATTTATGAAATGTCCGACGTGTTGGGGTTTTCCGATCCGACCAACTTCACGCGTCTGTTTCGACGCCGGGTGGGGATCTCGCCCAAGGCGTTCCGCGACCGCTTGAAGGCCGATCAGGACAACGAGGCCTGACGGGCTGCGTTAGCGCAGGGCGTTGAGGGTCGCGTTGTGGGGAATGCAGCGTTCGTAGTTGCAGCTCGCAAACTCACGGGGCAGGTTTCGCAACTGCTCGACCCGCCAGGCTGCGGTGCCATACAGCGCCAGCGTCGCCGCGCAGGTGATGAAAATGGCGAGGTATCTTCTTGTTCTGATGTTCATGGCGTTGACCTCTGAACGAATACCCTTGGGTACTTACATTCAGCATAGGTCAGCGCTCATGAGTTGCCAGCCAGTCGGGTCATGGATGTAACCCGATATTCAGAACACTGATATCTCCCTTGTGGGAGCGGGCTTGCTCGCGAAAGCGGTGTGTCAGGCAACGTTGATATCGACTGACACGACGCCTTCGCGAGCAAGCCCGCTCCCACAGGGGATTTTTGTGTTTGGTGGGATGGCATTTATTCCGCCAGACCATTGTGGGAGCGAGCCTGCTCGCGAAGGCGATTATTCATTCAACACTGATGTTGACTGATCCACCGCTTTCGCGAGCAGGCTCGCTCCCACATTGATCTCCTTAAAGTCCTATATCCCAGGCAGGTTCTTCGGGGAATCTGAGCACCAGGAAGTCCAGCATGCTGCGCATCGTCGCCGGCATGTGCTTGCGGGAGGCGTAGACCGCGTACATGTTCATCTGCCGGGGTTCGGCGTGGGGCAGCAGGCGGATCAGTTCGCCGCTGTGGATGTGCACGCCGGCCTGGTAGCTGGGCAGCATCGCCACGCCGGCACCGGCCATGGTCGCGCGCAGCAGGGTGCTGGCCTCGTTGGCGCTGATGTTGCCCTGCACCGGCACCGACACTTGCTCGCCGTCCTGCTCGAAATGCCAGAGGCTTTTGCCGAAGTAGGAGTGGGTCAGGCAGTTGTGCTGGCTCAAGTCCTCGACCCGTTGCGGCGTCGGGTGTTCTTGCAGGTAAGCCGGGGAGGCGCAGATCACCGAGCGGCACACCGTCAATCGGCGGGCAATCAGGTTCGGGTCGAGATCGTTGCTGGTGCGGATCGCCAAGTCGATGCGCTCGTCCACCAGGTTCACCGTACGGTCGATCATCTGCATGTCGATGCTGACGCCGGGGTAGCGCTTGACGTAATCAGCCATGGCGTCCGCCAGTTGTGCCTGGCCGAATGAGGTGCTGACGCTGATGCGCAGCAGGCCACGGGGCGCTTCGTCCGGTTCGCTGATGGCGGCCTGCATGTCGGTGGAAAGATCGAGCATCTGCCGACAGCGCGGCAGGATTTCGCTGCCCGCCGCCGTAAGGCTCAATTTACGCGTAGTGCGATGCATCAGCCGGGCGCCTACCCAATCTTCCAGTTCCGCCAGATAGCGCGACACCACGGGCCGTGACAGGTCCAGGTGATCGGCCGCCGCCGACTGGCTGCCCAGGTCCACCACCGCGACAAACACTTGCATTGCTTGAAGCCGATCCATGATTTGCCCACTTTTAGAAACAAACTATGTTCCAGCATCGCATTTTTTGTACCGAGTTTGGCAACTAAGCTCTGTGCCCTATAGGAACTCGTAGGACCTTGTAGGAGCTGTGTAGGAGCTGTCGAGTGAAACGAGGCTGCGATCTTTCGAGGTTTACTTGAATCTGAAGCGAAAGATCAAAAGATCGCAGCCTCGTTTCACTCGACAGCTCCTACCAGCTCCTACACAGCCATCGGCCGCCCTGGCCATCGATAACGGAGCTATAGATGATCGGTTTCACCGCACTCAAGCGCATTCTTCTGGCAACCGCCACTCTCGGTTTCGCGGCCCACGCGGCAGCGGCCTCGACCTTGACCCTGGATGTCTACAACCCCGGCGACAAAGCGATTTTCCCGGTGACTTCGGTGCTGGTCAGCGGCGAGAAAGACGCGATCCTGGTGGACGCGCAATTCGGTAAATCCCAGGCCGAGCAAGTGGTGCAGAAGATCCGCGCCAGCGGCAAGCAACTGACCACCATCTACATCAGCCACGGCGACCCGGATTACTACTTCGGCCTCGACACCCTGACCACCGCGTTCCCGAACGCCAAAGTGCTGGCCTCGCAGCCGACCGTGGATCACATCAAAAAAACCGTCGAGGGCAAACTCGCCTTCTGGGGCCCGAAAATGGGCGCTGACGTGCCGGCCAAAACCATCGTGCCGGGCGTGCTCAAGGGCAACAGCCTGCTGCTCGAAGGGCAGAAATTGCAGGTGATCGGTCTGGACGGGAAGCAACCGGATCGCAGCTTTGTGTGGATTCCGTCGATCAAGGCTGTGGTCGGTGGTGTGGTTGTCGCGGAGAACATCCATGTATGGATGGCCGACACCCAAACCGCGCAGTCCCACGCCGATTGGCTGACGACCCTGCATTCGATCGAAACCCTGAAACCGACAACCATCATGCCGGGTCACTACCTGGGTGAGAGCGCTCGTTCCCTGGCGGCTGTGAAGTTCACTGCTGACTACATCAAGGCCTTCGACGAAGAAACTGCCAAGGCCAAGGATTCTGCTGAACTGATCGCAGCGATGAAAAAACGCTACCCAAACCTGGGCGAAGAAAGCTCGCTGGAACTGAGCGCCAAAGTCGCGAAGGGCGAGATGAAGTGGTAAACGGATTTAGTGATTGAAGGGCTTTTGTGGCGAGGGAGCTTGCTGTGGCGAGGGGGCTTGCCCCCGTTGGAGTGCGAAGCGCTCCCCCTGCATACCTTCAGTCACTCCGTATCTAGAGGTTTTGCGACTGCTTCGCAGCCGAACGGGGGGCAAGCCCCCTCGCCACAAAGGTTTCGTTGTTCACACGCTTCACATATCCCCAAACTGGAGAACGTCATGAGCAAAATCGCAATCATCGGTGCCACCGGTCGTGCCGGTAGCCAACTGTTGGAAGAAGCCCTGCGTCGCGGTCACAGCGTTACCGCCATCGCCCGCGACACCTCGAAAATCGGCCAGCGTGCCGGTGTGGTCAGCAAGAATGTCGATGCCCTGGATGCCGAAGCGCTGCAAGCCGCGGTCGCCGGTCATGATGTGGTGATCAGCGCTGCACACTTCTCGACCCTGTCGGCCAGCGCCGTGATCGGGCCAGTGAAGAAGGCCGGGGTTAAGCGTCTGTTGGTGGTGGGTGGTGCCGGTTCGTTGCTGCTACCGAATGGCGGTCGTGTGATCGACAGCGAAGGCTTCCCGGAGGAGTACAAGGCTGAAGCCAGTGCTGGCGCGTTGTTCCTGGAAAACCTGCGCAAAGAGCAGGAACTGGACTGGACGTTTGTGTCGCCATCGGCGGAGTTTGTTGAGGGTGAACGCACCGGCAAATTCCGCATCGGTAAAGACGATTTGCTGGTAAGTGCTGAAGGGCGCAGCTGGATCACGTTTGCCGATTATGCGATCGCGCTGCTGGATGAAGTTGAATCGCCGAAGCATTCGCGGCAGCGGTTTGCGGTCGGCTACTAAGCCGCTGATGGACGCTAACTTGTAGCAGCTGGCGAAGCCTGCATTCGGCTGCGAAGCGGTCGTAAACCCGGTATCTACGGTGTTTCTGACATACCGAGGTGAATGGTTTTACGACTGCTGCGCAGCCGAACGCAGGCTTCGCCAGCTGCTACGGTGGCTTCGGTTCAGCGGGCTTGAGCCTGCTCCACTAACCACCCCAACAATTCCTGCAACTTCGGTGAAGGTGCCGGCTTCTGCGGCAATACCAGGTAATACCCCAGCCCGGTTTTCACCTTCAATTCGAACGGCATGACCAACCGCCCGGCGCTCAAGTCATCGCCGATCAACGACCAATCCCCAATCGCCACACCCGTCCCTTGGGACGCCATCGACATCGCCAGATCCAGCGTTTCGAAATGTTGACCCTTGCTGACATTGTTCAAGTGCACATCGGCGCTGGCCAGCCACGCCTTCCAGTCCCGTTCGTCGCGGGTGGGGTGCAGCAGCATGTGTTGTTCCAGATCTTCCGGCGCCTGCAACGGCACCGGTCCTTCGAGATAGGGTTTGGAACACACCGGCGTCAGTTGCTCATCGAACAACCGATGGGACGCCAGTGACGTCTCCGGCGGTACGCCATAGATCACCGCTGCATCGAACTGCTCGCGATGAAAATCCACGCCATGGCGCACGGTGGTGGTCAACTCCACTGGCACATCCGGTCGTTCCTTTTGCCATTGCATCAGGCGCGGCAACAACCAGCGCATGACGCAGGTCGGGGCCTTGAGTTGCAGGGTTTCGCGCTTGGCGCCGATCTGTTCTACCGCCTCGCCGATCAGGCCGAAAATCTGCTGCACCCGTGGCAGCCACTCGCGTCCTTCAGCGGTTAAATCGAGGCCGCGGGCCTGGCGGATAAACAACTCATAACCCAGATGGTCTTCCAGCCCGGCGATCTGGCGACTCACCGCGCCCTGGGTGATGTGCAACTGCTCGGCGGCCCGGGTGAAGTTGCAGCACTGTGCCGTGATCAGAAAAGTGTGCAGGGCGGGCAGGGGAGGCAGTCGTTTCATGAGGACCCAAGGTATGACGTGAGGACATGGCTAGTATGACTTTTTATCCATTGTTGCGGCTACGTGTCGCCCGTTCCAATGAGGCCATCCCTGGGCTTGCCTTCGCATCATAAACACTGCGCAGGCCCGGCGTCTCAAACGAACAAGAAGGGCAAAGACATGGCGACGTGCGGCGAAGTATTGGTCAAGTTACTTGAAGACTACGGGGTCGAGCAGGTGTTCGGCATTCCCGGGGTGCATACCGTTGAGCTGTATCGCGGGCTGGCCCGTTCGAGTATCAACCACGTCACCCCGCGTCACGAACAGGGCGCCGGTTTCATGGCCGACGGCTATGCGCGCACCAGCGGCAAACCGGGCGTGTGCTTCATTATTACGGGTCCTGGCATGACCAACATCACTACGGCGATGGGCCAGGCGTATGCCGATTCGATCCCGATGCTGGTGATCTCCAGCGTGCAGACCCGCAACCAGTTGGGCGGCGGGCGCGGCAAGCTGCATGAGCTGCCGAACCAGAGCGCATTGGTCGGCGGCGTGGCGGCGTTCTCCCACACCCTGATGTCGGCGTCGGAATTGCCGGGCGTGTTGGCCCGTGCATTCGCGCTGTTCCAGGCCGGGCGTCCGCGCCCAGTGCACATCGAAATCCCGTTGGACGTGCTGGTCGAAGAAGCTGACGACCTGCTCGCCAGTGTCCCGGTCAACATCGACCGCGCCGGTGCTGCGCCGACCGCCGTGTCGCGCATGACCGAATTGCTGGCCGGCGCCAAACGCCCGCTGATCCTGGCCGGTGGCGGCGCCATCGATGCCGCCGCCGAGCTGACGGAACTGGCTGAATTGCTCGACGCGCCGGTCGCACTGACCATCAATGCCAAGGGCATGCTGGAATCTAATCATCCGCTGCTGATCGGTTCGACCCAAAGCCTGGTCGCCACCCGCGCCCTGGTGGCCGAGGCTGACGTGGTGCTGGCGATCGGCACTGAACTGGCCGAAACCGATTACGACGTGACCTTCGCTGGCGGTTTCGAAATCCCCGGCGAACTGCTGCGCGTCGACATCGACCCGGACCAGACCGTGCGCAACTACCCGCCGCACGTGGCGCTGGTGTCCGACTCGCGCAATGCCGCCCAAGCCTTGCTCAGTGCCTTGTCCCACAAATCCCTGGCCGAGCGCCGCAACGATTGGGGCCAGGTGCGTGCCGCGCGTCTGCGTGAAGAACTGGCCGCGTCCTGGGATGCGCCGACCCTGGCCCAGACCCGTTTCCTCGAAACCGTGCTGCACGAACTGCCGGACGCGGTGTTTGTCGGCGATTCGACCCAACCGGTGTACACCGGCAACCTGACCTTCAACCCCGAGCGTCCGCGCCGCTGGTTCAACTCGTCCACCGGTTACGGCACCTTGGGTTACGCCTTGCCGGCAGCGATTGGCGCCTGGCTCGGTGGCAGCGTCGAGGGCGGTTCGCGTCCTCCAGTGGTGTGCCTGATCGGCGACGGCGGCCTGCAATTCACCCTGCCGGAACTGGCCAGCGCCGTCGAAGCGCGCACGCCGGTGATCGTCCTGCTGTGGAATAACCAGGGCTACGAAGAGATCAAGAAATACATGGTCAACCGCGCCATCGAACCGGTGGGCGTGGACATCTACACCCCGGACTTTATCGGAGTGGCCAAGGCTTTGGGCTGTGCGGCAGAAGCGGTCAACGGTGTCGAGCAACTGCGCAGCGCCTTGCGTGCCGCCACGGATCGTCAAGGTCCGACCCTGATTGAAATCGATCAGACCCAGTGGATGAAGGCGGTGTCGAAATGAGTTTTCCAACCACTCTGGACGGTCTGTACATCGACGGCCAATGGTCTGCTGGCCAAGAACACTTGCGCGTGATCAACCCGGCCACCGAAGCCCTGTTGACCACTGTGAATGGCGGCGATGAAAAAGCTGTCGATCAAGCGGTTCGTGCGGCGACTAATGCGTTCAGCGATTGGTCGAAAACCACCGGCAGCGAGCGCGGTGCGATCCTGCGCCGCATCGCCGCTGGCGTTGCGGCCGGTCGCGAACAACTGATGCATTTGCAGTCGAGCAACAACGGCAAGCCACTGTTCGAAGCAGCCATCGACGTCGACGACGTGATCGTCACGTTCGAGTACTACGCCGGTCTGGCCGAAGGTCTGGATGCCAAGCAGGACAGCAGCGTCGAATTGCCAACCGACGACTTCAGCGCACGCCTGCGCCGTGAGCCGTGTGGCGTCGTCGGCCTGATCGTGCCGTGGAATTTTCCGATGGTCACCACCGCCTGGAAACTCGCACCGGCCCTGGCTGCCGGGTGCTGCGTGGTGCTCAAGCCGTCGGAAGTCACGCCGCTGCCGGAGCTGGAACTGGCCGCGATCATCGCCGAGGCCGGGTTACCTAAAGGCGTGTTCAACCTGGTGTGCGGTACCGGTTTGGCCGTTGGTGCGCCACTGTCCGCTGATCCGCGCATCGCCAAGATTTCCTTCACCGGCAGCAATGCGGTGGGCGTCCAAGTGATGCAACGGGCCGCCGAAACCGTGAAGGGTGTAAGCCTGGAACTCGGCGGCAAATCCTCGCTGCTGGTACTCAAGGACGCTGATATCGAACTGGCTGTTGAAGTCGCCTGTGGCGGCGGTTTCTTCAATGCCGGGCAGATGTGTTCCGCCACCAGCCGCGTGCTGGTCGCCGATGAACTGGCGGATGAGTTCCTGATTCGTTTGCAGGCCCGCGCCGAAGCGATTCGTGTCGCCGACCCGTTCGACCCGAACGTGGAAATGGGCGCACTGGTCAATCAGGCGCAATACCAGCGCGTGCTGGGCCACATCGATCGAGGTTTGAGCATCGGCGCCAAGCTGATCTGCGGCGGCAATCGTCCCGCCGATCTGCCACGCGGATATTTTTTGCAGCCGACAATCTTCACCGAAGTGCCCCTCGACAGTGCGCTGTGGTGTGAAGAGATTTTCGGGCCAGTGATTTGCGTGCGCAGTTTTGCTTCCGAAGCCGAGGCGATTGCCCTGGCCAACGACAGCCAGTTCGGCCTGGTGGCCAGCGTGGTCAGCCGTGACGCCGAAGCCGCGGATCGGGTCGCCAACGCCCTGCAAGCGGGCCTTGTGTGGATCAACGCGCCGCAAGTGATCTTCCCGCAGACCGCGTGGGGTGGTTACAAGCAGAGCAGCATCGGCCGCGAATTGGGGCCGTGGGGCTTGCAGGCTTTCCAGGAAATCAAACATGTGATTCGCGCCGTCTGAAGGCACGAAAAAGGTGAGTGCATGCCTCGTATCGAGGCATGCACTGGTGTCATGGCTTCGATGAGTTTTTATCGATAGTCAGGTGTTTTGCACGACCTCAGGATGAACTCACTGGTTCTGCCAAGCCCCCGAAAATACGAGGGATAAAGCCGATCCGGCCGCGCGGATGCAACAGTTTCGACCTGCCTTATACCTACAAAAACAAAGGGAGTCCGTAATGGGCGAGCATGATCTGAACAGACGTCAATTCATCAAAACCGTGGGTGTGGCCTCGGTGGCAGCGGCGGCCATGAGCTTGCCCTTCGTCAAGGCCAACGCCAGCGACACCCGCTTTCAGGGCAAGACCCTGCGTTTGCTGACTTGGTCCGATGACACCGGGCTGGCGGCACTGCGCAATATCGCGGCGACTTTCGAAGCCAAGTACGGCTGCAAGGTTATCGCTGACCGCACCGGCAGCACCTCGGAAATGGTCGCCAAACTCAAGGCCGGCGGTGATCGTCCGCAGTACGACATCATCACTTTGGCCGGCGTCGGCGCTGAAGGCCTGGCCGCCGCTGACTTGCTGGAAAAACCCGACCTCAACCGCATCCCCAACCTGGTGGACGTGCCGGAGAAATACCGCACCGGCGCCAACGGTCACGGCATCGGTTACCTGTTGTGGTGCAACAGCCTGGTCTACAGCACTCGCACCCAGACCGAGGCGCCAACCAGCTACGCCGCGCTGTGGGATGCCGAACTGGCACCGAACATCTTCCTGCCGCCGCCGAACTGGACCGAAGCGATGGACCTGATCATCATCGCCGCCAAACTGGCCGGGGGTGACGAACACAACATCGAGCCGGGCTTCAAGAAACTCGCCGAGCTGAAGGATCGCGTCGTCACGTTGGGCGAAAACCCGAACCAGATTGCCGAGCTGTTCCGCACCGGTTCCCTGGACATGGGCGGCCTCTACGCTCCGGCGTTTTTTCCGAAACAGATCCGCGACCCGAACTACGGCCTGGGCGCCACTTTCGGCATGAAGGAAGGTTTCTACACCGACCTGATGCTCTCGGTGATGCCGAAGAATCGTCCGGGCGACACCGACCTGGCCTATGCCTTCATCAACCACTCCCTGGACCCGCTGGTGCAGGGCAAGATGGCCGAAGACATCTACAACGGTCCGGTCAACGCCAAGGCAATCATCTCCGCCGAAGCGCGCAAGAGCCCGTTCATCCTTACGCCAGAGCAGATTGCCGACAAGGCGATCATGCACGACAACGCCTTCCTGGCCACCGTGCATGACCAATGGATTCGTCGCTACACGGAAATCTTTTCTTCCTGATCGAGTGGTGAACACTGATTTCGAAATCACCACAAATCCCCTGTGGGAGCGGGCTTGCTCGCGAATGCAATCTGTCAGTCGCCATGGATATTGACTGACCCACCGCTTTCGCGAGCAAGCCCGCTCCCACAAGGAGATGGAGGTGGATTCAAAAGTGGTGTTTACCAGCTGCTTTCCATTGACGAGACCCTTGCTATGGAACACCAACCACATCTGACTCATCCGGTCGCCGTCGCGCCAGCGCGTTCGCGCCGGGGTGTGTCGCCGACTACCCGCGCCTGGCTTTTCCTGTCGCCGTCGATGCTGTTTCTCGGCGTGCTGATTGCCGCCAGCCTGCTGGTGCTGCGCATGAGCGTCGGCACCAAGGGCGCGGAGTGGACCGGGTTCAGCCTCGCCAGCTACGCGCAGTTGCTGGAACCCTACTACCTCAAATCCCTGATGCTGACCCTGCGCCTGGCGTTGTTCAGCGCGGTGATCGCGGTGCTGTTGGCGATCCCGGTGGCCTACACCATGTCGCGGCTGACCTCGCCGTTCGTGCGACGGATTTTCCTCGCGGCGGTGTTGCTGCCGTTGCTGGTCAACCTGCTGCTGCAAAGCTACGGCTGGCTAGTGATTCTCGGCCCGGCCGGGATGCTCAATCAGGCGCTGTTGGGGCTGGGCCTGATCAAGCGACCGATCATGCTGCTCTACAACCAGAACGGCGTGTTGATGGGTCTGGTGCAAACCGCGTTCCCATTGGCCGTGTTACCGATTGCCAGCGCCATGCGCGGTGTGGCGCGCACCTATGAAGAAGCCGCCGCGACCCTCGGTGCCAGTCGCTTCCAGGTGTTCCGCCAGGTGGTGTTGCCGATGAGTTTGCCGGGGATCATCACCGGCGCGACGTTGGTGTTCGCCTACAACGCCAGCAGTTTCGTGGTGCCGTTGCTGCTCGGTGGCCGTCGCGTGCCGATGCTAGCGGTGATGGTGCATGACCAGATCGCCCCGCTGATGAACTGGCCCGCGGCGTCCGCTGCCGGTGTGGTGCTGATTGTCACGACGCTGGCGATCATGACCTTGTCCGAATACATCACGGGCCGTCGTCGGCGCATGCTGGAGGCTTCGCAATGAGTACGTTGACCAAGAAACGTTATGGCCTGCTGCCGGGCGAAACCGGCAAGTTCGCCGGCATCCTCTCAGGCTTCATCCTGCTGTTGGCGGTGTTGCCGATTCTGACGATGATCGTGATGTCGTTCAGCGGCGCGTCGAACCTCGACTTCCCGCCCAGCAGCTACAGCCTGCAATGGTATCGCGCGGCCTGGCAGACCTTTGTCTCGCCGGACGCCAGCGATGTGCTGAGCCTCGGCAAAGCCATGACCACCAGCCTGATGGTCGCGTGCCTGACCATGGTCTTCGCCACGATCATCGCGGTGCCGGCGGCTTATGCGCTGACCCGTTGCGAGTTCCGTGGCAAAGCCGTGGCGTTGCAATTGATGTCGCTGCCACTGGTGTTCCCGATGGTGGTGTTGGGCCTGGCGCTGCTGCTGGTGTTCGACAGCCTGCCGTTCCAGATCACCACCTCGCGGTTGGTGATTGCCCACGTGATCCTGGCGTTGCCATTCGTGGTGAAAAACTGCACCGCGGCGATGCTCTCCATCGGCAGCGAAGTCGAAGAGGCCGCGCAAATGCTCGGCGCCTCGCCGACCCGGGCGATTGTCGATGTGGTGGTGCCGCTGATGAAATCGGGGATTCTGGCGGGGATGCTGCTGGCGTTCATCGTCTCGTTCAACGAATTCACCGTGACCTATTTCCTCTACACCATCGACGTCATGACCGTGCCGATCTGGATGTACAGCCGCACCGTGTCATCCCTCGACCCAACCGTTTTCTCGTTTGCCGTGCTGATCGTGCTAATCGACTTCGTCCTGATCTGGGCGCTGGAGAAGCTGGTCGGTGAAGGTGGCGTTTCGTTCTGATTCTTGAGGTGCAACATGACTGGTCTGATTCTGGAAAACGTCGAGAAACATTACGGCTCGGCCTGCGCGGTAAAGGATGTAAACCTGCATTTGCCCGAGGGCAAACTGGTGTGTTTCCTCGGCCCGTCGGGCTGCGGCAAAACCACCTTGCTGCGGATGATCGCGGGGCTCGAAACCCTGTCCGGTGGCGAGATTCGCCTGGACGGCGAGGACATCGGCCACACCCCGGCGCACTTGCGCAACTTTGGCATGGTGTTCCAGTCGCTGGCGCTGTTCCCGCACATGACGGTGGGGGAGAACATCGCCTATCCGCTGAAACTGCGCGGCGTGAGCAAGGCTGATCAGCAGGCGCGGGTGGTGGAGTTGCTGGAACTGATTCAACTGAAGGAAATGATTGATCGCCCGGTGGCGAAACTCTCCGGCGGTCAACGTCAGCGCGTGGCGATTGCCCGGGCGATTGCCTCGCGGCCGAAGATCCTGCTGCTGGACGAGCCGCTGTCGGCGCTGGACGCCAAGTTGCGCGAATCGATGCAGGTGGAAATCCGTCAACTGCAACAGCGTCTAAACATCACCACGATCATGGTGACCCACGATCAGCGCGAGGCCATGACCATGGCCGATATCGTGGTCGTGTTGGGTGAGCATAAGGTGCAGCAAGTGGGCACGCCGATTGAAATCTACCGGCACCCGGCCAATGAATTCGTCGCGGACTTTATCGGCTCCGGCAACATCTTCCCGGCCACTGCGCTGGGCAATGGCAAGGTTGGATTGCCGGGTGGTGATGCACTGGAGGTGCCGATCTGCAGCAGCATTGTGGTCGGGGAGAAGATCAAGATGCTGATTCGCCCGGAAGACCTGCAACTGTCGCATCCGCAGGCGACGGCGGGGAATCGCTTGCTGGGCAAAGTGACGTTTGTGCGGGACATCGGCGCGACGATTGAAACGACGGTGGAGTGTTCCGGAGTGTCGTTTACCGCGTTGAGCACGCCGTGTCAGGGGTTTGGGTTGAGTATTGGCAATCCGGTTTCGGTGACCCTTCCGGCGGAGGCTTGTCGAGTCCTTAGCGCCTGACCTTTAGCACTGGGTTGTCTTTGCTGGCCTCTTCGCGAGCAAGCCCGCTCCCACATTGAATCTGTGGCGTTCACAAATCCAATGTGGGAGCGGGCTTGCTCGCGAAGGCGTCAGTCGCCACACCAAATAATCCGGATTAAACCGTCAATCGCAACCGCGCCAGATCCCTTAACGGCGGAGCGCCGAACAACCGGCTGTACTCCCGGCTGAATTGCGACGGACTTTCATACCCCACCCGATACCCCGCCGCCGACGCTTCCAGCCCTTCGGCGAGCATCAACCGCCGCGCCTCCTGCAAGCGCAGCTGCTTCTGATACTGCAACGGACTCATCGCCGTCATCGCCTTGAAGCGGTGATGCAGGGTCGACACGCTCAGGTTCACTTCCTTCGCCAGATCATCGATGCGCAGCGGCTGTTCATAGTGGCCGTTGAGCCATTTGATCGCCTGGCTGATGCGATGGCTCTGGCTGTTGGCGATGGCGATTTCATACAGGCGATGGCCCTGCTGGCTGCGCAACAGGCGATACAGGATCTCGCGGCGAATCAACGGCGCGAGCATGGCGATGTCTTTCGGGGTGTCGAGCAAACGCGCCAGGCGCAGCACCGCGTCGAGCATCGCGGCGTCCAGCCGTTCCACGTACAAGCCGCGCCCGGTGGGGCGGGTGGGTACGCCCATGGGCCCGGCGTCGGCGATCAGCGCGGTGATTTCAGCCGGGTCGATGTCCAGTCGCACGGCGAGGATCGGCTCTTCGGAGGTGATCGTCACCACGCGGCCGCTGACCGGCATCGACACCGACACCACCAGGTAATTGAGCGGGTCGTAGGTGAAGACCTCGTCGACCAGCCGAACCTCCTTGCGCCCTTGGGCCATGATGCACAGCGCCGGTTGCGCCAGCCCCGGAGAAAACTGGTGGGTCTGGCTGTAGCGGGACATGAACAGCGAGCCGACGGCAGTCGCATAATTGCCATCTTCCGTCGTGTTGCGGCGGATGATCGCGGCCAGTTCCTCGCGCTGTTTCTCCATGTCGGCGTCCAGCGGGGCTTCAAAGTGATCGAACGACGACATGCGGGGACTCCTCGTTGAGGCGTTGTTGATGGGGCAGAGCTTAAGTTTGTGCAATCGAGGGCGGTAGACACATCCTGCCTGATGCTTGCCTGATTCTGCACTGGGTTGTATCGATGCGTTGCCCTGGCAGTGCCGGCGGGTTGAAACTTGCTTGAAACCGCTGTGTCATCGGTGGGACATGCCTGGGGCGGCATTTCAGGGCGGTTTAGCCATCCTCGCAGGATTGTGCAACAAGCTGGCAGGAATCGACTAACGGCTTACCCTTCGCGCCGCCTAACCTTGGATCCTGTCGCAGCCCGTCCCTGGCTGCCTCGCAACTCCTTGGGAGGGTTGAACATGTCTACGCAAATTCCCGTCAGCCATATGGCCTTCGTTCGTGCCCGCGCCGGGCGTTCGGCGGAACTCGGTGCACGCCTGAGCGCGTTGATCGAGCCATCGCGCTCAGCCAGTGGTTGCCTGAGCTTTGCCCTGCAACACTCGCAATGCGATCCCGACCTGTGGCTGGTGTCCGGCTTCTGGACCCATCAACAGGCCATGACCGCGTATTTCAGCACCCCCGCCATGCAGGTTTTCGCCGATCTGGTGCAGGACTTGGTGGTCAACAGCCTGGATTTCCATACCTTCAAGGATGTTTCTGCGGCCCAGGCCCTTGGTCAGACCAAAGCACAGGTGCACAAACTGGTCGGTTGAGGGTTTAATGGCTGCATTCTCAATTAGCCAGGATGCGCGATATGGCACGCAAAGCCTTTGATCAC
This sequence comes from Pseudomonas nunensis, assembly GCF_024296925.1. Lineage (NCBI taxonomy): Bacteria > Pseudomonadati > Pseudomonadota > Gammaproteobacteria > Pseudomonadales > Pseudomonadaceae > Pseudomonas > Pseudomonas nunensis. Next base: position 416,374 of record NZ_CP101125.1, read on the forward strand.
TTCGAAGCTGTTTCCGCTGTAGTACCGGGCGAGGGTGGTTATCACGCCGCGATCGCCGTCAAAGCCATCGGTGGCACCGGTGCGCCACGCTTTCATAAAGTGCTTGAAGATCAAATCTTCAAGACGGCCAACGAAGCCGATCTGGCCGCCGCCAAAGAGCTGACCCGTCTCAAAGACGTCAAAGAAGACGCTGATCTGCTCTGGTAGTTATTTTTTCGCCCCTGGGCGATACATCTTGAACAATGCCTCTGGCCCCAGCTGAAAGTAATCCGCCGGCCCGCCGCCGCGCAGAATCGGTTCTGCCGCGGCGGTGTCGTACACCCCATCCTTCAACAGCCACTTGGCGATATGCACGGCGACCACTTCGCCGAGAATCAGCCAACTCGGCACCACATCCCCATCCGCACGCTGCAACTGAATGATCTGCGTGACCTTGCATTCGAAGGACACCGGGCTTTCAGCGACCCGTGGCACCTGAATGATGGTCGAGGCTGCTGGCGTCAATCCGGCCAACTCGAATTCGTTGGTTTCGGGTGAAACCATGGCGCAGCTCTGGTTCATCTGCTCGGCCAGTGGCCGGGTGGCGAGGTTCCAGGCGAACTCACCGGTCTGCTCGATGTTGTTCAGGCTGTCTTTGCGCCCGACACTGGAAAACCCAATGATCGGCGGAATGTAGTTGAACGCATTGAAGAAGCTGTAGGGCGCCAGGTTCAGGTGGCCGTTGGCATCTTGCGAGGAAATCCAGCCGATGGGGCGCGGGCCGACGATGGCGTTGAACGGGTCATGGGGCAGGCCGTGGCCGTTGGCGGGTTCGTAGTAGTGGATGTCGTCGGGCATGTCTGGGATTCCTGGGGCGGTGTTCGGGATGCGGCCATAGTGCTGGGATGAACGGTTTATTTCCAGTCGAACAGAGATCCCTGTGGGAGCGGGCTTGCTCGCGAAGAGGCCCTGTCAGTCAGCATTGATGTTGCCTGACACACCGCATTCGCGAGCAAGCCCGCTCCCACAGGTTGTGTGGTGGTTTTGGCAATTTGCTTACCCCAAAAACGACTAAGCCCGGCCGAAGCCGGGCTGTTCAATTCCTCCAGGTGTTAACCGATAGCACCCGCGGTGCCGGTTTTATCAAAGCCGTCAGCGGCGATCGCGCCGGCGGTGCCGGTGTGGTCAAAACCATCCGAGGCGACAGTGGCCGAGTGGGTTTGCTCGATGGCGGCAGTGGCGCCAGAGATGAAGTCAGCGGTGCCGGTTTTATCGGAACCATCGGCAGCGTAGGTGTTGGCCGCCAGTACGGTCAGGGCCAGGGCGAGGAACAGTTTGGTTTTCATGATAATAACTCCAGCTTCGTTAAAGTTGATTTAAAACTCCAGCTTCAGGCTAAAAGGTATCGATTAAGTCGATGTTAAGGCCGCTAAATGTTCGCGCTTTCAGTGCTTGAGCGGGCGTATCGCAGTTAATCGATCAGACAGGGTCAGGATGTGTGTCGAGCATTAACCGATGATTAATCCCGGATAACAGTTTTTTCATGTCCCAGGCCTTGGTGGTTTTTGGGGCTGCAATGGATATACGTGGGGAATGGGGGGATGGATGCGCGGGGTGGCGAAAGATTTTTACTGGAGGAGCTTGGCTTTAGATCGAGGTGTGGCCTTCGCGGGCAAGTCGGGTCGCCGCATCGCTCGCTCCTACAGGTTTATGTCGTTCACACATTCTGTGAACGACTCAACCCTGTAGGAGCGAGGCTTGCCCGCGAAGAGGCCTGTACAGCCAATACAAACCTTGCTGTCAGTCCGTCTCGATCCGCGAATGCTTGCGGGTGTCTTTCATGGTCACGTACACCAGCAACGACACGGCGATGCACGCGGTGACATACCAGTAGTAACCGGTTTCCATGCCGATGCTCTTGAACCACAGCGCGATGTATTCGGCGGTACCACCGAAGATCGACACGGTCAGCGCATACGGCAGGCCGACGCCCAGGGCACGGATCTCGGTCGGGAACAGTTCGGCTTTGACCACCGCGTTGATCGAGGTGTAGCCGCTGACGATGATCAGCGCCGCCATGATCAGGAAGAACGCGCCCCACCAGGTCTGGATCGTGTGCAGGGTGGTCAGGATCGGCACGGTGAACAGTGTGCCCAGTACGCCGAAGGCAATCAGGATCGGCCGGCGACCGACCTTATCCGACAAGCCGCCGATGATCGGCTGCAGGCACATGAACAGGAACAGCGTGGCCGCCGAAATGCTGGTGGAGTCGGTGATGCTCATGCCGACGGTGTTCACCAGGTATTTCTGCATGTAGGTGGTGTAGGTGTAGAACGCCAGGGTGCCGCCCATGGTCAGGCCGACCACGGTCATCAGCTCTTTTGGATGGCGCATCAGCATGCGCATGGCGCTTTCTTTCTTCTCTTTCTTGACCTTGTTGAACGACTCGGTCTCTTCCATGCCACGACGCAGGTAGAGCGCGACAACCGCACACAACGCGCCGATGGCAAACGGGATGCGCCAGCCCCAGGCGTACAGCTGTTCGGTGGTCAGCACCTGTTGCAGCACGATCAGCACGGCCAAGGCGATGAGCTGGCCGGAGATCAGCGTGACGTACTGGAAACTGGAGTAGAAACCGCGACGTTCCTTGGTCGCCATCTCGCTGAGGTAGGTCGCCGAGGTGCCGTACTCGCCGCCGACCGACAGGCCTTGCAGCAAGCGGGCGAACACCAGCAGGATCGGCGCGCCGATACCGATGGTTTCATAGTTTGGGCTCAGGGCGATCAGCAGTGAGCCGAAGCACATCAGGTACACCGAGGCCATCAACGCGCGTTTACGACCGGCGCGGTCGGCGTAGAGGCCCATCAGCCAGCCACCGATCGGACGCATCAGGAAGCCCACGGCGAAGATCGCGGCGGTGTTCATCAGTTGCGCGGTGGAGGAGCCGGCGGGGAAAAACGATTTGGCGAAGTACAGGGAGAACGCGGCGTAGACGTACCAGTCGTACCACTCGACCATGTTGCCGACCGAGCCGCTGAAGATCGATTTGATCCGGCTGGCGGTGGTTCTTTCTTTGGCAGGCGCGACGGCCGACCCGAGGGGCAGGGCGTTGGAGTTATCCATTGAAGGATCCTTCGTTTAATTGTTTTTGTGGAGCGCGAGTAAACGCAGCCTGCAAGGGCTATAGCAGGAGGTGTGCCAAGGGGAGGAGGGCCGGTTTAGAGGGGGTGGAATGTTTGGCTGAGCGGATAGCCGCTCAAGGCGTGCATGGGGGTGAGCGGATTTCCGCCGATCAATTGTGGCGAGGGGGCTTGCCTGTGGCGAGGGGGCTTGCCCCCGTTGGAGCGCGAAGCACTCCCCGGCGTTTTTCCAGACACATCACATCTGCAGATTTTACGACTGCTTCGCAGCCGAACGGGGGCAAGCCCCCTCGCCACAGGTTATGTGTCGGAAATGAACATCTCCCGACTCAACCCGTGCCGCTGCAGCTTTTCATTAAACGTGCGCCTCGGCAGTTGCAGCTCTTCAAGCACCGCTTTCACATCGCCCTTGTGCCGGGTCAACGCTGCGCGCAGGCAATGGGCTTCGAAGGCTTCCTGCTGCGCCGCCAGCGACTGGCCAGGATCAATCCCAACCGGTTCCGGCTCACCCAACCCCAGCACCTGACGCTCAGCCACGTTCGCCAGTTCCCGCACATTGCCCGGCCAATCGTGGCTCAGCAGATGGCTCAGTTGCGGGCCGCTCAACGGCGGGAAGGTCCGGCCCAGGCGTTCGGCGGCATTTTGGGCAAAGGTTTCGAACAACAACGGAATGTCTTCCCGACGTTCGCGCAACGGCGGCAGACGCAATTCGGCGACGTTCAAGCGATAGGCCAAATCCTCGCGAAAGCGCCCGGCCCGGGCTTCGTCCAGCAAGTCGGGTTTGGTCGCAGCAATGATCCGCAAATCCACGCGAATGCTCTGGTTCGAGCCCAGCCGCTCCAGCTTTTGCTCCTGCAATACCCGTAACAACTTGACCTGCTGGGCCAGGGGCATGCTTTCGATTTCATCGAGAAACAGCGTGCCGCCGTCGGCGTATTCAAGCTTGCCGATGCGCTTGCCCGAAGCGCCGGTAAACGCGCCGCTCTCATGCCCGAACAACTCGGCTTCGAACAACTGCTCCGGAATTGCCGCACAGTTCAGCGCCACGAACGGCTTGTCCGCACGAGGGCCGAAGTCGTGCAGGCAACGGGCAACCAATTCCTTGCCGCTACCGGTTTCGCCACGGATCAACACGTTGACTGGCAGCGTCGCCAAATCCAGCACTTGCCGACGCAACGTCTGCAAGCCACGGGACACGCCGAGCAGCGTGGCGTCGAGTTTGGCGCGGTTATCGGCCTGAACATGCAGGGCACGGTTTTCCAGGACCAATCGACGTTTTTCCAGCGCCCGGCGCAGGCTACCGAGCAGGGTTTCCGGGCTGAAAGGTTTTTCGAGGAAGTCGTAGGCGCCGTCGCGCATCGCTTCGACGGCCATCGGCACATCGCCGTGGCCAGTGAGCAAAATCACCGGCAAGTCGGCATCGCGGCGCTGTACTTCGGCCAGCAGTTCCAGGCCGGTTATGCCGGGCATGCGCACGTCGCTGAGGATCACTCCGGGGAAATGCGCCGGCAGGTGCGCCAGGCATTCATCGGCGCGACTGAACAACTGCACATCGAAACCCGACAGGCTCAGCCACTGTTCGACGGCGCTGCGAATGCTGCTTTCGTCGTCGACCACGATCACCGAATTCAGCATGAGACGGGCTCCTCCAGGTCAATCGGCAAGGTCAGGGTGAACACCGCGCCATTGTCGTGGTTGTCGGCCGACAGGCGTCCGCCGGATTCATGCGCGATGGCAAACGATACCGCCAGCCCCAGGCCCAAGCCGTCGCCCACCGGTTTGGTGGTGAAGAACGGATCGAACACGTTCGGCAGGTTTTCTTCGGCAATCCCGCCACCGTTGTCGGAAACGCTCAAACGCCACAATTGTTCATCGGCTTCGAGGCGGATTTCCAGGCGTTTGCAGGGTTTGTCGTGCACCGCGTCGAGGGCGTTGCGCAGCAGGTTGATCAGCACTTGTTCCAGGCGAATCGCATCGCCACGCACCCACGCCGGGCGGGTCAGGTGCAACACCGTGCTGACGTTTTCATCCCGCAGGCGTGCGTCGAGCAGCTGCAAGGATTGATCGACCACCGCCGCCAGGTCCAGCCGTTCGCGCAGGCCGCTAGGGCTTTTGCGGGCGAAGGTTTTCAGGTGACCGGTCAGCGCCGCCATGCGCGTCAGCATGTCGTCCACAGGTTTCAGCGCTTTGTAGGCGTCATCGACCCGACCGTGATCGAGCAGCAGCCGCAGCGTTGCAAGCTGCATGCGTTGCGCGGTCAGCGGTTGATTGATTTCATGCGCCAGCGCCGCCGACATCTGCCCGAGTGCCGCGAGTTTGGCCGATTGCACCAGACCGTCCTGGGCAGTACGCAGGTCGCGGGTGCGTTCTTCGACCAATTGTTCGAGTTCTTCGCGGCTGCGCTGACGCATTTTCGCCAGACGCCAGCGCTGGTTGAGGAACAACAACAGAAACACCAGCGCCAGCCATGAGCCAGCGGCGGCGAGGCCGGCATTGCGGCTGTCTTCGAAGGCGATTTGCGGGCGGCGCAACAGGTGCAAGGTCCAGCCTTCGGCGGGCAGCGGCAGGGATTCCCACAGGTAATCCGCCGTACCGTCGGGGCCATCGACCCGGGCTAGGTCGCTGTTGTCATCGAAGCGCCGCACCGATTGATACTTCAGCGGCGTCAGCGGTTGCTTGTCGTATTGGCGGGTGGCCTTGAGCTCGGCGTGATCGCTGTCGCTCAGTGGCTTCAACTGCCGATAACGCCAGCCCGGCTGGTTGGCGATGAAGATGATTCCGCGCGCATCGCTGACCAGCAGGGTATCGGTGCCCTGACTCCACTCGCGCTCAAGTTCGGGGAATTCGAGTTTCACCACCATGGCGCCGAGGAACTCGCCGTTGTCCCGGGTCACCGCGCTGGACAGGAAGTAACCGGGAATCCCACTGGTGACCCCGACCGCATAAAAACGCCCGGCGCCCTGAGTGCGGGTCTGGCTGAAGTAAGGGCGGAAGCCGTAGTTGTGGCCGACGTAACTGCTGGGCATCCGCCAATTGCTGGCGGCCACGGCCAGGCCCGTGTGGTCGAGCAGTTCCAGGGTCGAGGATTGCGCGGCGCCGTTGATCTTTTCCAGTTTGCGGTTCAGCAGGTCCTGCTGTTCAGGACTCACCGCGCCATCGAGGGCCGAACGCAGTTCCGGGTCCAGCGCCAGCACGGCGGGCAGGGCGCGATAGCGGTCGATCAGGGTGTGCAGGGAATTGGCGTACAACGCCAGTTGCTGGTTGGCGCGGGCCGCGTCGTCTTCCAGAGCCTGGCGTTCGGCGTGACGCATGGCCAGACCTGCCGCCAGAACCGCACCGGCAACGATCAGCAGGGTGTAAAGCGTCAGGCGCAAGGTACGGGAAGTCGCAGGCATGGCGTCGTAAACAGTCAGCAATACGGGCGCGCACCATAACATGCCGCTGTGTGTGAGCTGCGTTGCCAGCGTGAAACTCGTCCGCTCAAGCGGCCGCTTGACGGTTGTTCCTGTGGTTACGAATGGTATTCACGAAGCCGTACAGCGTGCCGGTGATTTTGTTTGTTTCTTCCTGTAGCTCCTGGATATCGATCCCGCCGACGCGGTTGACGGACAGTGCATCGGCAAACTCGTGAATATTCCCCATGCTTGATTCAATGGCTCTGCCGAGGCCGAGAATTTCGCTTTCGAACCGGTCCATTTTGTCGCTGGATTTGTCCCTGCTGGCCCCGATGGTTTCGTCAATTATTTCCGGTAGTCCCAGTATGACGCTGACACCACTGCTGATTGCGCTCACCGCTTCGGCGGGCATTCCGGTCAGTGTTCTCTTCAACAGTTCACTGGAGGCAATGGCAGTGGCTTCTTTGGTCAATTTCAGCTGCGAGTTGCGCGAGCCAAGGTTCATGTTCTGATATTTGGCTTTGATGTATTCAACCAGGTCCATCTGCTTGTATTCAGCTTTGCGTATGATTTTATCCGTCGTCAGTTTTTTCGTTTTCAGATTGACCGAGGCGCTTAAGCCGCTTCTTTCGGCCACGTAATCCACCAGGCCGCTGACGGCGGCTTTTGCGGCAAACCCTATCCCCGCAGCCACCACGTTACCGACGCCTGGGGCCGCCACGCCCAGCGCCTGGGCCCCGACACCGACGGCAATTCCGACGCCGTAACTGATGGCTTTGCCCGCCACCAACACCATTGTCCTGCGTGCCGCTGCCGCCGCGACCTCCGAGCCTGAACCCATCCTGCCCAACTGCTCGCTGGCATCACGCACCCGGCGTTTGGTGATTCCGAGTATTTCTATCTGACGAATGACTTGCTTGTTCAGTTGTCGTTTCACCCGATCCGTTGCGAGTCTTTGCATGCTGTTGGCATAGCTGTGCTGTTGCGAGGCAATTAGCCTGCCCACCCCGGTTACTAACGCTCTCGGCCATCCCATTTCGCCATTGATATCGATGAAGTTGATCGGATTGTTCCCCACCATCGCATACAGGTTGAGTCCATCCACATCACCGCCCGGATCGGCACTGATCCAGCGCTGTATCCAGGGTGCGTAGTAGCGGGCACCGTAAAAATACAGTCCGCTCAGGTCCATTTCCCGGCCCGAGTAGCGAAGGGTCTTGTAGTCGGCTTCAACCTTCGAGCGCGCCGCCCACCAGGCCGTGCCACCGAATGGATAGAAAATTTCCTGGCTGATTTTCAGACCTTGGCGATCCAGCTCAAGGCTGCTGGTACCCAGTTGATCGTCGTAGCTGTACCGCAACTGATCAGACTCGACACCTGGCGGTTGACCAGCGACCCAATGCAGGCAGCGCGCAGTGCCAGCCGCCAGGGGCAGAGTCAGGACCTGTAATAGTTCGCCAGTACTTTTGCTGATGATCTCCAGCCCCGGCAGGTAACGCACTTCATGGCGGTGGGTGATTGAGAGGGTGTGGGTGGTGTGGCACTTGAGTACGCGATCGCCCTGACTGTAGAGATAGGTTTCCTCATCGTCGGGCAAGCCATTGCTGTGGCTCAGCAGGGTGACTTTGCTCAACTGGTCCCGCGCATTCCAGGTCAGGGGCTGACCCGGTTGCAACGCCATCTGGTTGCCGTGACGGTCGAACAACTGGCTGAAGTCCGGCTCCGGATCACCTTCCTTCCAGCGCACACCAAGGCTGCTGGCCCGATCGATACGCATCCGGCTGGTGTAGGTGTTGTTGCTGCGCACATGACGCAGCTCGTCAAGGTTGTTGCCCGCGTCGTATTGGTAATGCTCGACGTAGTTGTAGCGGCGGCCGGGATCGATGGGGCTGATCAGCTCGGGCAAACCTGGACGAAGATTCGGCACCTCAGCTTCGAAACCGCTGGCACTGGTCAGGCGGTAGAGGGAGTCGTAGGTAAACTCCCGGTCGCTGTCTACCCGTTGATTGGCGAAGTACACCGTTTCCACGCTCGGGTCCGCGATCTGCAACACATTGCCCATGCGGTCGTAGTTGTACAGCAGGTGTTGTTGCAAGGCCTGGCCGGGTTTGCCGGACTGGAGGGTCTTCAACAGGCCATCGGCCGGGTCATAAGTCCAGGTGCTGATCACCTCATTACCCGCGGTCTGTTGCTCGATCTGGCCGGCGGCGTTGTATTGCGCATCTCGCAGGATCATCTGCGGCTGGCTGTCGCTCTTGAGTTGTAAAAGCGCCTGCTTGAGCTGTCCGGCGATGTCGTAGCGCAGGTCCTGGCGATGTTCGCCGGCATCGGTCTGCAAAAGTACAACGCCCAGGGGCGACCAGGTTCGGCGGCTGAGGTAAGTGGAGTCATCGGCAAAGGTCCGTATTTCGCTCGACGGTTGCCCTTGCAGGCTGTAACTGCTGACGGCGAGGAGGCCGGCAGGATCGACCTGCGTGAGCAACTGACCGCGCAGGTTGTGACCGGGCGATGCCGAGTGGTTGGCATAGGTGAAGCGGTCGACCGGTTGTGCGTTTTCTTCGACGCAGACCACGCGTAATTGTTCATCGTAAGTACTGCGCCAATGACTCCCGCGCGCGTTCCAGTGTTGCAGCACTTCTGAGTGTTGTCCCACCAGGTTCAAGCGCCAACCGGCATCGACGCTGTCCACTTTGAGCTGTTCGCCGGTCAGGTTGTAGACGCTGGCGAGGTTGGATTTGGGGGCGGTGTCGAACAGGCGCGGATCCCATTGGGCGACCAGTCGCCCGGCGCCGTCGTGGTGTTGCCGGGTGATGAGCCGTTCAACGGGACCGTCGGCCATTTTACGCAAATAGGCGACCTGCCTTGCCGGCAACGTTCGAGGGTCATGAACTGACAGGGACGGCGTGTGCCGATGCACCGATCTGTTCATAAAGGGTTACCCCGTGCGCCACTCATCTTCGCGAGGCCTTTGCGGCGGCCGTTCTTTGCTTCGCCAAAAACTGGTTGTCCGTGCTGCCAGCCTCCTTATACGCAGCAAGCCCCCCTTTAAGGTGACGGATGCTATGAAGCGTTTCTGTCGTTGCCTGTTGCAGTCCCGCCCGCGTAATCGGTGCTCGCGCGCCGTTGGGGCCGGGATCCAGGTGGACAACGTTGGTGCCCAGCGAATCGAAAGCGGCTTCCATCCAGGCGCTGCGTTGCAAGGTAGTGCTTTCCCAGTCAGCAAACATACCTTCGATTTTTGCGATCTTGACCGGGTCGAGCCGGTTTTTGATGTCCTCGGCTTCTACCGCCCGTTGAAACAGGTTGAGTGCGCCGGGGAGAATCGATATCCACGCGCCCAGCGCACGACCGACGGCGAAATCCGGATTGAGGATTGAGTTGAGCGCCGGATCAATCAATTCATCCTTGATGCTGTTCCAGTTGGGCTGTATTTCGTTGGCGGCATCCGGGATACCCAACGCGCTATCGATCGCGGCCACAGACATCGCCGAGGTTTGTGGAATGAGCGGGCCGACCCGTCCCATGTTTTCCGAAAAGTTTGCTGCGCGACCGCCAAAAAGTTGAGCGTTGTCTGCCAGTGCGCCGCCCAGCCCGGACACCGCGTCTGTCATTGAACCGGCAATATCTCCGCCAAAATTACCGCCCGTTGCTGCCTCAATGTACGGCAATCTTGACATCCTGCCGACGCGGGTCGCGTGTGAGGCATCCGGAATGAGATGGCCGACTTGCGTACCGCCGATGTTGCCCGCCTCATAGCCTAGTGTCCCGAAGGCCACCACGTTGACGGCATTCATCAGCAGATTGCGCTTGATGTTCTTTTGTCGGTAGACGTCATGGAGCTGGCCGCGTGTCCTCGCGGTAACGTCACCGAGGATGGAAAGGAAGCCCGCGTAAAGGGTGATCACGCTTTCCGCTTTGGCTCCACCTTCAGGATCCACATAGCGCAACGGATTATTCCCAACAAATCCATACAGGTTCAGCCCATCCACGGCGCCGCCGGGATCGGCACTGACCCACCGCTGCAACCACGGCGCGTAGTACCGCGCGCCGTAGTAATACAACCCGCTGACATCCATTTCCTTGCCCGAATAACGAATGGTTTTGTAATCGGCCTGCACCTGTGACGTCGCCGCCCACCAGGCTGTACCGCCGAAGGGGTAGTAGATTTCGTGGCTGATTTTTTCGCCGTTACGGTCCAGTTCAACAGTGCTGGAACCCAGGAGATCGTCGAGGCTATAGCGCAATTGATCCTGCTCGATGGCCGCTGGTTTTCCCTTGACCCAGTGCAGGCAACGGACATTACCCAGGGTGATGATATGCAGCTCTTCGGCGTCGTCCACCGTGCGGATTTCCAACCTCGGCAAGTAGCGTACTTGCCGAACATGGGACGCAGATTGCGCCTGAGTTACCAGCCGCTTGCTGACCCGCACGCCTTGGCTATAAACGTAGGTTTCCTCGTCATGGCCCCCGCCGTCCCGTTCGACCAGCCGCGCCACCGCCAGTTGATCGCGGCTGTTCCAGGTCAGCGGTTGGCCTCTTTGCAAGGATCGAAAATTCCCGTGGGCATCAAACAGCTCGTCGAACACCGGCTCGGGCTCGCCGTCTGTCCAGCGCACACCGCGATTGCTGCCAGGGGCGATGCGTGTGATTCGGGTGTGATTGTTGCCTTCGCGCACATGACGCAGCAGTGTCAGGTTGCTTGCCGAATCGTATTCATAGTGCTGGACATAGTTATAGAGGCGGCCCGTATCGACAGGCGTCACCATGGCGGGCAAACCTGGGCGCAAATGGGGAACATCGGCTTCGAAACCACTGGCGCTGGTCAGTTGATACAGCGAGTCATACGTGAAGGAGCGATGACCGTCGACACGCTGGTTGGCGAAATAGACCTCGGTGAAGACATGGTCATCGATGCGGGTAACGTTGCCCACACGGTCATGGAAATATTCGAAGTCTTGCAGCGGCTGTTCGGTGTTCTTTTGCGCTTTAAGCCGAAAGAGGCGCCCATCGGCCCGGTCATAAGTCCAAGTGCTGATCACACCGTTGCCCGCGCGCTGTCCGATGATCTGCGCGTCGGCGTTGTACCGCACGTCTGTGAGGATGTCTTTCACCACAGTGGCCGTGGCGATCTGCAAACCGACCTGCGTGAGCTGCCCGGCAATGTCATAGCGCAGCTGCTGCCGATGCCCGCCGGCATCGGTCTGATCCAGCAGCGCGCCGAGCGGGCTGAAGGTTCGGCTGCTCAGGTACGCCTTGCCATCGGTGAACGTGCGGGTGTCACGCAATGCCTGGCCCAGCAGACCATAGCTGTCCAGAGTCAGGCGACCGGAAGGGTCGACCTGCTCGATCATCTGACCACTCAGGTTATGTCCGGTATCGGCCGAAGCGTTGGCGTAAGTGAAGCGCTCGATGTTCGGCTGGGCGTTCTCCTCGACGGCGATGACGCGCAATTGCTCGTCATAGGTCATGCGCCAATGGCTGCCCCGCTGATCCCAGCGGTGCAGCACTTCACCGCCCACACCACTCAGGCTCAGGCGCCAGCCGCCGTCGACGCCGTCCACCCGCACGACTTCGCCGCTCAACCGCAAGCGTGTGGACAGATTGGGTTTCGGTGCGGTTTCGAAGAGCCTTGGGTCCCATTGCTCGATCGGCCGGCCAGGCACGTCATGGTGCTGGCGGGTGATGAGTGTTTGCGCCGAGGCACCGGCCACGGTGCGCAGGTAAGCGACCTGGCGAACGGGCAGGCCGCGACTGTCATTCACCGCCAGCGAAGGCGTGCGCGAATTCACCGTGTTCATGGCTCAAGTGCCTCGGTGTCGTTGAAGTCGTGACTGGCGCGATACCACGGGTGCAGGGTTTCGAAAGACTCGTAGCCCTTGGCGCTGATCACTTTGATCGGGCGGCCCAGCGGGTCGTAGAACTGCTGGTCGTGATAGCCAAACTGGCGGAAGGACTGGTCGCGTACGTAGCCATGGGCATTGCAGAAATAGGGGCGAAACACCCGCGTCACTGCGCCCTTGTTGTTGTATTCAACGCGCTCGCTGATCCGCCAGCGTGGGGCCGCGTGTTTTTCCAACGGCTTGCCGTCCACCAACTCCAGTTCGAGGTTGGCATCGATGCTGTAGGCCATCCCCGGCTCGACTTTCTGTTGGGTTTGCAACGCCCGGCCGAAGCCATCCACGCAGGACTTGATGATGTGGATCTGCTGCAATGGATCATCGGGGTAGCGGTCGGCGGTGAGCACCACGCTGTGCACCGGTTCGCGGGGCGTTGCGTGAATCATATCCTTCAGCGTCTGCAGGGCCGAGGTACCGGACTTTAGCCGGGCCAGGCGCACTCGGGCGCTGGCGCGAATATGCAGGCTCGGCAACACAAAGCCTTCCGCGATCCAGCCGGCCAGCCAGTCAGCTGTTTGTCGCACGGATGCGTCGAGTTGGCCCATCCAGCTGAACAGGTCCTTGCGCAATACGCTGGCGGCTTTTTGCAACGCGGCTGGCGGGTTGTCGATGGCCGGATCTGGCAGCGGCGAATCCGGGCGAACGTATTCGCTCAGAGGCCTGAATCCGGCACGTGCGCCATCTTCTGTGCCGTAGAAGCTGATGGCAAGCGGTTGGCCGGACGGTTCGTATATGGCTTCCTGAATGTTCTCGTTGGCGTCGATGATGCGCAGCGGTTGCAGTGCGTGGTAATCGTATTCGACGCGGGTGGTGCAGCCATCCGGGAGCACGACCCGGATGACTGCCATGCAGTAGGCATCGTATTCGGCCTGGGTGAATTCGTGACTCTCGGTTTCCTTGTATTCGCGCACAGTGTAGAAGTCTGCCGGGCCGCCATACCTGGCAAACCCGTAGTTCGCGGACCACAGGTTTTTCTTCTGGTCTTCTGCCGGGTCCGGCTCAAGAAACAACGGCATCGGGGCGTAATGGTTCAACGCCAGTTCCGCCCGGATGTCGAACGGCGGCGGCAGTACGTCGTAAGCATTCAGTGCTGTCTCATCCAGTTGCGCGATTTCCCGGGGCGCGGCCAGCGCTTCAAATTCTGCGCTGCCGTCCGGGAGCAACGTGGCGCGATCGAGGGTTTTCAGATAGCGCTGCACCGCTTGCGTTGTCAGTATCCGCGCGTTGTTCCAGTCAGCGCTGTTGTGATGTTCGAGCATCGACTCGTAGCTGATAGTTTCCGGGTTGAGTCCTGACGGCAATGAACCCTTGGGCAGTTTCAAGGCGTTGCTGCGCTGCCGATACGGCAAGCCCAATCGCCAGGTCTGGGCTTCGGTCAGATGAATGAATTCGGCGCGGGTTTCGCTCAGGTAATAGAACTGCTGGGCCGGGTCATGGGCGTCGCGCCACCAGGCTTGCTCATCCGGGTCGTCGAAGGGCGGCGTGTCCTGCTCGGTACGACGTCGCGCGTAATGCAGGGTCAGCGTATGCACCGGCAGACCAAATTCATCCTGCGCCAGGGTGATGTCATGCTGGCAAAGTGGGTCGTCGATGAAGCGTTCGTACTGGTAGCTGATGGTTTCCAGCAGCGAAGGCAGCAGGGTCCCGTAGGGTGAATGCGCTTCTTTGATCCGCAGTTCCCGGACTTTGTAACGGTGTTCTTGCACCTGATAGGGCCGGTCGTCGTTCAGCGCATAGGTTTCTGTGCGCAACACCGAGCCGGCGAGGGCCCGGGCGATTTCGCGGCGGGTGGCTTCGGCCGCTGGCGTGACTGGTTCATCGACGCCATCGTTGGCGTGGTAGCGGCAGAACAGCGTATCGCCCAGCGGCCGCGCCTCAGAATCATTCCTGAAAGCGCCGTCGCGGGACATGTCCACGCCCAGTCCGGTATGGAACCAGGTGCAGACCAGCGCTGGCGCGGTAAAAGCCTTGTCTTCTTCCAGGCTGACTTCGCTGTCGGTCTGGCACACGAGGCCGAAGCCACGCAATTCCCGTTCGAAACCGTCGTAGTGGGCCTGGGCAAAACGGATCGATTGGGTGAGCTCGCCGCCGGTGATTTCGTCTTTCTGGGTTTGCCGCCTGACCACCTGGATCGGAAACGGCAGGTACGACACCGGGAGCATTTTGAGTTTGAGTAATTGAGCCTTTTCGTCCAGCCACTCCTGGGCAGAGCTGCGATAGCGCACGTCGGTGCTGCAACCCATATTGTTGTTGCTACTGCTCAGCAGGTAGGGCCGGGCGCCGACAAAATCATAGCGCCAGTGCCGTGGCTTGATGTGCGGCACCGTCAGGATCAGGCTGGCACAACCCAGGCCTTGCAGGTCGGCGAGGGTGACCTGGCACAGGTTGTCGTAGCGCACCCCTTCGGGCCAGGACACCTTTAGCGGGGTTTGCTCCAGACCATTGCCGCCACGGTTGTAGTAGATATCGAAACCGTTGCTGTTGAGGTAAATCAGCGACGGCGCGCCGCTGCCGTCCAGATCGGCAATGCGCACCCGCGCGGCATCGAACTCGGCATAGCTGAAGGGCAGGGCGCTCATCACAAACCCCCGGCCAAATCGCCCGTGACCGAGGTTCGGCCAGCATTTGATTTCATTGTGGCGAATGCGGCACAACTCGCTCATGTCGCTGCCGAGCATATTGCCGAGAAATACCAGCTCGGTCGGCGAGTCGCTGAACAGCGGCAAGCGGTCGTCATCGACTTCATGGGGCACGTCTTCGCCTTTGGCAAACCCCTGCTCGCGGCGGTTGGCGTACAGGCGCACGCTCTTGGGACCGATCAGCGCCAGTGAGCTGAGGCCGTCGCCGGACAAATCGCCCATCTGCGCCAACGTGTGGAAAAACTCCAGCGGGAACGCTTCGAACGGAATGAACCCGGACCAACTGCGATCCGGGTTGAGGGTGTGGAAACCGCTCGCGCCCGGTTGGGCGATAATCCAGTCCAGACGGCCGTCGCCGGTCAGATCGGTCAGGGTTTGCAACACCGGTTTGTTGCTATCGGCGCGCGGCAGTGTGCTCAGCAACGTCCACGGCCCATAGGCGACATCATCACTGTCGGCCTCGGCGCGCAACGGTTCGCGGTAATACCAGGCCTGGTCGTAGCGGCACACAAATCCCGGCAAACCCTCGCCGAACAGATCGACGCACTGGTAGCGTTGCCCGTTCTCAAGGCCGGGCATGTTGTCGAACGCAAAAAATGTCGCCGGTTGGGGATTGAGTTCGAACGCCGAGTAATCGAATTCCACCGGTGGCCGGTTTTCCACCGTGCCGCTCGCGTCATACGCCTGATAGTGCGCGGCCATCAATTGGCTGTAGCCCAGCGAAGTGGAGCGGTATTCCAGTAACAGACGTCGTACCAGCGCCGGTGTCGCCCCCAGCTCTTCGGGGAAGTGATGGAACATCAACACCTGATGGCACAGGCGCCGTGTGCCCACTTCGAAGCCATCACCGTAGGTGTGAAACGGATCGCTGCGAACCGGCCAGTCGCCCGCTGCATCAAACGGTGGTTTCTGTTCCCGATCGAGGGTGCGTTCGCCGTAGTCGAACACTAGATGAAAGTGCCACGCCGCCGATGCCTGTGCATCCCAGCCATACAAATGAGCGCTGGCCTCGACGTTGCCATAGAGCACGCGATGCAGGTAGCGCTGGGCTCGGTAGTCGTGGGGCTGGCCGGATGCTTGAGTCGTGTCCTCGGTCTTGTACTCGTAAGCGATGTGCTCGCCACGGGTGTTCAGGCTTTCCTGCAATAGCCAGGAGGCCACGTTTAGCGGGTTTTGCGGGTCGGTGATGCGGGCGGTTTCGGCTTTGCCAAAAAGGTGCAGGCTGCCGTCGCTACCGTGTATCAGCCAGAACCCTTGAGGGTTGGCGCCTGAGCGCCACAACTCGATCAGCTCGAAGCTTGTTTCGACGCGAGGGAAATAACGCAGCACGCTGTGCGGGCCAATCATCAAACCGCGGTATTGGGTTTCGATCCGCGACTTGATCGCCCCTTGTGCATCGCGTTCGGGGCGCCACTGCTGACCATCGTGGCCGATCATCACGTCGTCTACGGCATAGCGCGGCACACCCTTGTTGGTCTGGCGGGAAATGGCAGCGTTGTTCACACCCCAGCCGATCCCGAAGGGGCCGTTGCCAGCCTGGCTGTCGTAGCTCAACGTCAGGCCAGGGTCGAAACCACGTCCGGGGGAAATCGGCAGTGTCAGCTCGAACGAGGCACTGCCGGTGAAACCGACCGTGCCACTTTTGCTGACCATGGCAATCGAGGCATTTCTGGAAATGGAGGGCGTGGTAATGCTCAGCGACGCTTGATCTTCCATTTTGTTGATCCTGTCCCGTCGCGGCGAAAGGTTTCGCGGTGGGTCAACGCTATCAAGATGGTGGCGCTGCGTAACCTGTCAGATCTGACAGGTGGGGGCGGGTTTTCTAGAACGAATGGGGTGTTGGGCGGGGTGGGTTATAACGAACAAACACTGTGCCACTGTGGGAGCGGGCTTGCTCGCGAAGGCGGTGTGTCATTTAGCAATGATGTTGACTGACACACCGCCTTCGCGAGCAAGCCCGCTCCCACAGTGGTTTTGTGGTGTTTCAATAATTAATCGGCAAAAAAAACGGCCGGGTCATCTGGGGAGATGACCCGGCCGTGTCTGGAAGGGGAAGCGCTTACTGCACTTCTACTGCCAGGCTTTCACTGATCTTTTGCTGCCAGATGGCAGGACCGGTGATGTGTACCGACTCGCCTTTGCTATCAACCGCAACGGTCACCGGCATGTCTTTCACGTCGAACTCGTAGATGGCTTCCATCCCCAGTTCGGCGAACGCCACGACGCGGGATTTCTTGATCGCTTGCGCCACCAGGTAAGCCGCGCCGCCGACTGCCATCAGGTACACGGCTTTGTGGTCCTTGATCGCTTCGATCGCGGTCGGGCCGCGCTCGGATTTGCCGATCATGCCCAGCAGGCCGGTTTGCTCGAGGATCTGACGGGTGAACTTGTCCATCCGCGTGGCGGTGGTCGGACCGGCAGGGCCAACCACTTCTTCGCGTACCGGATCAACCGGGCCGACGTAGTAGATGAAGCGACCTTTCAGGTCCACCGGCAGGGTTTCACCTTTGTTCAGCATCTCGACCATGCGTTTGTGCGCGGCGTCGCGACCGGTGAGCATCTTGCCGTTGAGCAGGACAGTTTCGCCCGGCTTCCAGCTCTGCACGTCTTCCGGGGTCAGGGTGTCGAGGTTGACGCGACGGGCCGACGGGCCGGCTTCCCAGACGATTTCCGGGTAGGCGTCCAGCGGTGGCGCTTCCAGCGAGGCCGGGCCGGAACCGTCGAGCACGAAGTGCGCGTGACGGGTGGCGGCGCAGTTCGGGATCATGCACACCGGCAACGAAGCGGCGTGGGTCGGGTAATCCATGATCTTCACGTCGAGCACGGTGGTCAGGCCACCCAGGCCCTGGGCGCCGATGCCCAGTTGGTTGACCTTCTCGAACAGCTCCAGGCGCATCTCTTCGATACGGTTGGACGGGCCGCGCTTTTTCAGCTCGTGAATGTCGATGGATTCCATCAACACTTCCTTGGCCATCACCGCGGCTTTCTCGGCGGTGCCGCCGATGCCGATGCCGAGCATGCCCGGTGGGCACCAGCCGGCGCCCATGGTCGGAACGGTTTTCAGAACCCAGTCGACGATCGAGTCGGACGGGTTGAGCATGGCCATTTTCGACTTGTTCTCGGAACCGCCGCCCTTCGCCGCCACGTCCACTTCCACGGTGTTACCCGGAACGATGGAGTAGTGGATAACGGCCGGGGTGTTGTCCTTGGTGTTTTTACGAGCGCCCGCCGGGTCGGCGAGGATCGAGGCACGCAGGACGTTTTCCGGCAGGTTGTAAGCCTGGCGCACGCCTTGGTTGATCATGTCGTCCAGGCTCATGGTGGCGCCATCCCAACGCACGTCCATGCCCACACGGACAAACACGGTGACGATGCCGGTGTCCTGGCAGATCGGGCGGTGGCCGGTGGCGCACATGCGCGAGTTGATCAGGATTTGCGCCATCGAGTCGCGGGCCGCTGGCGATTCTTCGCGCAGGTAGGCTTCGTGCATCGCCTGGATGAAATCCACGGGGTGGTAATAAGAAATGAACTGCAGGGCGTCGGCAACGCTCTGAATCAGGTCGTCTTGCTTGATCACGGTCATGAGTCGCGCTCCTCTAAAAGACGGGAACATTCAATAAGGTGCTTGCAGCTTGGGTGCATCGGTCGGTTGCAAGCACCTTTACAAGGCACGCCGGGGCTGCTGGCGCGACGCTAAAAAGGCGCGGCAGTATAACGCGCCTCGGTTCCGGGCACACCCGCCGACAGTCAATCGTTGGTCGCATACGGTAAGCACGGTTCCCTGTAGGAGCTGTGTAGGAGCTGTGTAGGAGCTGTCGAGTGAAACGAGGCTGCGATCTTTTGATTTTGATTTGATTTTTTAAGATCAAAAGATCGCAGCCTCGTTTCTCTCGACAGCTCCTACCAAGGGAAATATACGGTCGGACAGGGGGATGTCAGTCAGTGTTCTGACGCCATTTTTCCGCTCCCAAAATTGAATGGTCATTTACCGGTCGCGCCACTAAAGTGGCAATCGGCCTGTAGAGTAGGATTCTCTTTCAGCCTCTTTTTCTTCGGTGAGTCATCGATTGACCCATAACGCCATCCAGCGCCTGTTGCTCAAACGTTTTGCCCTCGCGGCCGGCACCTATGCCCTGGCATTGCTGCTGCTGTGGCTGGCGTTTTTCACCGGTCACTACGATGTGCCCCTGGCCGGCGTTGCCGTCGGCAGTGCGTTGGTGGTCATCAGTCAGGCGGCGTTGTTTGCGGTGTTCTACAGCGGTTGCAACCTGCGTTTTGCCGACCCCAGCCTGACCGAAGTGCAGGTATTGCTGGGCCTCGGTTGGCAAACCTGGCTGATCGCGCATCTGGACGAGGCCCGTGGCGCGTTTCTGGTCTTCTACATATTGATTCTGCTGTTCGGCCTGTTCCATCTGTCACGCCGTGCCTTTGTGCGGTGTGCGTTGCTGGTGTTCTTCAGTTTCAGCGCCATCACGCTGTGGGAGGGCTACCACTTCCAGTTGTCCGACCCGGCCCTGTCGTTGTTACAGGTATGTGTGCTGTTTATCGTGCTGGTGTGGCTGGTGCTCTACGCCCGTTACGTCCAGGCCTCGCGCCAACTCATGCGCCAGCGACGCTTTGCCTTGCAGGCGCATCAGGACACCCTGCGCGGGATGATGCGTCAGCTCGAAGACTTGGTCGCCACCGACGAACTCACCGGGCTGTTCAACCGCCGCCACTTCCTGCGCCTGGCCTCGCGCGAGCTCAACGCCATGGAACCTGGCGTGGTGCATGGCCTGGCGCTGATCGACCTCGATCACTTCAAGCGCATCAACGATGTGCACGGGCATGCCGCCGGCGATCAGGTGTTGCAAGCCTTCGCCGGAGTGGCCACGGCCTGTCTGCGCGAGGGCGATGTGTTGGCCCGTTACGGCGGCGAAGAATTCGTGGTGTTGCTGCCTTACTGTGACGCCGAACGCCTGACGTCCTGTTGCGAGCGGCTGCGCATTGCTTTTACCGATGTCGAGTTGTTCGGCCTGGACGTGAGCAACCTCAGCCTGTCCGCCGGCATGACTTTGCTGGAACTGGGGGACGACCTCGACGACGCCTTGCAACGGGCTGACCAGGCGCTGTACCGCGCCAAGCGCGACGGGCGCAATCGTTGCGCGGCGGCCTGGGAGAACGTCGATGCCTGAGTTGCGGGTCGACGAACGCCAGTGGTCGGTGGCGGCAGGCAGCAACCTGCTCGATGCCTTGAATCAGAACGGCGTGGCGGTGCCTTACAGTTGCCGCGCCGGCAGTTGCCATGCGTGCCTGGTGCAATGCGTGCAAGGTTTGCCCAACGACAGTCGCCCCGATGCCTTGAGCGCGGAGCAGCGTCAGCAAGGCTGGCGTCTGGCCTGTCAGTGTTCGGTGGTCGAGGACTTGCAGGTGCACACTTTCGACCCGCAACGGGACGGAAGCCCGGCCGAGGTCGCCGCTGTCGACTGGCTCAGCGCCAACGTATTGCGGCTGCGCCTGATCACCCAACGCCCATTGCGCTACGGCGCCGGCCAGCACTTGGTGTTATGGGCCGGCAACGTGGCGCGGCCGTATTCCCTGGCCAGCCTGCCGGATGAAGACCGCTTCCTGGAGTTTCACCTCGATTGCCGCCAGCCCGGCGAATTCAGCGACGCAGCGCGCCAGTTGCAGATTGGCGATGCAATCCGTCTCGGCGAACTGCGCGGCGGTGCCCTGCATTACGACGCCGACTGGCACACCCGACCGCTGTGGCTGATGGCGGCCGGCACCGGTCTGGGGCCATTGTTCGGCATCTTGCGCGAAGCCTTGCGCCAGGATCACCAGGGCGCCATCCGCGTCATTCACCTGGCCCATGACGCCAGCGAGCATTATTTGGCCAAACCCCTGCAAGCCATGGCCGTTGGCCGGGAAAACCTCTCGGTCGAACTCTGGACCCCGGCCGAGTTGCCGCAGGCGTTGGCGCAACTGCGGCTTGTCTCCCGGCAAACCCTGGCCTTACTCTGCGGTGCCCCCGACAGTGTCGACGCCTTCGCCAAGCGCCTGTACCTGTCGGGACTGCCGCGCAATCAACTGCTGGCCGACGTCTTCCTGCCGCGTGGTTGAGCGCTGATCGTTTAATGACGCGAGAGTGCCCATGACCGAAGCCATCCAACTTGAACGCGAGCGCGGTCTGCTGACGCTGCGCCTCAATCGCCCGGACAAGAAAAACGCCCTGACCCGCGCCATGTACAGCCGCTTGGCCGAAGCGCTGAAACAGGCCGACAGCGATCCGGAAATCAACGCGGTGCTGATCACTGGCAGCAGCGAATGCTTCACCGCCGGCAACGACATCGCCGACTTCATCCAGCAGCCACCGAGCAGCCTCGACAGCCCGGTGTTTCACTTCATGCTCAACCTGCTCGAATTCAGCAAACCGGTGATCGCCGCCGTGGCCGGCCCGGCGGTGGGGATCGGCACGACGCTGTTGCTGCATTGCGATCTGGTCTACGTCAGCCGCGATGCGCGGTTGCGCATGCCGTTCGTCAATCTCGGGTTATGCCCGGAGTTTGGCTCCAGCCTGATCCTGCCGCGTTTGCTTGGCCAAGCCAAAGCTGCGGAATTATTGTTGCTCGGCGAAGGATTCACGGGGGAACAAGCAGCGGCTTGGGGGATTGCCACCGAAGCGCTGGGCAGTGGCGAAGCGGCATTGGCCAAGGCGCGAGAGATGGCGTTGAAGTTTGAAGCGTTGCCGATCGAAGCGGTGCGCATCAGCAAGCAATTGATGAAAGCCCCGGATCGGGAACTGATCCGCCAGGTGATCGAGGAGGAGGGCGCGCTGTTCACCCAACGGCTGCGCTCGCCGGAAGCGATGGCGGCGTTGTCGGGGTTTATTAACCGGCATTGAATGTGTGGTGGTCGGGCTGGCGCCTTCGCGAGCAAGCTCGCTCCCACAGTTGATTGGGGTGTTTCCACATTTTGTGTCCCCCCGCAAAACCCCTGTGGGAGCGAGCTTGCTCGCGAAGGCGTCAACCCAGACAACACATCCCCAGGATCAGAAACCAAAAAGCCCCGCCATTCACATGGCGGGGCTTTTGACTTTCAACAACCGGTCACTCAGACCATCGGGTCGCCAACGTGCAGGATTTTCATGCCGTTGGTGCCGCCGATGGTGTGGTAGCTGTCGCCCTTGGTCAGGATGACCCAGTCGCCTTGCTCGACTACGCCGCGCTTGAGCAACTCGTCCACTGCGGCCTGGCTAACCTGCTCAGGCGGCAGCGAGGCCGGGTCGAACGGTACGGTGTAGACGCCACGGAACATGGCCGCGCGGGCCTGGGTTTCGCGGTGCGGGGAGAACGCGTAGATCGGCACCGACGAACGGATGCGCGACATGATCAGCGGCGTGTAGCCACTTTCGGTCAGGGCGATGATCGCCTTCACGCCCGGGAAGTGGTTGGCGGTGTACATGGCCGCGAGGGCGATGGACTGGTCGCAGCTTTCGAAGACCTTGCCGATGCGGTGGCTGGAGGTCTTGCTGGTCGGGTGCTTTTCAGCGCCGACGCAGATACGCGCCATCGCTTGCACGGCTTCCAGCGGGTACAGGCCAGCAGCACTTTCGGCCGAGAGCATCACGGCGTCGGTGTAGTCGAGCACGGCGTTGGCCACGTCGGAGACCTCGGCGCGGGTCGGCATCGGGTTCTGGATCATCGACTCCATCATCTGGGTCGCGACGATCACAGCCTTGTTGTGGCGGCGTGCGTGCAGAATGATTTTCTTCTGGATGCCCACCAGCTCGGCGTCGCCGATTTCCACGCCCAGGTCACCACGGGCAACCATCACCGCGTCGGAAGCCTTGATCAGCGCATCGAGGGTGTCGTCGTCAGCCACGGCTTCAGCGCGTTCAATCTTCGCCACCAGCCAAGCAGTACCGCCGGCCTCGTCGCGCAGTTGACGGGCGTATTCCATGTCGGCGGCGTCGCGCGGGAAGGACACGGCGAGGTAGTCGACTTCCATTTCGGCGGCGAGCTTGATGTCGGCCTTGTCTTTTTCAGTCAGGGCTGGAGCGGTCAGGCCACCGCCGCGACGGTTGATGCCTTTGTGGTCCGACAGCGGACCGCCGATCAGCACGGTGCAGTTCAGTTCGGTGGCGGTGGCGGTATCGACGCGCATCACTACGCGGCCGTCGTCGAGCAGCAGCTCGTCGCCTACGCCGCAGTCCTTGACCAGGTCCGGGTAGTCGATGCCGACCACTTGCTGGTTGCCTTCGGTCAGCGGATGGCTGGTGGAGAAGGTGAACTGATCACCGATCTTCAGCTCGATCTTCTTGCCGGCAAATTTGGCGATACGGATTTTCGGGCCTTGCAGGTCGCCCAGCAGGGCAACGAAACGGCCGTGCTTGGCGGCGAGGTCACGCACCAGCTTCGCGCGAGCCTTGTGCTCGTCGGGGGTGCCGTGGGAGAAGTTCAGGCGGGCGACGTCCAGGCCAGCCAGAATCAGCTGTTCGAGAACTTCCGGCGAGTTACTGGCCGGGCCAAGGGTAGCGACGATTTTGGTGCGACGGACGGACATGCATAGACTCCTGAGTTCAAGCGCTGAGTGAGGCTACTATGCTCTCTGGTTGTAGTCATTGTTCATGTGCACTACTTATTCGTTTCTTTCTTTAAACGAACATTCCTGAAGATTTCCGCCAACGGGTCGATACAGAGCTCAAGACAGGAGAACCCCCATGCGATTCGTGCTCATTGCCGCCCTTGCCATCAGTGCCCTCAGCGTCACGGGCTGCACCCGTTGGTCGATGAACCATCATTTGAATAATGCCTACAGCGCCTATGACCGCGGCAATTGCGAGCAGGTGATGCTCGAACTGTCCAAGGTCGACCGCGCCAGCCGTGCCCGGCCTTATGTGCGACCGGAAGTGTCGATGATGCGCGGCCAGTGCCTGGAACGGCAGAAGCTGTTTATCGACGCAGCGCAAACCTACCAGTACATCATCGCTTCGTATCCGCAAAGTGAATACGCCTACCGTGCCCGTGCGCGGCTGGAGACTCTGGAGTCGCTGGGCCACTATCCGACCCGCAGCGCAGCAGCGGTGGTGCGGCCGACTCGCTTCTGATGATAGATCTCATACAAAGTCTGCCTGGCTGTATAGGGTGAGCTATAGTCGAATAAATCGGTGTTGGAGCCTTGCCTCTAAACCGACGTAACACCTGCGACTGGCAGCGGTAGACGTGGCGGCGGCTTGCATGGACTGTCACACCGGAAGTGGGGAGAGCGTGCACATCCTGCCTGTATAAAGAGCAGAAGGCCCGTTCCGAAGCATTAGTGCGGCTCTGCTTAAGAGCCTTGCGTAGCGAATTCAGCATGTTTACCGACCGCCGGATCGAGCGGCATCAACTGCCGTATTTTCTGAAAGTGTTCAACAGCGTCACCGACAAACCCATTGGTTTTCTGGGCAATGTTTCAGAAGACGGGATGATGCTCATCAGTCAGTTGCCGATGATGATTGGCGCTGACTTCGACTTGCGCCTGAAAATCCCCGCCAGCGAAGGCTGCATGCAGGTCATCGACTTGCGAGCCAGTTGTCTGTGGTGCCATGAAGACGCGACCCCTCACCACTATGACGCCGGGTTCAGTGTGCAACGGGCACCGCCGGAGTATGGGCAACTGGTGAGTGCGTTGCGCCAGTACTTCAGTTTTCAGCCGTTGCCTGCTTCGGCCTGAGGGGTGTGGTGTTGCTACTATTGCCATCGCGAGCAAGCTCGCTCCCACAGTGGTTTTGTGTTGATCACAACCTGTGTGACCAGCCCCGATCCCCTGTGGGAGCGAGCTTGCTCGCGATGGCGTCAGTAGAACCAACTTAAATCTAAAGGCTAGACCCCAGTCACCGCCGGCTCACTTTCCAGCGTCTTCTCCACCAACAACAACCCCATCTCACTCAACTGATAAATCGCCATCGCCAGGTGCCGTGGCTTGTCTTCCAGGCTTTCGGCCAGGTCGAGCAGCAGGATGTTGACCGAAGAAAAGGTTTCGTAGGTCTGGATGGTAATGGCCTGGGGATTGGCTTTAGGGGAGACGGTGAACATCTGCATGGCTCGATCCTTTGGCGCGTGCAAGTGGTGAGAATTGGGTTTGAGGTAATGGTCGAGGGCGCGGTCGGCAGCCTCGCGGAATTTCTTTGCATCGAGGGTGGCCGAAAACGAGTCCGTTTTCGGCGGATTGGGTGTGGCTTTGAACATAGTCATATCTCCGTGGAGCTGCCACCGACTCGCGACTAAACGAAGGGGTGGCGGCTGAACACAGGTTAGTCGACCGGCGAAGATACGAAATTCCGGCGCGCCCGAGGGCGCCCTGTGCACAGCCACCATAACGTTCAGGAAGGGGGATAGGGACATCCCGACCGTCTGGAGAAATGTGCAACTTCGTACCACCGCCGGGCGACTAAACCCGATCGCTGCGAATCAGCGATACGGATCAAATTACGGGGCAGGCCAAAAGTGCACAAGCCGGCCGATTCTGGCGCAGCTGTAGGCAAAGGCGCAAGGCTTCGTAGGCCTCAAAAAGCGTGGGAAAAGTCCGTAGGACCATTCGTCGGGACTGTCAGTTTTTACAGGTATCGGAACAGGCAATTCCCGGATTTAAATGACTTCAATGCACAGGCCCGTGATGCCTGACGTTGGAGGACTCTAGAATGTCGGATCAACCCGAACTGCCCGAACCCGTTAATACCAGCGACACCACCGGCATCCAGGGCGCACTGCGGCTCCTCAATGCGCCACGGCAGGGGGCGCTTGTCAGCCGGAACGGGTTTATCGTCAGGGGGCCGGACTTTCACAGCGTCAATGATGAAACCGTCAAGTTGCACCTCTACGTCTCCAGCGCAGGGACCAATCGGTTTGTCGGTGAGCGCGTGCATTGGCTGCAGCCAAATGTCGTTCCGTTTACAACGGATTGGAACATGCCCACGCCCGCTTGGGTGACGAGCCGTGCAAGTGCTTATTTTCTCTATCAGTTCAAGCTCAAAAGTGGCGGCGAGTCTGACTGGTACGACTCCGGCTGGTTTGAAGTTGCAACGCCGCCGGTCATCACATCGCATGTTTCGAATCAGGCGCAGGATGTTGTCAGGCCTACGCTCAGAGGCACTGGCGAGCCAGGTTGTCTGGTAAGGGCTGTAAAGGTGTTCTCGTCGTCGATTGATTATTTAAGCCAAATTGCGATCGTCAACGATGACCGCACTTGGGCATTGCCCCTTACGCGGGATTTGCCCGACGGTGCCTTTGAGTTCGAAGTCAGAATGTGGCTTCCGGCAGCGGTGGAGTCCAGCAATGTGTCTACTGGCTTCATTTACAACCTGCTGGCCATCCCTGTTATCGCCCCGCTGCCCGACAATGGTTTTATAAAAGTCCCCAGACTCGAGATTTCAGGCACAGGCGTTGCCGGTGCTCAGGTCGATATCCACAAGAGCGGAGATGGGACGACCGTCTACGGCACGGTGAGCGTACAGGAGAACAAAACCTGGAAAGTAACCCCCTCCCGGGATTTGCCTCAGGGGGCTTTCCAGCTGACGGCCAAACAGCGCAAGGATGGCAAGACACGTACTTGGGCCTCTGCGGTTTCTGCCTTTGGCCTGTTCCCCTTGACCATCACCGGCACCACGGCTGAACAAGATACGGCCTTTACCCTGAGCGGCACCGGCGGGCTGGCCAACGCAGACGTTGTTGTATATCTGGACCTGACAAACACCCTGATCGGTAACGGCAAGGTAACGTCAAATGGCAGTTGGAACGTCGCCATCAGCGGTTTGATCCCTGGTACCCGAAGCCTGACGGTGCTGCAAAAACACTCCTCGTACACCTCGGATCGCAGCGTCCCGCGCGCCTTCAAAATCCGGCCACCCAAACTGACCCAAGTTAACGTGGAGCCGTTGCCCAACCAGGCTGCGAAATTTTCGGGGGCGGGCTACGACGGGGCCACGTTGGCGCTCACCTACATCAGTGGGCCGGAGAACAAAAAGTTACCAGAGGTACCAGTTGTCAACGGAGCCTGGCAGCTCACCACTGCAGCCTGGGCGCCCGGAATTTATTTCTATTCGGCGATCCAGAAGGTTTCCGATAACGCCGGCGGCTGGATCCCTTCGCAGGACCTCATCTTTACTTTCCCCATCCTTCCACCGGAGCTTAAGCCAGTACCCGATCCCACCAATGTGACCTACACGCGGGATTACACACCGACGTTTTCCGGCAACGGCGTGACCGGCGCTACCGTGATGGTCAGGATCCCGGGTGGGGCGATAGCGGCGCCGGATACCCCGGTGGTGAACGGGCGCTGGTCGAGCCAGGCAATTGCTGTCTGGGGGCCAGTGTTCGAAAGACTTGTGCACCTCAGGCAGGCGCTGAACGGACAGGAGTCCCCCAGTTGGATTGAAATAAAGGTGACCATCCCGCCGCTGGCGCCGCAGATCACAGACGTGGTACCTGACGGGTTATCACCCACTTTTACGGGCAACTGTTGGCAGTCGGGGGCGGTTGTCAACCTGGCTTTCAGCGATAACCCGAGCATGGTTGAAACGGCAACGGTGACGGGGGGCACCTGGACCTTTCGCCGTGCCGGCTCATTCGCCCCCAACGTGACCCATACGGTGACCGTCACCCAGGTCGCGGCGCAGCAAACTTCACCGCCGACCACGCGAACGTTCGAGGTGAGCCGAACGCTGCTCAAACCCATCATCACCTATCCCATGAGGGAGATCGAGGTGGAGCTCGACCTGAACGTCACCGGCCGGCAAGGCGTGGCCGGAGCATCACTTCAGCTTCGTATCGACGGCATCAACGCAGGGGCGGCCAAACAGCTGGACAGCGATGGCGACTGGTCCGTCGAGCTCAAGAACCTTGCGTTCGGCCGACGAATCCTGGACGCACAGCAGACCCTCGACGGTCGGCCTTCGGAGCGCAGTGAATCCGTCCCTTTTTATGTGGTGTTGATGCCTCCGCTCTTCACCACGCCGCGGCCGGGTAGTGATTTGCCGCGGGTATCGACGATTTCCGGTGAGGGTTTGCCCGGTGCAAAAGTCGAGGTGTGGCTGGATGGTCGCGATGATTTTTTGCTCACAGGTGTCACCGTCAATCCCGCTGGCCACTGGGAAGGGCCGGTCACATTACCCGTCGGGGTAACGAAGTTGCGGGCCAGGCAGGCCATCGGGCAAGTGGTTTCCAACGACGGCCCGTTATTGACATGCAACGTGGTGCCCGTTGCGCCCTATATCGAAACACCGGTCGAGGGTGGGCATATTGGCCGTTCGACCGTGGTGTCCGGGTTCGGTGTGCCGGGGGACACGGTCACCATTCTCCTGGGCGAGAACAGGCTCGGCAGCGCTGCTGTGCTGGAGGACCGCACCTGGTCGGTGTCCGCGACGCTCACGCAACCCGGCGGCGCGCAAGTGCTGGTCGTGGTGGCCTCGCTTGACGGGTTTGAGTCAGATCGTTCCGCCCGACGGCCTGTAGTGCTCGGCAGCTATATGCCCATCATCGATTCGCCGCAGGCGGGACGCTGGGTCAGTGATCCGGTCGCCTTCAGCGGTCAAGGCCGAGCGGGCATCGGCCAGTTGGTGAGCTGGTTCAACCCCGAACAGTCATGGGCGCCGAACCTTTCTGTCAGTGCGCAAGGCTGGCAAGGGCTGGCGGTGCGGGCGCTGCCGGCGGGCGGTAATTGGTGTCGGTTCAAGCAGACCATCATCGATAGGGCTGATGCCTCGACGATTTCCGACTGGGGTGAGAGCGGCCGTTTTGAAGTCCTCGGCCCACCCTCGCCGTGAGCGCCATTACCCGATAAACGGACACTTCTACTGTCAGTTATGACAGTAGACGACTTCGGCCCTCTCGCGCAGATTGGCACTACAAGATGAATGCCCAGACTTCGGTTCGGGCGTTTATACCCATCAAGGAACCTGGTCATGGCTGACTCCCGAAATCGTCCTATCCAGCAATTGTTTGAACAGGTCTTCAGTGAGGAGCAACGCGCCAGCCATGCCAGCCTGTCGGCTTACATCGAGCAGGGCGGATCGATCTTTCCTCTGGTAGAGCAGGGCGTGCACGGGCTGGTGCGCGATTACGGATTGGGCCGTGAGGAGGCGCAGCAATTCTTGCGCCGGGCTAACAGCCTGGCCGTGTATGTGCGTCGCCAGTTTATCGAGCACAGTCTGACAGCCTCCGGGGAACATGCCGGCACACCGGCCAGCGGGCTATTGTCATTGGTTGAGGGGCCGAACTATGAGCGTTTGTTCACCCCCAACTTTGACCAATTGTGCCCGCCTGACGCTCTGGAGTCGGAAACGTCGCCCGTGGCGTATCTGGTGGAGCTGTTGCGCTGGATCCGTGACCGCATCGAACCGCTCGGCTCGGACCAAAAGTTGCGCTTGCATGATCGTCGCAAAGATCTGAAGCCGTTGCGCATCGATTTCAACGCGGTGCACCAATCGGTTTCCGCGGTGGACATCATCGTCTCGGTGCTGGAGACCTTCATCAAAGGCGAGAACGCTACGCCCGATCTGGAACTAGCCATGATCGAGGCCCGCTACCCTAATGGGCTGCCTTATTACCAGCACTGGGTCACGCTGGACGCGGTCGCGCGTCATCACGGTTTGTCGGTGGGTAACGTTACCCATCTGGTGGATGTGTCTTCTCCTTATTTCCTCCAGCCCCAGGCCTGGGCCAACGATGCAAAACGGGCCTTGGCCCACGCCTCGCGGTTGGGGCCTTATCAGCGGACTTTGTTGACTGAGCCTTTGGTGGTCTCGGCGGGGAGGGATGCCTTTTACCTGCGCAATTTCGGCGCAGGGGATGTGTCCTGGCAAAACCTCAATCAAGTGCTGTTTTTCGGTGAGCGTACCAAGCTTGATGCCCGGGGCGTCGAGGCGCTGCTGTCGGTGCGTGATTTCGCCCCGACCCGCTCGGCCAATGTCACGGTGTATCAGCCGCCATTGCCGACGGCAGAAAGCGATCGTTCTGGCTCGGTTTACCTCAATGGCGGCGCCTCTCCGGCGATCACCATTAATTACAGCGAGGCGGGCGGGGCGTTCCACCGCTTGAGCGCGGATCCGGCTAGCGCATTTGCCCGTTATGACCGAATGAACCGCAAGCTGCGCCTGGATCAATGGCTGGAGCTACCCAGTGAACAGGTGGACGCGCTGCTGGTGGCGGCGATGACGGCCGAAAAGCGCGGCACCACAAACACATGGCAGATAACCGCTTCCACGGTCCATGCCCTGGGCCTGTTTCAGTCATTGCGCGAGCGCTACGGTTGCACCGCGCATGACTTCGCGGTGTTTATCGATGAAGTCGGGATCTACGGGCGGGGCGATGGGTTGTCGCAGTTCGACCAGGTGTTCAATAACCAGGGCGACTATCGCGAACCCCTGATGCTGGATAACGCAGAGTTCCCGATCGTCCCGGCGCCGGGGGCCACGGATCTGACGATCATCCGCCTATGCAGCGGCCTGGGCATCGACCTCAAGACCTACCAATACCTGGCCCTGGCGATTGCCCCGGCGCATAACCGCACCACCACGTTGCTGCGCAGCCCGGCGATCATTTCCGCGTTCTACCGGTTGGTGAAGTTGCCGCGCCTACTGGGCATCACACCGGTTGAGGGCGTGCTGATGCTGACCCTGTTGGGTGGCGAAAACTGGGTCAAGGGCCTGGCGGGCGTCCCGACGATCAAGGCGACCCCTGGCAGCGACACCGTTCCCGATGTGCTGAACCTCATTTATGCCTTGCATGCTTGCGTGGGCTGGTGCCGGGATCGCGAGTTGCCTGTGCTGTGGATGTTGCAACAGGTGTCACCACCGGCAGCGTTGGCAGTGGCCTCCGAGAAGGAACTCCAGTTGTTTGAGCAGGCGGGCAATCTGTTGCCCGCCGCGCTGCTCACTCAGAGCGCATTTTTGATGGTGGGTGTGCCGCCGCTGGTGGGGGCCGACTGGCTGGACTTGCTGACGATACTGATCGATACCTCCGGATTGTTGATGGGGTTTGCCGGCACTGATGCCGAGTACCTGACGTTCGCCCGCGAAGAACTGGATAAAGCGGTTCACGATGGTCTCGGTGAGGAAGACGCCTCGGTGCGGGCGGTTATTGTGGAAAGGATGCTTACGGTTCTGTTGCTGGCCCGGGATGCCCAGGCGTCGGTGGTCAAGGAATGCCTGGCGGTTTACACAGGCCTTGATGCCGAGCGGGCATCCCAAGTGCTGATCTGGGCAAACAGTTCGGTCTACCAATTGCTGCGCCAAGTGCAAGAAAGGGTCGAGCGCGAGTTGGCGGGTACGTTGAGTAACGAACCGGATCCCGCGCTCACCTTGCTGGCTGATGTACGGCGACGCAGCAACGTCGTCTTGCAACTCGACCTGAGTGCCGCGCTGCTGCAGGACTATTTGCAATATGGCTACACGGCGTGGCTGGGCCAGGACGACCGGCAGGCTTTTTCGGTGCGCACCCTTTATTACCTGACGGCACTGACCCGGGCCTTTGAACTCGGTGAGCAGCCGGCGGGGAAACTGCTGGACTACCTGCGCGAGGTCAACTCCCTGCCGGATCCGATTTCCGATGAAGCGCTGGGGCTCGCGCAGAAGGCGGCCTCGATCCGCCTCGCCGCGTTTTTCGACTGGAGCGTTGAGGAGGTGCGAGCGTGCGTCATGCATATCGACCCCGAAAAACGCCTGTTGAAAAACCTGACTCAACTGGACCTGTTGATGCGCATCCGGGTGCTGTCCCGGCACACCGGCATGGACGCCTTGACGATTTTCCGGGTGGGCAATCTGCCATTGACGGTCAATGAGACGGTCAATAAAGAGGCGTACCGGCTCGCCGCTGAAAGTGCTTTGCTCAGCCTCACCGAAACCCGTGCTCCGATGGCGGCCTACAACGACGAGGTGCCCGAGCCCATCGTCATGCTGACCTGCACTGTGGATAAGACCGAGGTGGTTGCCAACAATCCGGACGACGAAATCATCTTTACCGTAACGCTCACAGACCCTGGCGGCACGGTTGTGCCGCATGTGAATGTTTACTGGCAGGCTAGCCTCGGCACGATCGCAACGCAGGCGACCGACGAAAGAGGCCAGGTCAAGGCCGCGTATGCGGGCAAGGTCATGGGGACGGAGGCTCCGCTGTTCTGGCTGGACCTGATGGAGCCCGTGTATGCCCCGACCATCAACATCATCGCCGACGTGAGAACCCTGACGATGCTGTCGGCGTCCATGTCGCTGGTACCGACGGATCCGGTTGCGACGGGCCGGGAAGTCGAGTGTTACGGCACCCTGATGGATCAGTACAACAACCTTGGCAAAGATCAGTTGGTGCTCTGGTTTGTGGAACCGTTCAGCGGCACGACGGGTTCCGCGACCATCCGGCCGGCACAGGGGCGCAGCAATCAGCAGGGCCTGACGCGGGCCTTTGTCTCCAGCGCCGACGGTGGGCGCTTCATCGTCAGGGTGCTCATCGAGAGTGCGGAGGTTTTCGTGGTGTTCGACCCCATCACATTTGCCCGTCCTGATGCCGAATGACACGGCTGGATGACGGTTTGCGCCCGACGGGCACAGGAGCAAGGAACATGGCACAGCACAACATCGGCGGTCTGCTGGAAAAGCGTCGTTTGGCACTGGTTGAGTTCTGCATCGGACAAGTCGGCAAAACCGGCTTGGGCAAGTTCAACTTCCTGAGGACGCCGGGGGATCTGTTCGAATTCCTGCGCCTGGATCCGCTGGACAGTTTTACGGTGCAGAGTTCCCGGGTGGCCGAGGCAACCAGTTGCGCCCAACAATTTATTCATGCGGCTTATCGCCAGCTGGAGCCGGGCTATGGTCAACAGCCGTTCACGCCCGAGCAACTGCAACGTTGGGAAGAGGGCCTGCAACTCTGGCAGCTGTACAACAACTATCCGGACTGGGCGGCGGTGACACAAATCGGGTTCTACCCGGAGGACTTCATCAACCCGTTTGTGCGTCAGCGCAAGACCGGCCTGTTCAAGGGGCTTGAAAACGATCTGAACCAGACGCGTCTCAACAGTGACTCAGTGCAACGGGCCTTGCAAAACTACCTGCAAGCCTTCGAACAAACCTGCAACCTGGATGTGCTCAGCGGTTACATGGACGGGGCCACGCCCACCCGTGCCGATTATTACTTTATTGGCCGTCAGCGTGTGCCACCGTTCCAGTACTTCTGGCGTAGGGCCGAGATTGAATTGGTGCCCGACTGTACCGCCATCAACCCGGTGGCGTGGGGGGAGTGGCAACCGGTGGAGATCGGCACGGGCGATGATGTGCTGGACATTCGCCCTGTGTTTTGGGGCGGACGCCTGTGTGTGGTGTGGGCGCAGTGGCGTGACCGGATTGTCGAGGTGCTCGACGGCCAGTCAATCGTACGCTTGCCCTACAAGCTTGAGATCAATCTGGCGTTCATGACCCAGAACGGCCAGTGGTCGGCACCGTTGAATCTGCATACCGGCGAGCCTTCGCAAGATTTGTCCGCCGAGTGCCGGTTGATTGCGACGGTAGCGGTCGATGGACGGCAGCCCAAAGGCACGTTGGGCGTGATGCTGGTGTGCGAAGCCCCTCATTCAGACGTTTACGTGACGCGCGACGCGCTGATGCGTCCCGTGCCGGGAGACGACGGCACCTGGCTGACATACCTGGCGCTTTATCGCTTCACCGATGCCTTGGCCGTGCAGCATCCACTGTTCGCGCAGAACCAGCCGACGGCCAGCGCCGAGGTCACTGCGGCTGGTTCAATGACGAGCTATTACGGTGTGCAGGTGTTGTATATCAGCGGCAGTGACACGAATCGGTTGGTGGTCAGAGGTGTGTGCAAGCCCACGTCGCTGGCCCCTGCGAATGCCACGTTCACGTTGACGTTGCTGAACCCGTCTGGCGGCGATCCCAAGTCGGTCAACCTGAACGCTTCGAGTGCCGGCGGCTGGGTGACGCCTTGGATGCTGCTCGAACGGACGGCTGCGTTTGACGCCAATCCACGGTTCACATTGGCCGGCACCCCGACCTACGGCACCACGACATTTACCTTGGAGATGAGCGGCCTTCCCTGGTTCGTACCAGCGGCCCTGGAAAAAAACACCGCCAACGCCGCGCAATTCATCGCCTTCAAACAGCCCGGCACTCTGGCCCATGCTCGCCTCAACTCCTTGTTCGGGCCTGAGCTGGTGCAGCGCGCGAATGTTTCGGTGGATGCCGTCCTTGACTGGGATACGCAGTTCCTGGCGGAACCTCCACCCGATTCCGCCGCCCTCGACGAACCGAACGGTGCCTACAGCGGGGCCAATGGTTTGTATTTCTGGGAGCTGTCCTTTCACCTGCCGCACCTGGTCGCCACACGCTTGCGTGCCGAGGATCGCTATCAGGAAGCGCAGAACTGGCTGCATTACCTGTTCGACCCGCGTGCCACGGCCGACGCGGTATCCAATCCGCCGCAAGTCACTGACAAACCGGCGTATTGGCGCTGTCGGCCGTTGGTCAGCGACGGCAACCTGGGTTGTGAAACCCAATTGCCGCTCGATCCGGATGCCATCGGCTACTCGGCGCCCCGGCACTTGCGGATTCTGGTGTTCGTCGAATACGTGAAAAACCTGATTGCCTGGGGCGACTGGTATTACCGTCAACTTACCCGGGACAGTCTGGTCGCGGCCAAGTTGTGCTATGTGCAGGCCGAATTTCTGATGGGCAAGGCACCAGTGGCGAGGACGGTCACGGACTGGGAAACACACACGGTCGAACAACTGCTGGCTTACAGCAGCACGCGTCCGGCGCTGGAGCAGTTCGAGAAAACCCTCGATATTTCCCTGGCCGATATTCCGCCTTCAGCGCCCGCAGCACCCTTGCTCGGTCTGCTGGCTAACCGGCCATTCAAAACGCCGATCAACGAGCCGTTGCTGGACCTGTTCGATCTGCCGGGTCGGCGTTTGAATACCTTGCGCAACAACCTGACCCTGGATGGCAAACCGCTGAATATCCCGCTGTTCAGCCCGCCGACCGATCCCAACCAATTATTGCGTGCCCTGGCGGCCGGTGGCGTCGGTGGACCACGACCGATGGGCGGACGCCTAGTGGTGGGCGCCTTTCATTGGCGTGTGACATTCGAGGTCGCGATACGCGCTGTGCAGGCATTGCAAGACTACGGCAGCCAAGTGCTACGCCTGCTTGAACAAAGGGACCGGGCTGAACAGGAGGAAATGCAACAGAACCATCTGGTGGAACTGGGGGATTACGCACGTACGGTTCAGCAGCAAGGCATCGCCCAGATGGAGGCGTCTATGACTGCGTTGCGCCAAAGCCGCGCCACGGTGCAGGAGCGCGCCGACACCTATGCCCGCTGGTATGAGGAAAACGTCAGCGCGGTGGAATACGAGGTCATGGAAAGCCTGCAGACGGCCAAACAACTGCACGTGGCGTCGACCGCACTTCAGACCGTGGGTGCGGCAATCGACGCCCTTCCGAACATTTTTGGCGTGGCCAATGGCGGCCACCGCCCTGGTTCCATTGCCTACGCCGTGGGTTATGGCCTGGAACTCGCCTCGGCAGCGGTGCAAATCGATGCCGACAAGCAAGCTGTCACCGAAAGCTATCGACTGCGCCGTCGCGAATGGGAACTGCAGCGTAACCAGGCCCGGGCGGAGACGCTGGCCATCGACGAACAGATTACCGCGCAGCAGATCGCGATCGATGCGGCCAGGTCGAGCCTCGATCAGACGCTGCGCGGTAATGCTCAAGCGCTGACGGTGTACAACTTCCTGAAAAAACGCGCGACCAACGCGGAACTGTACGGCTGGCTGCTGGGCCAGCTCAAGGCCTTGCACTACCAGGCTTACGACGCGGTGGTCAGCCTTTGCCTGAGCGCCCAGGCCTCCCTGAGCGCTGAAACCGGAGATTACGATTCAACCCCGGCCATGCCCCAGGTGTGGCTCGACAACCGTTATGGATTGACGGCCGGTGAACACTTGCGCGAGTACCTGTTGCGCATGGAACGCACGCATTTACAAAGCCACGAGCGTCGTCTGGAACGGGTCAAGACCGTTTCCCTGCGGCG
This sequence comes from Pseudomonas nunensis, assembly GCF_024296925.1. Lineage (NCBI taxonomy): Bacteria > Pseudomonadati > Pseudomonadota > Gammaproteobacteria > Pseudomonadales > Pseudomonadaceae > Pseudomonas > Pseudomonas nunensis. The sequence continues at coordinate 452,477 of NZ_CP101125.1, forward strand.
ATTGTTCGACGACGCCAGCGATCCACAACCGGTGCATGCCAACTGGACCGCGGCGCTGGCGAAGTTGCAAGACACCGGCGTCCTGGAGTTCAAGCTGACGCAGTTGCTGTTCGACCGCGAGCATCCCGGCGACTACTGCCGGCTGATCAATTCCGTCGAGGTCGACCTGCCGGTGCTGCTCGGGCCTTACGAAGATGTACGTGCGACCTTGCAGCAGATTGGCAGCATGACCGCCACTAAAGCGTCGGCCCATTCAGCCGAGTACTTGCTTTGGCCTGAAGATGCGGTGGCGCCGGCCGATGTGCACTTCAACTTGCGCAGCGGGCAACAGATCGCATTGTCGGTGGGGATTGCCGACAACGGCATGACGGCCATCAAACCTGATGAAGGCTTGCTTAATCCGTTCGAAAACACAGGGGCAGTGTCGCGCTGGCAGCTGAATTTCCCCTGGCCGAAAAGAGAGTCGCAAATCGCGACGCTGAGCACTGTGACCGACGTCATTGTGCGTATCTGCTACAGCGCCAAGGGCGGCGAGCCGAGCTTCAGGCTCGCCGTGGAAAACCTCGTGAACATGGCTGAAACCCCCGAACTGAAACGTACAGGTAGAGGAGAAAGCGGTCATGCGTGATCCCGTCGTTCAGGCCAATTTCAATCTGGTGGTCAATGGTGATTTCAGTCAGGCCACCGACAACTGGACCAAGCATCCGGCCAATACACGAGAGGTCAGCCTTGCCGAGGAAATGTATCAGGGGCAGATGACCCGTTTTCTCCGGGTCGGTAACGGCGCGTCGGTCAGTCAGGTGGTCAAGGTTCCCAAGGCACTGGGTGCCGAGGCCCGGTATGTGCTCAGCTTTCTGTGCGAGGTGCGGTACAGCGGGACCGGCCGGTTGTTGATCGAGATGGTCGACCAGCCCGAGAACAATCAGGAAGTCGCGTTGCGACTCGGCCAGGCGCGGCACGAGGAAGAGGACCGGGCGCGTCTGCTGGACGGGCAACCGCTGGCGTTTTTGCCGATCGTGTACGAAGTCCCGCTGGACCTGCCGCTGCAAAGCCAGGACTCGATTCGCTTGAGGGTTTACAGCCCGACGGGTGGAACCGGCAATGTGTCGGTGTGCATCACTCGAATCCACCTGGCCCTGCATTTGCCACCGATGGTGCTGCAAACGCTGAAGCTGGATGAAGAGGTGTTGCCGGCGACCGGCGTGCTGCCGTTGTGCCTGGGGGCGCCCATCGTTTCGCCGCATCGTTTGGCGTTTGTGCCGGTGCCGGACCATCCATGGCTGGGCACCCAAGCGGCCTTGACCGTTGACGACAACCCCCGGGGCGTCATTCGTTCGGAGCCGGATTGGGGCGTGGATCATCCGCTGGAGTCAGCGTGGACGATGTATACACCATGGTTCGATGATGAAGGCCCGCATCTGTTCACGATGCAATTGGTCAACCAGTACACCGCCGAGCCTTACCCGATCGCGGTGTCGCTGGGCCACCATCGTCTGGTGTTCCGTGAAGAGCTGGAGGCCGCTTATTACCCGGTGCTGGAATACGGGCAAACCGTAAGCCTGGGGGTTCAGGTGGCGTCGTTCTATACCGGTCAGACACTCGACGGGCGCGCGGTGAGCTGGGCGGTGGTCGGGCAGGGCGTCCAAGGCGCGAGCCTGACGGATGAGGATGGCTGGGCGTACTTCGAGTATGTGCCGATGGCGGCGGGGGACTTCACCATCGAAGCGACGGTCGCCAGTCCCTATTACGCCAGCGGTAATGTTTCAACCACACTGCCGGTGCGAGTGTTGGCGACCGATCCGTGGAACACGTTGTTGTCCGTTGTCGAAGGTGTCGAGACACGCTGGAAGGAAAAGACCGGCTACCCCAATCGCGGCAGCGGTTATCCGCTCCAGGTGAGGCTGCCGGCCGACCATCTGTTGTCGGGTAGCGAGATGCATCTGTATTGGAGTGGCGATTCCGCCGAACAGTTAGGCGTCGCCGTCAACCCGGCGCTGGGATCGGCGGTGCCGGTCAATGGCCGCGACCTGCTCTGGACACTGACCAGTGAGGATCACCTCGACGGTCGTTTCGAACTGTGGATGGTTTGCTCGAAGCTGAAGTTGTCGTCGCCAAAAAAAACCATGTCGCTGGCACGCAATCTGGTGCGCATTGGCGAGTGGCGTGAGGCCAACAAGTTTCCGGTGGTGGATGAAAACGAAAACGTGCTGCTGCGGATTCAGGCGGTGCATGTGCTGGTCAGCGGCGACGGCGACCCTGTGGTCAATGCCCTGGTCGACTGGATAACCCCCGAGGGTCCGATGCCGACCGTCACCACCGGGACCGGTGGTTGGGCCAGTTTGCAGTACACGCCCGGGAGCGACGGGGATCTGGTGGTCACCGCTCGTGTCCGTGCGCATGAAGAAGCCGTGGCGGTCGAGCATGCCTTCAATGTCAAAGCCCTGGCCTCCAGTCCATGGAAGAGTGAGGTCAGGATCCTGCTGGATAACGTCGAGGTCGATCGGGTGGTGCTGGGCCTGCTTTGCTGGCGTGGTCGTTCTCATCAACTGAGAATCGAGCCGTTGGCGGGCAGCACCTTGATCGGCCAGCCTGTCACCCTGAACTGGCGGGGTACGCCAACGGCCATCGGGCTGGTGGCGAGCGACATCGGAACCCCCCGGACTCTGACCGCCACAGGCCTGGAGTGGACGTTGGCATCTTCGCTTCCAGCCAGTGTCAGCAGCCTGTTTGAGCTGACATTGAGCAGTACGCGGTTGGCCTCGGATCGGGATCTGTTTGGGCGTCTGATCGCAACCGATCTGGCTGAGGAGGCGAGCCTGATCTTGGATCAGGTCGCTGCGGCGCCTGGCGATCAGGCGCTCTATCCGTGCCTGGGGGCGGTGCATCGGTTCAGTCTTTTGCCCCATGCGCTGAGTCCGCTGGTGGGGCTTTCGACGACGCTGGCATGGACGGGAATGTCGCCCGAGCAATTGGGGGCGAGTGTCAATCCGCCGCTGGCGCAGTCGCAGGTGTTCGGCGACGGCGGCACGCGCTGGTCTTTGGACTTCACCGCCAGTGCGGCGCCGGGCATATTTGCCCTGGCACCGGAACTGCCGCAGTTGGGTCTGCGAGCGACCGCTAACGAGATGATCCTGGCACACAACAAAGTCAGGATTGAGGCGTGGCGTGAGACGGCGGTGGATCCGGTAGTAGGCCAGGAACCCGTCTGGATATGGATCCGGGCTTTTTCCCATTTCACCGACCGCGCGGTTGAACAGGTCAGCGTGAAATGGCTGGCGGGTGAGCAATCCACTGAGGTGAAAACCGACGCCGAAGGTTGGTCCGGTTTCGCCTTTGCGCCCACGGTCGCGCGGCAGCAGCCGATAGAGGCTGTGCTCGTCAGTCCTTACGACGGTTACGAAGACAAACGTTCGATGATGGTCACCGTGCTTGCAAGCGATCCCTGGGAAGGGGTGACGGTCAGCTTTGACGGTCAGCCGCCAGTACCCTGGGGCAGGAAAACCAGTTTCCCGCGCCGCAAAGGTAATCACGAGCTTGAGGTCATGGCGGCCGACAGCAGTCCTTTGTTCGATCAGGATCTGGTGCTGGGGTTGACCGGCACCGGGCCGGCGGAACTGGGTATTCGTTTTGATCCCATGAATGCGCTCGGGACGGCGCGCCGGTTTTCCAGTGTTGGCCTGCGATACGGCTTCGTGGTCGGCGATGTGAAGGACGGTGCGTTTGCCCTGCGCCTGGCCGCCAGCCGACTTGCCCGGTTGTCCCCGGCCAATGCCATGTCGCTTGGGTCAGGGATTCAGGTGGTCAAGTTCCGGGTAAGCAGCCAGGTGACCCAGACACTGGACTGGGGACAGACGCTGGTGGAACAGGTCACGGTGGTATCGGCGATCAGTGGCAAGCCGATGGCGGGTTTGGCCGTGACCTGGCGCAGTCCTGGTCTTGGTGAAGTGACATCCGTGACGGATTTCTATGGTGTGGCGAAGATCAACTTCATTCCGACGCAACCGGGCGTGGCGCAGTTGACGGCGACGGTTGGGGATGCGCTGTACTCGGAGTCGACCACCCTGGACTTCACCCTGAACGAACCACGCAAAATCGTTGAGTTGATTGAACTGGCCGCCACCGAGCAGGAGCCTGCGCGCGTACGGATCAAGGTGGCCTCCAGCCGCACCGGCGAACCGCTGCAAGGCGTGAGTGTGATGTGGGAGTTGAACGGTTCACGCTTACCGTCTGGTTTGACCGATGCCGACGGGTTTGCCTGGTTGGACTTTACGCTGGTCGTCGAACAGGAGAACACGGTGGTGGCCATGGTGGAGGGTGGTGAGGGTGGTTGGGACATGGCGCTGCTGGGTTTGGATCAGGTGATAGTGCCGGTCATCGACGCCCTTGTCTGTGACAGAATCCATAGCTTCACCGGTTATAAGGTGACCGCCCGGGCACTGGTGCTTGAATCGGTCAGTGGCAAACCATTGCAAGGCATAAGGATCAATTGGAGTTTTGCGGGGCAGGCACTGCCGGTTTCCACCTCCGGCACTGGCGGCATCGCACTGATAACTTTTGAGACGCGCCCCGCCGGTGAGCTTGATCTGGTGGCTTCACTGGCGTCCGGCCTGCCAGGGAGCAAGACACAGCGCATCAGTGTGGAGCCGTTGCCCACGGTGTTATTGCGCGGTATCTACGCGTCGCCCGTTTCTATCCGGGTAGGCCGGCCATCGGCGATCAGGGTACAGGTGGTCAAGGGGCTGACGACGCCGGTGGAGGGGATTTTGGTGAGATGGATGGTCAATGGCAACCCGCGGGAGCAGACCTACACTAACGATCAGGGCTGGGCTCAATTCAACTTCGTGGGCACGACGGCTGGCAATGTCGCGATTGCGGCGGCGGTAGACAACCCAGTGGGCACGGTGACGGTGTCTACGACGGTCCAGGTGACCAACACCTGATAGCCATCGTGACGAGTTAGAGGGCTCCGGCCTTTTTCCAGCTCAGGTAGCGCGTCACCAACCCGGCCCCCAACTCGGCGGGCCGGGCTTCCAGCACTGGCACTCCATGGGTGTTCAGTCGCTCATGCAGTTCGGCCCGTGCATTCAAGTAATCCACCGTGCCGCAATACATCAACGCTTCGGGCAAGGTTTGCACCGGCGCTTGGCGCAGTTCATCGAGGGTGTCTTCGCGCAGGCTGGCGACCATTACCCGGTGCTGTTGCCCCAGGCGTTGCACGGCGTTGAGCAGTTCATCGTCATCTTCATCGCGCAGGTTGGTGACCAGCACCACCAGTGATCGGCGCTTCTGCCGGGCGAGCAACTGGCTGACGGCGGCCTGGTAGTCGGCGGGGCGTTGGGTGTTGTCGAGGTCGTAGACGCCGTTGAGCAAGACCTTGAGCTGGCCGGGGCCTTTGACCGGGGCGAGGTAGCGCGGTTGATCACAGGAAAAAGTACTCAGGCCCACCGCATCGCCCTGACGCAGGGCCACATAACTGAGCAGCAGGCAGGCATTCAGCGCGTGGTCGAAATGGCTCAGTTCGCCATCCTGGCTGCGCATCCGTCGGCCGCAATCGAGCATGAAAATAATCTGCTGATCCCGTTCGTCCTGATACTCACGGGCAATCGGCGTGCGTTGGCGGGCGGTGGCTTTCCAGTCGATCTGGCGCAGGCTGTCACCTTCACGGAACTCACGCAGTTGGTGAAACTCCAGCCCCAAGCCACGGCGCTGGCGCTGTCGAACGCCGAGTTGGCTGAGCCAGTTATCCACCGCCAGCAACTGGCCGCCGTAGAGGCGGGCGAAGTCCGGGTAGACACGGGTGGTGTCGGTTACGTCTAGCAAGCGTTTGTCAGACCACAGGCCCAGTGGGCTTGGCAGGTTGATTTCGCAGTGTTCGAAGGCGAAGTGCCCACGCCGCAAGGGCCGCAGGCGATAGCGGATCAGGCTGCGTTGGCCTGGTTGCAGTTCGACGGCTTGCGGCAGGTGTTCGACGCTCAGGCCGTCGGGGGCGTGATCGAAGATCTGCACGTTCAGCGGCTGGGCAAAATCATGCTCAACTTCTAACTGCACTTCGCCCCAGCGACCCAGTGCCAGACTGCCGGGCATGAACCGTTTGAGGCGCGGCGAAGGCAGGCGCTTGAGGCGGATGGCGTCGTAGACCGCCAGTACCAGCAGCGCCAGCAACAGCGCCCAACTGATCGATTGCAGGTTTTTCGGTGTCGCAATGTCGAGCGCCCGCAGTGTTCCCAGCGCGATGCCCAGGGCGAGCAGGACGGATAGCCAGATCAGCAAGAGGCGAGAAGGCTTCATAGGCGCGCGCTTTCTGTGGCGAGGGAGCTTGCTCCCGCGGGGCTGCGAAGCGGCCTCAAAATGTCAGGTCGACCGCGCTCGCCGGATTTACGACTGCTGCGCAGCCGAGCGGGAGCAAGCTCCCTCGCCACAGGGGGTGTGTGCGCGGCGGCGATCACAGGCGCGGCGCCGGGACTTGTTCGAGCATCTGGCCGAGTACCTGATCGACATCCAGCCCTTCGATATCCAGCTCCGGTGCAATCCGTACGCGATGGCGCAACACCGCCAGTGCACAGCCCTTTATGTCATCCGGGATCACGAACTCGCCACCGCGCAACAATGCTCGCGCCCGGGCGCAACGCACCAGCGCAATCGAGGCGCGCGGGCCGGCGCCGAGGGTCAGGCCGGGCCAGGTGCGCGTGGCGCGGGCCAGGCGGATCGCGTAGTCGAGCACCTGTTCGTCGAGGGGCAATTCGCTGGCGATCCGTTGCAACGCCATCACGTCCTTGGCTTGCAGCACGGTGCGCAGTGGCTGCACATCAAGCATGTCGGCCCGGGTCGAACGGGTGACCTGGCGCACCATGTCCAGTTCCTGCTCGGCGTCGGGATAGTCCATGCGCACCTTGAGCATGAAGCGATCCAGTTCGGCTTCCGGCAGGGGGTAAGTGCCTTCTTGTTCGATCGGGTTTTGCGTGGCGAGCACCATGAACGGTTGCGCGATCGGTAGTGCCCGACCTTCGAGCGTCACTTGGCGTTCCTGCATCGCTTCAAGCAGCGCCGCCTGAGTTTTCGCCGGGGCGCGGTTGATCTCATCGGCGAGCAACAGGTTGGTGAACAGCGGACCTTTACGCAGTTTGAACTGCTCGGTCTGCAGGTCGTACACCGCATGCCCGGTGACGTCGCTGGGCATCAGGTCCGGGGTGAACTGGATACGCGCGAACTCGCCACCGAAGCAACGCGCCAGTGCCCGCACCAGCAAGGTCTTGCCCAGCCCCGGCACACCTTCGAGCAATACATGGCCGCCGGCAATCAGCGCGGTGAGCACGTTATCGATCACGATGTCCTGGCCGATCACGGCTTTCTGCAATTCGCTGCGCACTGCCTGGGCCAATTGACTGGCGCGCTGGCGTTGCTGGGCGGCGTGGTTGGGTGTGCCGGGCTCGATGTCACTCATAAGGCATTCCTCAAGGTTTGCAGGTGGGCGACCTGACGGCTGAACTCAGCGCTGGACAGCCGCTGTTTCGGGCGCGGGCTCAGGGCCTGGCTGATGGCGCGGGTGGGTTGCCGGGTCAGGCGCGCGAGCACCAGCCATTGTTCGGCAACCGCCAAGTGTTCGAAACCGGGATGACGGCGGCGGGCACGGCGCAAGATGTCTTGCTGCAAGCCGTGCAACAGGCTGTCCTGCCCATGGTGGCGCAGCATGAAATCGGCGCTGGCGCGCAGGTGTTCCTGAAGTTGGCGACGGGCTCGCGGCGCCGGTTGCAGCAACGGGCCATGGCGCACGCCGACGTGCCAGCAAGCGAGGCCAATCAGCGCAGCGAGGGCGACCAGCGCCTGGGGGAAATACCGCAGCAGCAAGGTCAGCAGCGAATCGTGATCGGTGTTGTACAGCAGCGTCACGCTGGTGTCGGCGTTCAGGTACCAGAGCAGCCAGGCATTGTCGTATTGCTCGATGGCCGGGGCTTTCCACAGGTCGGCGTCGGTGATCACGGTGATCGAACCGAGCCCGTAGTTCAGTTGCATCATGTGCGTGGCCTTGCCACTGTTGGCCCAGGCCTGAGCGAGGTTCTTCGGGTCTTCGAGATGGAACGCGGTGTCGAAACTGACGTAGGCCGGCGCGTCTTCGTCTTCCAGGTAGAGCTTGGTCAGGTTGGGATAAGGATCGGGGTCTGGATCGGGGGGCAGATCCTTGAGGTCTTTGCTCAGGGATTGATGCAACTGCACCCGGTCGAGCAGCAGGTCATTGCTCTGGCCGGTTTTCTCATCCCACAACGACTCGGCGACGAATACCAGGCGGCCGCCGGCGCGGGTCCAGTTCAGTACTTGATCGATCTGGCGCGGGGTCATGTTCGAGCGGTCGCCGAACAGCAACAGGCTGTGCTGGCGCGGATCGATGCCGGGCAGCACGTCGAGGCTGTTCGCGTGCGTGACCGTGACTCCCTGTTTGCGCAGAAATTGCTCCGCCGCCAGATACGGATTGGCCCGGGCTTCGGGGGAGGGGCCGTGATCGACGATCTCCTGATAGGGCGTGGCCTTGAGGTACAGATAAAAGCACAACGCGCCGAACAGCACCGCGAACACCGCGCCGAGGACTTGCCACCCACGCCGGTTCAACGGGCGGCTCCCGGTTTGAACAGCGCGCGCCAGCCGTCACAGAGTTCCTGTTGCAACTGCGCTGGCGGCAGGCGATGCCCGTAGGCCAGGTTCTGCCAGTGGCGGGTCAGGGTTTGACTGAAGGCCAGCAACGCCGGTTGCTGCAGTTGCCCGATGCGTTCCAGCACCTGGCCTTCGGTGTCGGCGTCTTTCAAGGGCAGATTGAAGTCATGCAGCAATCGGCTGAGCAGCGCCCTATATAGCAGGCCGAGGGCTTCGCGAGGGTTGGTCTGCCAGAGCGCTTCGGCACTGGCGGCGACATCGGCGGGCAGGGTTTCGTGATGCACGTCCAGCCCGAACAATTGCTTCGGCGCCGGGCGTTCCACCTTGTGGTGCCGGGCTGGCCGGCGGCTGACAAACGCCTGCAACCAGTCGCGATAGCGCCAGATCAATAATCCGATGGCCGCGATTACGGTGCCCCACAGCAACACTTCGATCAGCGTGGCCAGGGCGCCGAAGCGTGGGTTGTCCAGCAGCCGCAGCAGCGCCTTCAACCATTCGGGCGTGGTGCCATCGTCCTTGGTTTTGGCTCCTTCGGGTTTGTCTTCGCCAAAACGATAACGGGTGACGGACTCCTTGTTCTTGAACGGCGGCTGCTCAAGGATCGCCTTGATGCTGTCCCGGGATGCCTGACTGGTCAGGGGTTGGTCAAGCAGGCGTGGCGTGTCCGGCGAAATCACCGGCTCGGCGGCCCACACGCTTTGCGCCGTCGGCATCATCACCAGCACTGCCAGTAACAGGGCGACCGCCGCGCTGCCCAGACGCTGGCGCATCCGGCGGAACACCAGTTCGATGTCCCAGGCTTCCAGCACTGTGCGCCGGTTCAGGTAGAGGCTGAAACCGCAGGCCACATAGATCGGTTCCCACACCACCAGCACCAACGCGTAGAAGGCATTGGTCAGGTGTTCCAGCCAGCGCCAGTCGTGGGTGGTCGCGGCAATGAGGGTCTGCCAGTCCCAGTCGAGTTCGATCTGTTGCGGCAGCAGCAGGTAGAACAGCACCATCATGCCGATCCACAAGGCGCTTTCCAGATGCACGCCGATGATCGTCAGCCACTGCGCGGCGCCAGCGTTGCGTTGCAGCAGCACGCGCAAGCGCTGTTGGCGGGCCGTGCCATCCAGGCCTTCGAGTTGCACCACCGGCATCAGGAAACTGCGGCTCAGGCTGAGGCGACGCCAAGTCAGGCTGGCCAGCAATTGCGGCTTGAGCAGTCGTGGCCATTCGCGCAGGGCTTGTTTGAGGCTGGGGGGTTCACCGAACAGGGTTTTCGACAGGATGTACAACGGCAGCCGTTCGAACGCCGGTTTGAGCCACCAGAAAATGAACACTGCCAGGGACGGCGAATCCCACAGCAGCAGGCTGAGCAGGATGAACACCGGCAAGGTCACGATGGCCCAACTGGTCATCAACAGCCGACGATGCCGTTGCGTCAGCAGCACGCCCAGGTCCATGGCTTCCCAGCTATTGCGTGGGCGAATCACCACTGTGGCATCACTCAGGCGCATGGCGACTCCGTCCGGCGAACAGCAGATACAGCGCCATCAGAATCCAGAGCCCGGCACCGACCAGGTATTTGGTCAGTGGCGTCGGCGCGGTCATGGATGACCAATAAGCTTCGATAAACGCCGCAATCAGCAGAAACAGCATCACCCCGCAAATCAGCAGCACGCTTTTACGCGCGGCGAAGCGCAAGGCTTCGGCCCGGGGTAGGCGCCCAGGCGCAATCAACGCCCAGCCCAGTTGCAAACCGGCGGCGCCGGACAAGGCGATCGCGCTCAACTCGAAAGCCCCGTGGCCAATCACGAATGACCAGAAGGTTTGCCCGTAGCCGATGTGGGTCAGGTGCCCGGCCACCGCGCCGATGGTCAAGCCGTTGAAGAACAGGAAAAACGCGCTGCCCAGACCAAACAGCAAACCGCTGGCGAAGGTCTGAAAGGCGATGCCGATGTTGTGCATGATGTAGTAGCCGAACATCACCCAGTCTTCGCTGGCCGCTCGTTCGGCCGAACGCCCGAGGTGCCCGGCGACCGGGTCGTACATGCTTTGCATCTCACTGACCTGATCGGCCGGGATCAGGTTGTAGATCAGGTCCGGGAACAAATACACCAGCAGACCCATACCGACCAGACTGCCAAAAAACATCAGCCCGGCGGCGAGCACGAAGGGCCACTGTTGGCGCACCAGCCGCGGGAAGTCGGCCAGGATAAACGCCAGCGCGTTGGCCCCCAGTCGGCTGCGATGCCGATAAAACTGTTGATGCCCGCGCAGCACCTGATGCTGCAACGAATCCACCAGGAAACTGCTGTAACCGCGCTCCCGGGCCAAGGCCAAATGGTGACAGAGGCGGCGATAGTCTTTCGGGAAACTGGCGATGCGTGAGGCGTCCTTGCCCCGTTCCAGACGGTCGAGGACGAGGGCGAATTGCTCCCATTCGGCCTTGTGGCGACTTTCGAAAAGGCTTTGCTTCATGTGGGACCCAACAAGCCACGGGCGATGCCGTTGAGTTCGGCCACGGCTCGCGGTGGCGGAACCTGCAACGGTTGGGCGAGGATACTCGCCAATTCATTCACCCGTGCCGGGGAGAGCTCGCCCTGGCGTTCGGCAAAACCGAGGACGGCGCGCTGTTCGATGAGGGTCAGGGCAAAAGTCGGGCGCCGGGGTTGGGCGTCGGGCAGGTCGGGGCGGGTGAGCGGTTTTTCGCTGTAGATCACCAGCGTACCGGCGGCAATGTCACCCAGGCGTTTGAAGGTCGGATGTTGCAGGCAACTGATGGCGCCGAGGAAGTAGCCGAACGGCAGCAGGTCGACAAAACGCAGCAGGTTGCGCAGCAGCGAGGCCGACCAGCCAACTGGCGTGCCGTCGTCCTGCACCACCCGCAGGCCCATCCACTGCTTGCCGGGCGAGCGGCCCTGGTTGAACACTTCGAACAGCACCATGTACCACCAACTGATCCCGAACAGCAGGATCGAGCCCAGCCCGGCACCGAGCTTGCCGAGAAACGCCAGGACGAAAAACAACAGGCCAAGGATCAACCCGCGCAAACCAAGGTCGATGCTGAACGCCAGGGCGCGGACCATCAACCCGGCCGGACGCAGTGGCAAGTCGATGCCTTCGGGCGTTTCGACTTGATACCGCGTGTCCAGAGGCGGGGACAGCGTCGCTTTCCTTGGCAGTGCTGTGGTCTCGAGCATGGGCAACCTGAATGATGTGGCCGGATCGGGATTCAATGTCTATCCGATGCTAGCAGCCTCTCGGGTGAAAACGACATAACTATGTATTGCACGATGCAAGGCAGCAAATGATTGAATGACAAGATGACTGGCCGCAGCGACTGGTCTGCGCCTAGACTTCGCCGGTCTTCAGTTCAGGAATAGCCCGTGACCTCCATCTTCTGGTACGACTATGAAACCACTGGCATCAACCCCCGTTGCGACCGCCCGCTGCAAGTCGCGGGGATTCGCACCGACTTCGACCTCAATGAAATAGACGAGCCGGTCAATCTGTATTGCCAGCCCAGTGACGACATCCTGCCGCATCCGGCAGCGTGCGCGATCACCGGTATCACGCCGGCTCGTCTGGCCGAACAAGGCTTGAGCGAAGCCGATTTCATGACCCGGGTGCATGCCCAACTCGCGGCCCCCGGCACCTGTGGCGCCGGTTACAACACGTTGCGTTTTGACGATGAGATGACCCGTTACAGCCTGTATCGAAACTTTTTCGATCCGTATGCCCGTGAGTGGCAGGGCGGCAATAGTCGCTGGGACCTGATCGATGTGGTGCGCGCCGCCTATGCCTTGCGCCCTGATGGCCTGGCCTGGCCCACGGACGACGAAGGGCGGGTGACGTTGAAGCTGGATCGCCTGACGGTCGCCAACAACATCGATCACGGCAATGCCCACGAAGCTTTGTCGGACGTACGCGCGACGATTGCCCTGGCCCGTCTGGTCCGGGAGAAACAACCGAAGCTGTATGACTGGCTGTTCCAGTTGCGCAGTAAACAAAAGGTGATGGATCAGGTTCGGCTGTTGCAACCGATGGTGCACATCTCCGGGCGATTCTCGGCGGCGCGCAGTTTTGTCGGCGTGGTGTTGCCTTTGGCCTGGCACCCGCGAAACAAGAACGCACTGATCGTCTGTGACCTGCACCTGGATCCCCAAGGCTTGCTCGACCTGGATGCCGAGACGTTGCGTCAGCGCTTGTATGCCCGTCGTGATGATCTGGCGGAAGGCGAACTGCCGGTGCCGCTCAAACTCATCCATATAAACAAATGCCCGGTGGTGGCGCCGCTGTCGGTACTTCGCCCTGAAGATCAGCAACGGCTGGGGCTGGATATGGCGCTATATCAGGCGCGGGCACTGCGGCTAAGTGACGCACAACAAGTTTGGCGAGATAAAGTCATGGCGATTTATGCCAGCGAAGATTTCGCCGCGAGCCAGGACCCGGAGCAACAGTTATACGATGGCTTTATCGGTGATCGGGACCGGCGTCTATGTGAGCAAGTCCGGGCCGCTGACCCAGTGCAATTAGCGCAACAACAATGGCCGTTCGATGATGAACGTTTGCCGGAATTATTGTTTCGATATCGCGCACGCAACTTCCCCGATACGTTGAATTTCGAAGAGCAAGAACGTTGGCGAATGTTTTGTCAGCAACGTTTGTCTGCTCCTGAATGGGGCGCGCCTAATACCCTCGAATCTTTTGCGCAGGCGACGGCTCAATTGACGATAAGTGCTACACCGTTTCAGCAACAGGTACTCAATGAATGGCAGAATTATGTCCAGGCATTACGCAAACGTTTGAGTCTTTGAATTCGAAAGAAGTCGCCTGAATGCCAGGCATAAAAAAACGCCAGCATCAGCTGGCGTTCTTTTTTGTCACAGAACCGGTCTGTGACAGACGTGCGGCTTAGCCCAGCAGGGTAGCCCAGCCTTCAACCACATCACCGCCCCACTTGGCTTTCCACTCTTTCAGAGTTTTGTGGTTGCCACCTTTGGTTTCGATGACTTCGCCGTTGTGCGGGTTTTTGTATTGTTTAACTTTGCGAGCGCGCTTGGTGCCGGTAGTTTTTACTGCGCCGCCACGTGGTGCTTTGGTTTTGGACTCTGGATCCAACAGCGCGATGATGTCACGCAGGGATTTGGAGTACTCGCCCATCAGGGTGCGCAGTTTGCCTTCGAATTCCAGCTCGGTTTGCAGTTTGTCGTCTTGGGACAGATTCTTCAAACGGGCTTGCAGCTCTTTGATAGCTTCTTCGGTGGCGCGGTATTCGTTGATCAAGGACATGAGGACTACCTTATGTAGGTCGCGGGATGGCAGGGACAGTGCCGCAATAATAGTCAGGCTGTTTCATCAAGTAAACATTTAACCGGAGTTTATTTAATTTAGTTGCGGCGAGTACGTCACAGATTTGATGTGTTGTTAAATAGTGTCAGCAGGATCAACACAGATATTCACAAATTGACTCTTGAAGATGGGCCACAAGAACTCCATCGCGCGGGCGGCGACGCGGCCAGAAATCCGGGGCGCTGAGCGGCGTGCGGGTCAAGATGTCATCAATACTGCAGTTTTGCGCCGCAATCGCTAGAATGGCGGCCTTTGCGAAGTTCTGGAGTTTTACCCTCATGCGCACTTTTCGGCTGGTGATTGCTTGCCCGGACCGCGTCGGCATCGTTGCTAAAGTCAGTAACTTTCTGGCGTCACATAACGGCTGGATCACTGAAGCGAGCCATCACTCGGATAATCTCAGTGGCTGGTTCTTCATGCGTCACGAAATTCGTGCCGATTCGCTGCCTTTCGGCCTCGAAGCCTTTCGCGAAGCGTTCGCGCCGATTGCCGAAGAGTTCTCGATGAACTGGCGTATTACCGATACCGCGCAGAAAAAACGCGTGGTGTTGATGGCCAGCCGTGAATCCCATTGCCTGGCGGACTTGTTGCACCGCTGGCACAGCGATGAACTGGACTGCGAAATTTCCTGCGTGATTTCCAACCATGATGACTTGCGCAGCATGGTCGAGTGGCACGGCATTCCTTACTACCACGTTCCGGTCAATCCGCAGGACAAAGAGCCCGCCTTTGCTGAAGTTTCGCGGCTGGTCAAACAGCACGATGCTGAAGTGGTCGTACTTGCCCGTTACATGCAGATTCTGCCGCCGGAGTTGTGCAGCGAATATGCCCACAAGGTCATCAACATTCACCACAGCTTCCTGCCGTCGTTCGTCGGGGCTAAGCCGTACCACCAGGCTTCCCTGCGTGGCGTGAAGTTGATTGGCGCCACGTGCCACTACGTCACCGAAGAGTTGGACGCCGGTCCGATCATCGAGCAAGACGTGGTGCGCGTCAGCCACAGCGACAGCATCGAAGACATGGTGCGCTTCGGCCGCGATGTCGAGAAGATGGTGTTGGCCCGTGGTTTGCGTTATCACCTGGAAGACCGGGTGCTGGTGCACGGCAATAAAACTGTCGTGTTCTAACCACCGCGCAGTTGAAATTCGAAGGGCCTGGGCGTTCAATCGCTTCAGGCCCTTCGCCGTTTCTGCACTGAGGACATTGACCATGGCCGATCCACTGGACAAAGCCACTTCCAAGGCGCCCGCCACATTAGGCGAGGGTTGCTTGAGTCGTTATGACCCGGACGACATGAGCCCGGAGGACGGCACGGAGTTTCCCGGCGCTGCCGAGTTGTGGGAACAGGTGAAACCGGAGTCCGGCGAAGAAGGGGTTAAACCCTGAAAAGAACTCCTACAGGGAAACTCATTCCACCTGTAGGAGCGAGGCTTGCCCGCGAAAGCGTCCTGCCTGCCAACATCAATATTGAATGTCCCGCCGTCTTCGCGGGCAAGCCTCGCTCCTGCATTGGGCTTCAGGCTTGCTTGAACTTCATCAACTTCTTGAGCAACGGCCGCCCCAGCATGATTAAAAACACCGGCCCGCCGACCACCAGATAAAAGTAATACGTCACCGCCCGCCAGATCAGAATCGCCGCCGCCGCGGTGGATTTCCCCACCATCGGTGCCAACAGCGCCGCCGACGTCAATTCCGCCGCCCCGGCACCGCCTGGCAACAGGCTGAATTGCCCCGCACTCAGCGAAAGCATCTGGATCAGAAAACTCCAGGCCCACTGCAAATCCGCCCCGAGCCCACGCAACGCCAGGTACAACACGCTGTAGCGCAAAACCCAATGCACGCAGGTCAAGGCAAATACTTTGATCAACGTCTGATAAGGCAACTTCAACGTGTCCGTAAACGCCGCCAGAAAGTGCAGAAGTTTTCGCGCCCAGCGCAGGCGTGTGGTGGCTTTGACATTCAGCCGGGCGAGCAAGCGACCGCTCAGGCGAATCAATAAACGGTGATAACGCGCCACGACCACGCAACTGACCAACCCGCCAAACATCGAGATGGCGCTGACCGTCAGCAACCATTCCATGCGCTGGCTGAGGTGCTGGAACAATGCGTAAATCAGAATCCCGCTCAGGGCGCAGAGGAAAAACAGCAGGTCGCTCAACTGATCCATGGCAAACACCGCGCTGCCCCTGGCCGGGCGTACGCCGTTGCGGGCCAGCAGGGCCATGATGGTCAGCGGCCCGCCACTGCCTCCGGGCGTGGCGCAGTAGGCAAATTCGGCGGCCATCACCACGCCGAGGCTTTTGACACGGCTGACCTTGTCGCGCTGATCACCCAGCAACAGGCGCAGGCGCATGGTGTTCACCACCCAGCACAGCAAGATCATGCCGAACATGATCAGCAAACCGCTCAGCGGAAAGTTTTGCAGGCGCGACCAGGTTTCGTTGCCGCCCAGCACCAACGGGATCATTACCGCCGCGAGCAGCGCGAGGAACAGCAGAATCCCACGACTCATGCGGCGCGGCCGATTCGGTCTTGGTGCAGCGTCAGCCATTTGGCCTTGGTCATTGGCACACGGCCCTCGTCGAGTAAGCGTTTAAGGGTTTGTAGCCAGTAATCGCGGGAAAATCCATGGCGCATGTCCACCGGGTGCAAGCCCAGACGAATCACTGGCGCTTGTCGCCAGCGCTGTTCGCGTTGATCGCTGAGCAATTTCGACAGCCCGCGACGCCAGGCACTGCGCGCACTCCACACCAGTCCGGGCGCCTCAATCGGGCTAAAGTCCGGCAAACGATACAGGTGTTGCGGATCGCTGGTGTAACTCAATGGCAACTGACGCAACGCCTGGCGCGTGCCTTCACTCATCAGCCAGGCTGGGGCAACGAAGCCCTGCAAGGGCCAACGGTAACGCTGAAACACTTCGATACCGGCGCGCAGGCGGGCGAGGGCTGCTGCCTGGGACAGGCTATAGAACTCGCCTTCGTGGGTGTAGATGCGCCGCATGAACCAGTCGCGGGGCGTGGTGGCCGGCGGACTGTCGTCGCAATGAAAGTAACCGTGCAGTGCCAGTTCATCGCCCCGGTCGACACGACCGCTCAACATCCGCCGAAAACCTGGATGTGCCTCCAGATCGTTGTGTTTGTGGAAGTCGGGCACCACCAGCCAGGTTATCGGTATCTCGCCCAAGGCATCGACGGCTTCGACAAAAGGTTGGTAATCGGCCCAGGTCTGCGGCGCCACATCGTGCAGCACCAACAGCAGCGCCGGCGGGGGGCTGGAGTCAGCCATTGGCGGTCAGCGGCCATTGAGTGCCAAGCACGGCGTGATAATGGCCGAGCAGGCTGTTGACCACCGCGTCCCAGGCGTAATGCCGTTCGACATGCTGCCGGGCTTGTTCGCCGAGCATGACGCTGCCACGGCTGAACAACTCACGTACCGCACTGGCCATGGCCAGTGGATTGTTCGGTGTGCAGAGCAGGCCGCATTGCTCGGTGACAATTTCCTGAAAAGCCCCGGCCGCCACCGCCACCACCGGAATACCACTGGCCATGGCTTCAAGGATCACAAGGCCGAAGGTCTCCTGGTCGCCGGCGTGCAGCAACGCATCGGCGCTGGCCATCAACCGTGCGACTTGCGGCGCCGGGCAGAACTCATCCACCACCGTGACGTTATCCGGCACCTGCGCCGGCATCGAGGAACCCACCAGCAACAAATGATAGCGAGGCCCCAGGCGGCGCATGCAGTCGAGCAGCACTGGCAGGTTTTTCTCCTTGGAACCACGGCCAGCGAAGATCAGCAGCCGTGTGTCTTCAGCAATGCCCAGTTCGGCCCGCAGACCGGGGTCACGGGCAGTGGGGTTGAAGGTTTGCAAGTCGACGCCCAGGGGTTGCACGAACACATTGCGCACGCCGAGGCCGATCAGCTTATTCGCCATGACCTGGCTCGGCGCGAGCACTCGGTCGAAGTTGCCATAGAGCTTGCTGACGTAGGCCTCGACATTATTGGTCACCCAATTGCCCATGCGATTGCTGACCAGCAGCGGCAGGTCCGAGTGATAGAAGCCGATCACCGGCACATCCAGTTGCCGCCGCGCATCCAGCGCCGCCCACGCGGTGAGGTACGGGTCTCCGACTTCGATCAGGTCGGGTTGCAGATCCTGCAAGACATTGCGCCATGGCGCCAAACGAAGAGGAAAACGATAACCCTTGCCGAAGGGCAGGGCGGGGGCGGGGACTTGGTATACACCGTCCTGTTCGCTGAGGTGTTTACCCGGTATCAACAGGCTGTGACGAATGCCCGGCTTCACGCTGAGGCGACGGTGCTTGGCATCCAGATAAGTGCGCACGCCACCGCTGGCAGGGGCGTAGAACATGGTTATGTCCGCGATATGCACGATGAACATCCCTCCGGTCCGGTCCTCTCCCTAGGTTGACCTTTATGAAGGATAGATGTTCGTTTGGGGTTTTGCGGTGGGGGGTGTCAGCGAGGGATGGGGTGTTGGGGAGGCCGTCTTCGCGGGCAAGCCTCGCTCCTACAGGTGATTGCGTAATCCTGTAGGAGCGAGGCTTGCCCGCGAAGAGGCCCTCAAATACAACCTAAATACGGAAACTGCCCACCAACTGCTTCAACCGCGCCGCCTGCTGCTCAAGGTCCGAACACGCGCGCAACGTCGATTGCAGGTTTTCCACGCCTTCCTGGTTCAACGTGTTGATCTCGGTGATGTCGACATTGATCGACTCCACCACCGCCGTCTGCTCCTCAGTCGCGGTCGCCACCGACTGGTTCATCCCGTCGATCTCACCGATGCGCAAGGTCACGCTGTTCAGGCGTTCGCCGGCCAGGTTGGCGATTTCCACACTGTCCTGACTGTGGCGCTGACTTTCGCTCATGGTGCTGACCGATTCTCGGGCACCGACTTGCAGCTCCTCGATCATGGTCTGCACCTGTTGCGCCGATTCCTGAGTCCGGTGCGCCAGGTTGCGCACCTCGTCGGCCACCACCGCGAAACCACGACCGGCCTCACCGGCACGCGCCGCTTCAATCGCAGCGTTGAGCGCCAGCAGGTTGGTTTGCTGGGAGATGCTGGTGATCACTTCCAGAATCTGCCCGATGTTCACGGTTTTGCTGTTCAGCGACTCGATATTGGTGCTCGACGCGCTGAGCATGCTCGACAGCTGATTCATCGCCTTGATGCTGCGATCCACCACTTGCTGGCCATCTTCGGCCAGGCTGCGCGCATCGCTGGCCTGGTTCGACGCTTGCGCGGCGTTGCGCGCAATTTCCTGGGCGGCGGCGCCGAGCTGGTTGATCGCCGCAGCCACGCTGTTGGTGCGCGAAGCCTGCTGGTCGGAGTTGAACATCGACGAGTTCGATGCAGCGACCACACGCAGGGCCACTTCGTTGACCTGGCCGGTGGCCGAGGACACTTCGCGGATCGACGTATGAATCCGCTCCACGAACCGGTTGAAAGCGGTACCGAGGACGCCGAATTCATCCTGGTTCTGGATGGTCAGGCGTTTGGTCAGATCGCCTTCACCGTCAGCGATGTCTTCCATCGCGCGTGTCATGACGTGCAGCGGCTGGATCAGGATGCGGATCAGCATGCCGAGCAGGGCAATGATGATGGCCACGGCAATGACGGTGGCGATGATCGCCGAGGTGCGGAACTCGCTAAGCATGGAGAAGGCTTTGCCTTTGTCCACGGAGAGCCCTACGTACCAGTTGACCGAAGACAGCCCCTTGATCGGTGTGAAGGTGACGATGCGGGTTTTGCCGTCAACCTGGATTTCGCTTAACTGACTGCTGATCGTCGGGGTGTCTTGCGGGTAGACATCCTTGAGCGTTTTCATCACCAGCGCTTTGTCCGGGTGGGCGAGGATCTTGCCGTCGGCGCTGACCAGGAAGGCATAACCCATTCCGTCGAAGTCCAATTCGTTGAGGCTGTCGGCGATCACCTGCAAGCTCAAGTCGCCACCGACCACGCCAAGGTCCTGGCCGGCGTTGGTGACCCGGTTCACGATGGAAATCACCAATTGCCCGGAAGCCAGATCGATGTAGGGGTCAGTGAGTGCCGGGCCGCTGGCGTTTTGCGCGGCCTTGTACCACGGGCGAACGCGAGGATCGTAGCCGTCGGGCATCTTGCTGTTCGGGCGGATGATGAAGGAGCCATCCTTGTTGCCCAGGAACGCCCCCATAAAGGTCGAACTCACCGACTTTTGTTCGAGCAGGGTGGCGACATTGCCGGCCTCTGCATTCAGCGCAACGGTTTGTGACAGGTTTTCGATCAGCAGGCTGCGGCCGGCCAGCCAGGTTTGAATGTTTTTGGCCGTGACGTTGCCCATCTCTTGCAGATAGTTGTCCAGATCACGGCGAATCGCATTGCGTTGCAAATAGTCGTTGTACAGCGTGAACGAGGCGAAGGCAGCAATAACGATCAGGGCGGCGGCAAGCAGTATCTTATGGCTGAAGCGCAGATTTTTATTCATGGCTTGGGGTGTCCGCTAAGGTCTTATATGTCCAAGGCGTGCTTTTATATAAAGACGCGCAAAATGGGCAGTGTTGAAATCAAGCTGATATTCCGTCTCTCCTTAAGGGACTACCGAGGCTCTTTTCAGTCGTGTTTCTCACTTCTTTTTATCGGCCGTGAAGGATCAAAGATTAACCATGGGTGACAAAATGCCTGACTCATTGCAACTCGTTATCGGTGCCGACCTCGCGGGGCAGCCGATCGCCCAGGCCATGCGCCTGGCGAACCGTCACGGTCTGGTCGCGGGCGCCACCGGTACCGGCAAGACCGTCACGTTGCAGCGCCTGGCCGAAGCTTTCAGCGACGCCGGCGTGGCGGTGTTTGCCGCCGACATCAAGGGTGACCTGTGTGGCCTGGGCGCCGCCGGTAACCCGCAGGGCAAGGTCGCCGAGCGGATCGACGGCATGCCGTGGCTGAACTACAAGCCCCAGGCGTATCCGGTGACCTTGTGGGACATTCACGGTGAGTCCGGTCATCCATTGCGCACCACCCTGAGTGAAATGGGCCCGCTGCTGATCGGCGCCCTGCTGGAGTTGAGCGACAGCCAGCAGTCGGCGCTGTACGCCGCGTTCAAGGTCGCCGACCGCGAAGGCCTGTTGCTGCTGGACCTCAAGGATTTGAAAGCGCTGCTCAATCACCTGCGAGACAACCCGCAATTGCTGGGCGACGACGCAGCATTGATGACGACAGGCTCCAGTCAGGCCTTGCTGCGGCGCCTGGCGATCCTGGAGCAACAGGGCGCTGAAGCCTTGTTCGGCGAACCGGCGCTGCAACTCGAAGACATCCTGCAACCGACCGCCGATGGCCGCGGGCGCATTCACTTGCTGGATGCCAGTCGTCTGGTGCACGAAGCGCCGAAGGTCTACGCGACGTTCCTGCTGTGGCTGCTGGCAGAGTTGTTCGAGCAACTGCCGGAACGTGGCGATGCGGACAAACCACTGCTGGCGCTGTTTTTCGACGAAGCGCACTTGTTGTTCGCCGACACGCCCAAGGCGTTGCAAGAGCGTCTGGAGCAAGTGGTGCGGTTGATTCGCTCCAAAGGTGTGGGCGTGTATTTCGTCACCCAGTCCCCAGGCGACTTGCCGGACGACGTGCTGGCCCAGCTCGGCCTGCGGGTTCAGCATGGCTTGCGGGCATTCACCGCCAAGGAACAGAAATCCCTGCGCGCGGTGGCTGACGGCTTTCGGCCGAACCCGGCGTTTGACGCTTTATCGGTGTTGACCGAACTGGGAATCGGCGAGGCGCTGGTCGGCACCTTGCAGGACAAGGGCACGCCGGAGATGGTCCAGCGAGTCTTGGTCGCACCGCCGCAATCGAGGATCGGACCATTGACCGAAACCGAACGCACGATGCTGATCGCCGGGTCGCCATTCAAGGGGCGTTATGACAAGCCGGTTGATCGTGAGTCTGCGTATGAAGTGTTGATGGGCCGCAAGGGGCTGGCGCCTGAAGCTGACGCAGCACCGGGTAAACCGGTGGCAGAAGAGCCAAGCTTCACCGACAAGGCCGGGGAATTCCTCGGCACGGCGGCGGGGCAGGCACTGAAATCGGCGATGCGACAGGCGGCCAATCAATTGGGCCGACAGTTGGTGCGCGGGTTGATGGGTTCTTTGTTAGGCGGAAGTAAACGCCGATAACAAGCGGACACAGATCAAATGTGGGAGCGGGCTTGCTCGCGAAAGCGGTGTGTCATTCAAAAATAATGTCGACTGACACTCCCTATTCGCGAGCAAGCCCGCTCCCACAGGGGATTCGGTCAGTCCTTGGGTTTGGCGTGCGCCGCAAGACGCTCCAGCGCCGCGCGCAAATTCGGATCACTGATCCCGTCAGCCGTCGCCTGAATGGTCGCACCCGCATCGCTGGACAAACTGATGGTATGCCCCGCTGCGCCTTGCTGGACGGTCGGTGGTTGCACCTTGAACAGAATCCGGGTCAGGCTGGCAAACTCATCGAACAACTGCAATTGCCGTTGCAAGCGCTTCTGCTGGTAACGCAGGCGTGTCGCCCAATGCCCATCGGTGACAATCAGCAACAAACTGCCTTCGCGCCACGAAGCCACATGACAGTGCTCACGCGCGGCAGGCTGCAATTGGCTTTCCACCAGGCGTTGTAAATGACCCAGGCGTTGAGCTTGGCCGAAAATGGCTTTCAGCGGTTTGGCTTCGCGAAGCAGAACGGCGGGTGCTCTGGCCGTGAGAGGGCGAAATGCCATGATCAGACACCTGAAGTAACAGAGCCGCCATGGTAGCAGAAAGCATCCGATGCGCCTGACCCATTGCTTTGCGAGCGCTTTACCCATTAAATCAACAAGTAACTTCTACCGTGAATGGGTTGAAGTTCAGCAAAAAGCCCTTATTTTAAGTGAGCCCCGTAACAGCGCAGTGCATGCATCGTGGAATAACGCCACTTTCCTCACCATCGTTTCCGGGTAGAATGCTCGTTCGCATGCGGCCATGAGGGCTGCACGGGCGACTCACGGGGCCGCCCTCCATCCCTTTAGTGTGGAAGATCCTGCCGATATGTTTGCGCCTTTGTTAAAGAAACTTTTTGGAAGCAAGAACGAGCGTGAAGTCAAACGCATGCTCAAGACGGTGCAACTCGTCAATGCCTTCGAAGAGCAAATGGTGGCCCTTTCGGACGATCAATTGCGTGCCAAGACTGATGAGTTCAAGGCCCGCATCGCCAAAGGGGAAACCCTCGACAAGCTGTTGCCAGAAGCTTTTGCGGTCGCCCGCGAAGCCGGCAAGCGCGTCATGGGTATGCGTCACTTCGATGTCCAGCTGATCGGCGGCATGACCTTGCATGAAGGCATGATCGCGGAAATGCGTACCGGTGAAGGCAAGACCCTGGTGGCAACACTGGGCGTTTACCTGAACGCGCTGTCCGGCAAAGGCGTGCACGTTGTTACCGTGAACGACTACCTGGCCCGTCGTGACGCCAACTGGATGCGTCCGCTCTACGAATTCCTCGGCATGACGGTCGGCGTGGTTACCCCATTCCAGCCGCCGGAAGAAAAACGCCTGGCTTACGCCGCCGATATCACCTACGGCACCAACAACGAATTCGGTTTCGACTACCTGCGCGACAACATGGCGTTCAGCATGGAAGAAAAATTCCAGCGCGAACTCAATTTTGCCGTGATCGACGAAGTCGACTCCATCCTCATCGACGAAGCCCGTACCCCGCTGATCATTTCCGGTCAGGCTGAAGACAGCTCCAAGATGTATGTCGAGATCAACAAACTGATCCCGCAGCTGGAACTGCACGTCGAAGAAGTCGAAGGCGAAGTCACCAAGGCTGGTCACTACACCGTCGACGAGAAGACCCGCCAGGTCGAACTCAACGAAGCCGGTCACCAGTACGTTGAAGAAATGCTGACCCGTATCGGCCTGCTGGCTGAAGGCGAAAGCCTGTACTCGGCGCATAACCTGGGCCTGCTGACCCACGTTTATGCCGGTCTGCGTGCGCACAAGCTGTTCCATCGCAATATCGAATACATCGTGCAGGACGGTCAGGTTGTGCTGGTCGACGAACACACCGGTCGTACCATGCCGGGCCGTCGTCTGTCCGAAGGCCTGCACCAGGCCATCGAAGCCAAGGAAAATCTGAACATTCAGGCCGAAAGCCAGACCCTGGCTTCGACCACGTTCCAGAACTACTTCCGTCTGTACAACAAGCTGTCCGGCATGACCGGTACCGCTGACACCGAAGCGTTCGAATTCCACCAGATCTACGGTCTGTCGGTGATGGTTATCCCGCCGAACAAGCCGCTGGCGCGTAAAGACTACAACGACCTGGTGTTCCTCACCGCGGACGAGAAATACGCCGCGATCGTGGCCGACATCAAGGAATGCATGACCCAGGGCCGTCCGGTGCTGGTGGGTACTGCAACGATTGAAACGTCGGAACACATGTCCAGCCTGCTGGTGAAAGAAGGCATCGAACACAAGGTTCTGAACGCCAAGTTCCACGAAAAAGAAGCCGAGATCATTGCCCAGGCCGGTCGCCCAGGCGCACTGACCATCGCCACCAACATGGCCGGTCGTGGTACCGACATCCTGTTGGGCGGTAACTGGGAAGTGGAAGTGGCTTCGCTGGAAGACCCTACACCTGAGCAAATCGCCCAGATCAAGGCCGACTGGCAGAAACGCCATCAGCAAGTGCTGGAGTCCGGCGGCTTGCAGGTAATTGCTTCCGAGCGTCACGAATCGCGCCGTATCGACAACCAGTTGCGTGGTCGTGCCGGTCGTCAGGGTGACGCCGGTTCCAGCCGTTTCTACCTGTCGCTGGAAGACAGCCTGATGCGCATCTTCGCCTCTGACCGGGTGAAGAACTTCATGAAAGCCCTGGGCATGCAGTCCGGTGAAGCGATCGAGCACCGGATGGTGACCAACGCCATCGAGAAGGCCCAGCGCAAGGTTGAAGGCCGTAACTTCGACATTCGCAAGCAATTGCTCGAGTTCGATGACGTCAACAACGAACAGCGTAAAGTGATCTATCACATGCGTAACACGTTGCTGGCCGCCGACAACATTGGCGAAACCATCGCTGACTTCCGTCAGGACGTGCTCAACGCTACCGTCAGCGCGCACATTCCACCGCAATCGTTGCCTGAGCAGTGGGACGTTGCCGGTTTGGAAGCCGCGTTGCAGAGCGACTTCGGTGTGGCGTTGCCGATCCAGAAATGGCTCGACGAAGACGATCACCTGTATGAAGAAACCCTGCGCGAGAAGCTCATGACCGAGCTGCTGGCGGCGTACAACGAGAAAGAAGAGCAGGCGAGCGCCGAAGCGCTGCGCACCTTCGAGAAGCAAATCGTTCTGCGTGTACTCGACGACCTGTGGAAAGACCACCTGTCGACCATGGATCACCTGCGTCACGGCATTCACTTGCGTGGTTATGCGCAGAAGAACCCGAAGCAAGAGTACAAGCGCGAGTCGTACACGCTGTTCTCCGAGCTGCTGGATTCGATCAAGCGCGACTCGATCCGTGTGCTGTCCCACGTTCAGGTTCGCCGCGAAGATCCGGTCGAAGAAGAACAACGCCTGCGTCAGGAAGCCGAAGCACTGGCCGCCCGCATGCAGTTCCAGCACGACGAAGCGCCGGGTCTCGAGCAACCGGAACTGCTCGGTGAAGAGGTCGATGTCGCCCTCGCCACCGCACCGGTACGCAACGATCAGAAGCTGGGCCGTAACGAACTGTGCTACTGCGGTTCGGGCAAGAAATTCAAGCATTGCCACGGGCAGATCCAGTAAAACCCGTTTCAATCGCTGAAATACCCGCGCCGCGACCGGCATCAGCCGTCGCGGCGTTTTGCCATTTAAACCCGCCGTTCTTCCTGAAAGCGGTGCAGACATCATTTATTAAGGAGCGCATTCATGGCTGTTGGTCTTGGTCCTTTGCCAACGTTGCACCCGGTTGCCGGTTTTGAACTCGGTATCGCTTCGGCCGGCATCAAGCGCCCGGGGCGCAAGGATGTCGTGGTCATGCGCTGTGCCGAAGGTTCCACCGTTGCGGGCGTGTTCACCCTGAACGCGTTTTGCGCCGCGCCCGTGATCCTGGCCAAGCAGCGCGTGCAAGGTCCGGTGCGTTACTTGCTGACCAACACCGGCAATGCCAACGCCGGTACGGGCGCACCTGGCCTGGCCGCTGCGGAGCGCACCTGCGCGAAACTCGCTGAACTGACCGGCGTCGATGCCAGCCTGGTGCTGCCGTACTCCACCGGTGTGATCGGCGAGCCGTTGCCGGTCGAGAAAATCGAAGGCGCGTTGCAAGCCGCTCTTGATGATCTGTCGGTGAACAACTGGGAAGCTGCCGCCACCGGCATCATGACCACCGACACCTTGCCTAAAGGCGCCAGCCGCCAGTTCGAGCATGACGGCGTGACCATCACCGTCACCGGCATCAGCAAAGGCGCGGGCATGATCCGTCCGAACATGGCGACCATGCTCGGCTACATCGCCACCGATGCCAAAGTCTCCCGTGAAGTCCTGCAAAACCTGCTGCTGGACGGCGCCAACAAGTCGTTCAACCGCATCACCATCGACGGCGACACCTCGACCAACGACTGCTGCATGCTGATCGCCACCGGTCAGGCTGCACTGCCGGAAATCACTTCCGCCAGCGGTGAATTGTTCGCCAAGTTGAAGCAAGCGGTGTTCGAAGTGTGCATGGACGTGGCCCAGGCCATCGTGCGTGACGGCGAAGGTGCGACTAAGTTCGTGACCGTCGAAGTCAACGGTGGCGGCAATCACCAGGAGTGCCTGGACGTCGGCTACACCGTGGCGCACTCGCCGCTGATCAAGACCGCGCTGTTCGCCTCCGACCCGAACTGGGGCCGCATCCTCGCCGCCGTCGGCCGTGCTGGCGTGCCGGACCTGGACGTGAGCAAGATCGACGTGTTCCTCGGCGAAGTGTGCATCGCCAGCCACGGCGCCCGCGCCTCGACCTACACCGAAGCCCAGGGCTCGGCGGTAATGCAGCAGGAAGAAATCACCATCCGTATCGAGTTGGGTCGCGGCGATTGCAGCGAAACCATCTGGACTACCGACCTGTCCCACGAATACGTGAAAATCAACGCTGAGTACCGCACCTAAGACCGAGTCGCCCCCATTCGCGAGCAAGCCCCCGCCCTTGTAGGAGCGAGGCTTGCCCGCGAAGACGGACCACCAGACGCTAAAGATTCCGGCCTGCACCCCTCATCAAAAGGTCCCGAACATGAGCCTCCACCTGATCATCGGCGACAAACTGCTTTCCTCCTGGTCCCTGCGCAGTGCCCTGGCCCTCGAACTGACTGGCGCTCCCTACACCGAAGAACTGATCAAACTTGGCCAGCCAGACACCCGTGAGCGCGTGCTCAAACATTCGCCGACCGGCAAAGTCCCGCTGCTGAAGTCCGAACACGGCGTCATCGCCGATTCCCTGGCGATTGCCGAGTACCTGGCCGAGCAGTTCCCCGACGCCGGCCTCTGGCCCAAAGACACCGCCGCCCGCGCCCAGGCCCGTTCGGCTTGCGCGCAGATGCACAGCGGTTTCTTCGCCCTGCGCGGCAACATGTCATTCGACCTGAGCCGCGACGAAGCGCTGCCATCGATCCCGCCAGAGGTTCAGGCAGAAATCGAGCGCATGCTGGCGTTGTGGGCTGAATGCCGCGCCACTGCGACCGAAACCGGTCCATTCCTGTTTGGCCGCGCTACTTTGGCGGATGCGTACTTCGCGCCGATTGCCGTGCGTCTGCGCACCTACCGGGTGCAGTTGCCGGCGGTGGCCGAGGCTTACGTCGAAACCATTTACCAATGGCCAGCGTTCAAGGCTTGGCAGAAGGCCGGTCTGGAGGAGGTAGGACAGTGAAACGAGTACACGTCGCCGCCGCTGTGATCCGTGACAGCGCTGGCAAGATTCTTATCGCGCGCCGTGCCGACACCCAACATCAGGGCGGTTTGTGGGAGTTTCCTGGTGGCAAGGTCGAGGCCGACGAATCGGTCGAATCGGCATTTGCCCGTGAACTTCAGGAAGAGTTGGGCATTGTTGTTGAAGCGGCGCGACCGCTGATCAAGGTTCAGCACGACTACCCCGACAAACAGGTGTTGTTAGATGTCTGGGAAGTCTCGGCATTCAGCGGCGAACCCCACGGCGCCGAAGGCCAGCCGTTGGAATGGGTCGCACCGCGTGACCTGCTGAACTACGAGTTCCCGGCGGCCAACCAACCGATCGTCGCGGCTGCACGGTTGCCGGCGGAGTACCTGATTACCCCGGAAGACTTGGAAACCCCAGCCTTGCTGCGCGGTATCCAGAAGGCGATTGCCGGTGGCATCAAGTTGATTGTGCTGCGGGCGCCCAACGGCTACGACCCTAAATACCGCGACTTGGCGGTGGATGCGGCGGGGCTGTGTGCCGGCAAGGCGCAGTTGATGATCAAGGGGCCGTTCGAGTGGCTGGGTGATTTCCCTTCCGCCGGTTGGCACATCACCGCCGCGCAGTTGCGCAAGTACGCAGCGGCCGGTCGACCGTTGCCGGCGTCGCGCTGGTTGGCGGCGTCCTGCCATAACGCTGAAGAACTGGCGTTGGCCGAGCAGATGGGCGTGGACTTCGTGACCCTGTCGCCGGTGCAAGTGACCCAGACTCACCCTGATGGCCAGCCGTTGGGTTGGGAACAGGCGAAGGCCCTGATCGCCGGTTTCAGCAAACCGGTGTTCCTGCTGGGTGGCGTTGGCCCGGCGGAACGGCAGAAGGCTTGGGAAATCGGGGCGCAGGGTGTGGCGGGGATTCGGGCGTTTTGGCCTGATTCTGTGGTGTAGCGGCCGGCCTCATCGCGAGCAAGCTCGCTCCCACATTGGAATGCGTTCCCCTGTGGGAGCGAGCTTGCTCGCGATGAGGGACTGACAGTCGCCGACTAAACCTCAGGCTTCGTCGCCGGCTGCCAAAGAATCTCGGCAATCCCCTGACGCTTGGCAATCAACCGCGCCGCCACAAACAGCAAATCCGACAACCGATTAATATATGCCAGGCCAACCCCGGCCAGCGGCTCAACCGCATTCAAATGCTGACACCGCCGTTCCGCACTGCGGGCCAGACTACGGCAGACGTGAGCCAGGGCAATCAACGCCGAGCCGCCCGGCAAGATGAAGTTCTCCAGCGGCCCCAGCTCTTCATTCCACAGATCAATCGCCGCTTCCAGCCGTTCGATTTCAGCGGCATTCAGCGCCTGATACACCGGCATCGCCAGTTCACCACCCAGGTCAAACAACCGATGCTGACACGGCGCCAACACCTCAATCACTTCCTTCAAGCTCGGATAAGCAGAGCTTTGCGCTTCCAGCCCGGCCAATAGCACACCCACCTGACTGTTCAGCGTATCGACCTCGCCAATCGCCTCGATCCGCGGGTGATCCTTCGGCACGCGGCGGCCATCGCCCAGGCCGGTTTCGCCTTTGTCGCCGGTGCGGGTGTAAATCTTCGACAGGCGAAAGCCCATGGTTACCTCGATAGCTGATTGAGTTCTTGGGAGACGAGCGGGGTGCCCGCCAACGGCAGGCGCAAGGTGAAGCAGGTGCCCTGGCCGAGGGTCGATTGCACTTCCATCTGGCCCTTGTGGTTGTTGGTGATAATGAAATACGAAACGGACAGCCCGAGGCCGGTGCCCTGGCCGATTTCCTTGGTGGTGAAGAACGGCTCGAAGGTGCGTTTGCGCACGTTTTCGCTCATGCCGATGCCGTTGTCTTCGACCTGGATTTCCGCCCACGGTGGATTGAGCTTGGTGCGCAGGATGATTCGCCCCGGTTCGCGGTCATCTTCGCGCTGATGAATTGCCTGGGCGGCGTTTTTCAACAGGTTTAGCAGCACCTGCTCCAATTCGTTGGCCGTGCCCGGCACCGGACCCAGCGCCGGGTCGAACTGACGAATGATCGCCTGGCCCTTGAAGTCGAAACCGATCGCCAGGTCAAAGTCGTTACCGGCGATTTCCACCGCTTGATCAATCAACGCCGGCAGGTCGCACGGCGCCATCTGGCGGGTGCTGCGGCGGCTGAAACTGAGCATGTGCGTGACGATTTTCGCCGCCCGCGCACCGGCCTGCTGGATGCCGTCGAGCAACTGCGGCACTTCTCGCGCTTTCAGGTACTGGTTGACCGTTTCCAGTTCGACGCCGACGTGTTCGGCTTGCTCAAGGTTTTTCGGTAGGTCCGGCGACAGCCGCCGGCGAATGTTTTGCACGTTGTGCAGGATCGCACCCAGCGGGTTGTTGATTTCGTGGGCCATGCCGGCAGCGAGGCCGCCGACCGAGAGCATTTTTTCCGATTGCACCATCATTTCTTCCAGGGACAGGCGCTGGGTGATGTCGTCGATCCGGATCACCACGCCACGCCCTGCGCCGCCCATCAATGGGTAGAAGGTCAGGGCGTAGTGCTTGGCTTCATCGTCCTTGACCCAGGTCACCCGCTCGATCTTGGCCACCGTGTGTTGCTCGACGGTTTGCTTGAGTTGCGGCAGGAACGGTTTGAGCGGTTCGAACGCGAGAAAGATCGGCTGGTTCAGCGCTTCATCCAGACGCGTGCCGGACAGGGCGCTGGCCTCCTGATTCCACTGGGTGACGTAGAGCTGCTCATCGAGGGCGATCAGCGCTGAAGGCATCGAGTCGATGATGCTGTTGAGGTAGTTCTGGAAACCGGTGAGTTTCTTCTCGATCTTGCTCCGCACCTGGACTTCCAGTTCCAGCTTGCGGTTGGTGTGACGGGTTTCTTCCGCCAGCCCCTGGGCCTGATCATAAGCAGCCTGGGAGTCGTCCCGGGCGCGTTTGAGCTGCTGCTCCCGGGCTTCAATACGCGAAAGCATGGTGTTGAACGCCTCGGCGAGGCTGCCGATTTCATCGTGGTTGCCGCGAGAGGCGCGCAACGCGTAGTTCTCTTCCCGGGTGACCTGTCGGGACAGCTCTTCGAGTTGATGGATCGGCCGGGTGATCAGGCGTTTGATCTGCCGGGCGATTACCAGCCACAGCAACACGCTGAAGATCAGGATGCCGAGGCTCGCGGTCAGGGTGCCGGTGTAGAACGCCACCGGCAGTTCGCTGCTCGCCACCAGCAGCAAATGGCCCGGTTCGGTGCCGGGGCGGGGTAGGGTGATGATTTGATTGCTGCGAAACTCCGTGGCTTGCCACGCTTCGATATGCCGATAGCGTTCCGGCAGCTTGAGTTTTTCGCCGTGCTGCAACTGCGCCAGGCGCACGCCGTCGCCGTCATACAGCGCCGCTGCGCGCAATGGCGAGTAGCTGTTGAGTTCATTGAGCAGGCGCTCGGCGCTTTGTGGCGACTTCAACGCCTCGGACACCAGGCTTGGGTTCGACACCAGCCGGCCAATGGTTTGCAGGGCCTGGGGCGCCATGCTTTCCTGGGAAATGTAGTACGCGGCGCTGATGAAGGTCAGGTTGGCGACCAGCAGGACGGTGATCAACAGCACCAGCAGGGCGGCCAGCAGTTTCTGGCCGACAGGGAGGTTTTCGAGGCGCTGGCGCAGTGGCATCAGGTTTATCGCTACAAAGGAACAAGTGGCCAGCGTAGCCGCTGCTCAGTCGCTGGGCAATCCAAGGCTGTGCAGATGCGCGGTTAACCGGGCTTCAAGTTGATTGAGATGCGGCAGGTTCAACTGGTGCCGCGCCGCGACTCTGCAGACGTGGCCCAATAGATAGCTGATTTCGGTGCGGCGCTGATTGGCCACATCCTGGTACATCGACGAGTAATTGGCGGCGGTGGCCTGGATCACCCGTTCGACTTCCTGTTGCAGATGTTCGGCGGCGGCCGGTTGCCCGCAACGCTCCAGCAGTTCGGTCAGCTCGGCGCAGAGGGTGGCCACTTCGCAATGATGCTGCTGCAAACCGCCATTACGGCAATCGTGCAGCACGGTCAGTGGATTAATCGCACAGTTGAGCGCGAGTTTTCGCCACAGGCGGGTGAGGATGTCCGTAGTCCATTCGTGGGGAATGCCAGCAGCCGTCAGGTCTTCCAGCCAGATCGGCGCCACCGGATGGCCGGCATCCCCCAGCCAGGTGTAACCGTGGCCGGCGAACACCACACGCCAGTCGCCATCACGAAACGCGCCTTCAGTGCTCGACGCACTGATACAACGGGCCTGCGGCACTTGCGCGGCGACCGCATCCTGGCTGCCGAGGCCGTTCTGCAACAGAATCAGTTCGGCACCGGGCGCAAGGCGCGGCGCCAGGCGGGCCACGGCTTGCACGGCGTCGTAGGCTTTGCAGGCCACCAGCAGGCGATTGATCGGCTCATCGCTGTCGGATGTTTCGCCGGGGATCTCATAGAGTTTTGCTTCGCCGTGTTCCACCAGTGTCAGGCCACCGGCCGCTCGATACGCCTGCAAGCGTTGCTCGTCGCGCACAATCAACCGAACCGGAACGCCGGCCCGCGCCAGGCGGGTAGCCCACAAGGTGCCAAGGCTTCCGGCGCCCAGGACATGCCAGGTCATGGACATCAGCTTTTTGCTCGGATTAAGGCAGGCATGTGAGGCTCGCAGTATCGGTTGAGAAAGACCCGTTATAATGAGCCCGATTTTAACCGCAAGCCAAGCGCGCTCCATCGTGATCGAGCGCGCCTTTTTATTGGAGAAACTACATGCCGTCGTTCGACGTGGTATCCGAACTGGACAAACACGAAGTCACCAACGCGGTCGAGAACGCCGTCAAGGAACTCGATCGTCGTTATGACCTGAAAGGCAAGGGCACCTTCGAGTTCAAGGAAAAGGACCTGACCGTCAACCTGACCGCTGAAGCCGACTTCCAGCTCGAAGCGATGATCGAGATCCTCAAGCTGTCCCTGGTCAAGCGCAAGATCGACGTGCAGTGCCTTGAGGTCAAGGACGCCTACGCTTCGGGCAAGCTGATGAAGCAGGAAGCCGTCCTCAAGGAAGGCATCGACAAAGAGCTGGCGAAGAAAATCGTCGCTCACGTCAAGGACGCCAAGCTCAAGGTCCAGGCCTCCATCCAGGGCGAGCAGGTGCGCATCACCGGCAAGAAGCGCGACGATTTGCAGGAAGCCATCGCGGCCCTGCGCGCCAAGACGTTCGACATGCCGCTGCAGTTCAACAACTTCCGCGACTAAACATGTAACGCGGGCCCCTGTGGGAGCGGGCTTGCTCGCGAAAGCGGTGTGTCATTCAGCAATGATTTCGACTGACACGTCCTCTTCGCGAGCAAGCCCGCTCCCACACTGCATTGTGCTTAACCTCGGCAGGCCCTTAATGCCGCTTATTGTTCGCGTGCCGGATGGCCGGGAATCAGGAGAAAGTAGATGGATTTGAATACTGAAGTGGACAATCTGGTCAAGGCGTCTCAAGCCTGGATCCCGATGATCATGGAGTATGGCAGCCGTGTCCTGCTGGCAGTGATCACCCTGGCCATCGGCTGGTGGCTGATCAACAAGGTCACGCAAAAGCTCGGTGGCTTGCTGGCTCTGCGTAACGCCGACCTGGCGTTGCAAGGTTTTATCAGCAGCCTGGCCAACATCATTCTCAAGGTTTTGCTGATTGTCAGCGTGGCCTCGATGATTGGCGTGGAAACCACCTCGTTCGTCGCAGCCATCGGTGCGGCAGGCCTGGCCATTGGTCTGGCGTTGCAGGGCAGCCTGGCGAATTTCGCTGGCGGCGTGCTGATTCTGTTGTTCCGTCCGTTCCGCATTGGTGACTGGATCGAAGCCCAAGGCGTTGCCGGTACAGTGGACAGCATTCAGATTTTCCACACGGTGCTGCGCACTGGCGACAACAAGACCATCATTGTTCCGAACGGCAACCTGTCGAACGGCATCATCACCAACACTAACCGTCAGCCAACCCGCAAAGTCGTGTTTGATGTAGGCGTGGACTACGAAGCGGACTTGCAAAAGGCCCGTGAAGTGTTGCTGGAACTGGCCAAAGATGAACGCATCCTGGCGGAACCTGCGCCACAAGCCGTTATTTCGACCTTGGGCGACAGTTCGATTACTGTGTCCCTGCGAGTGTGGGTCAAGACGGCTGATTACTGGGATGTGATGTTCATGTTCAATGAACAATCCCGGGATCGTTTGAAAACCGCGGGTATCGATATTCCGTTCCCGCAACGAGTTATTCGTGTGGTTCAGGAAGCACCGGTGAATTGAGGGAAGTGCTACTAATGCCTGACTTTATGGGTCGGGCTATATTGAGTAGCAAGCTAATCAATTAAGCGTGAACCGAAGTCAATAAAAAAGGCCCATCCGAAGATGGGCCTTTTTTTGATTACCGCAAACTAACTTTCGGCAATTACAGAACCGACAGCGGGTAGTCAACGATCAGGCGGAACTCTTTAACGTCGCCTTCGCCTTCGTCGGCGTTAGCTACGTGCCAAGCTTGACGCAGGCGGAAAGACAGGTCTTTCGCTGGGCCAGACTGAACAACATACTTGGCTTCAAAGTTGGTTTCGTGGTGCTTGCCATCTTCGCCGTACAGGCCAGTGTATGCACTGCCAGCCGGGGTATGGGTACCGTCGATGTCCCAACCAGTTACGTAGCGGGTCATGAAGCTCAGACCAGGAACGCCGTACTCAGCCATTTTCAGATCGTAACGGATCTGGGCCGACTTCTCGCCTGGGGCGTTGAAGTCAGAGTACTGGATGGAGTTGGCGAGGAAGATCGAGTCGCCACCACGGTTGTTCTTGCCGATACCGATGTAGTCGAACGGGGTATCGCCATTAACCTTTTGGAAGGCCAGGGTGATGGTGTGCGCTTTCATGAACGAGAGAGCAGTGGCCAGCGAGAACGCGGTGTTGCTGATGTCACCGGCTTTCGCGTCACCGGTGTCGGTGGTGCGATAGATGTTGAAGTCAGTGTTCAGCGAGGTGTCACCACTGATTGGAGTGGTGAGGTTCACGTTCGCGTAGTACTGGTTCCAGATATCTTCCAGCTTGGCGCCATACAACGATGCGGTCAGGTTTTCAGTGATGCCGTATTTGCCACCGAAGTAGTCGATGGTCTTGGCTTCAACGCCTGCGTAGGTTGCAAACAGACCGCCGTCATGGGCGTTCTTGTCTTGGCTGGTGCCCGAGTAGAAGTGACCGGCTTCGAGGTCAAGGTCTTTGACTTCGCTGCTCTGCAGTTGGAAACCGCTGGCAGTTTGCGGAAGGATACGGGAACCGCCGACTGCGAACACAGGAGCAGTGCTCGGCTGCATGTCGCCGACTTTCAACTCGGTTTTGGAGATGCGGAATTTAATCGCTGCGCCGGCTTTACCCTGGCTGTCGTTGACGTCGCGGCCGCCGTTAGCGTTAACGGTGTCGCTACGGCTCATGTTACCCGAGCCGGAAGTGCCATCGCCGCCATCCAGTTTGATGGCCAGGTAACCGAATGCATCAACACCAACGCCTACAGTACCTTGGGTGTAACCGGAGCTGAAGTTGCCCCAAATGCCCTGGGTCCAGTCTTTGACGTCGCGGTTGCCATTCTTGTTGTCACGGTTGAAGTAGTAGTTGCGAACCAGCAAGTTCAACGAGCTGTCTTCAACAAAACCTTTGGCTTCAGCCTGGTCACTAACAAAAGGTGCGGCCGTAGCCATTTGAGTACTGGCTGCTGCTGCAACTGCCAGTGCGATTGTGCTCCACTTCATCACGCGCATCGTGATTTGCTCCTTTGGTTTTAGAAGAGTACTGCCGTCCCACCTGTTTTATTATCTGGGCGGCTCTTTCTTTTTGTGTCGGCGCAAACTTATATCACGCCGACAATGTTGGCGATACTTGCGTATCTAACCTTTCAGCTTCTTTACGACCCTGTCGCAAATGGCTTGGTAGATGTCGCAAATTCTCTACCCCGACGCAAGCGGATTGACAACTTTAGCGTTGTTTTCCAAGCCTGGAGCACCGGTAAAAAGAGTCCCTGGTGAAACGTTTGAATCTCCATCGGGCAACCCTGCCGCTGTTTTTATTTGCCTTCCAGCTTCCACTTCCAGCGGACGCTTCGTAGGCGATATAGGTATGAATGCAACAAGCGTGCTCAAATCAGAATTCTGTGTCTGTTTTTTTCTGAAGGCCCGTTTGCAGCTGTAAAAACCTCATAAAACCGGGGGTTTCAAGCGCGTTTTGTTTGCACTTGACGCCGTCCGTTGCATGGTGTTGCGCCATCATGACAATCGCGCGACCACAAAAAACGTTACCGGTTCACCCCGAAAGTGAGTAATTGGCGGATCCCCGACGCTCTCAGCGTAGACGCGATGTGCGGTTTTGGTGCAAAAAATTTTAATCGCTGTACTGAATTCATACAGCGCCGCGATCGGTAGCCTGCGAACGGTTGAGTATTCATGGGTCACTTCGGCGTTTTTTGTCACCGCGTGGGTTCTGTAATGGTGCGCTCCGATGAAAAATGTCTCATGTCGGGGCGTGTGTCCCGCTCGGCGAAATTTATTGGGTGGATGGCGGCCAGGTTCGTCGTGAAGCCTGGGGCATTCGCAGGTATGCTGCCGTCCTGTCGCTTGGCGCGCAGCCTCTATTGAGGGGCGCTAAGCTGAAAATGATGAAACCGGCGGGAGTGCGCTCAGTGTTCGCTTTAGATCCACGACTTCAACAAGACACCTTGCCGATCGGGGACTTCCCCCTCTGCCGGTTGCTCTTGTCCAACGATTCGAACTATCCCTGGTTCATCCTGGTGCCGCGCCGCGAAGATATCAGCGAGTTGTTTCAGTTAGATGTCGCCGATCAGCAGCAGCTGTGGCAGGAAACCACCGCACTGGCGGAAATGCTCAAGGACTCGTTCGACGCCGACAAATTGAACGTCGCGGCCTTGGGTAACGTTGTCAGCCAGCTGCATATGCATGTGATAGTGCGCAAACGCGAGGATGCCGCCTGGCCAGCCCCGGTTTGGGGCAAACATCCGGCCAAGCCCTACAGTGCCGAGCAGGTCGCGGTGATTCGCGAACGGCTGCGCCTGGTTCTGACCGATCACTTCACGTTTCTGGAGGGCTGAGCCATGAGCCTGGAAGAACGCGTCAACGATCTGGAAAGCCAACTGGCGTTCCAGGACGACACCATTCAGTCATTGAACGATATCCTGGTGACGCAACAGCGCGTGGTCGAGCGCCTGCAACTGCAAATGGCCGCGCTGCTGCGCCGCCAGGAAGAGATGGCCGGCCAGTTCGAGTCCTCCGAGGAAGAGGCTCCGCCGCCGCACTACTGAGCCAAAGGCATGGAGTGTGCCGGCCAAACGCCGGGCAATAAAAAACCGCGAACAGCCAGGCTGCTCGCGGTTTTTTTATCGCTCGGGATCAGCGACGGGGCAGTGCGGCAATCACATCTTCGGCTTGCAGGCCTTTGTCGCGATTCATGACGGAGAACTCCACACGCTGGCCTTCGACCAGGACGCGGTGACCTTCGCCACGAATGGCCCGGAAGTGCACGAAAATATCGTCGCCGGAATCCCGGGAGATAAAGCCGAAGCCTTTGGAAGTGTTGAACCACTTGACGGTGCCGGTATCGCGGTTGCTCATGTCATAGCTTGGCGAGGCGGCGGCCGGTGAAGATTTGTAGAAACTGATGGCCAGGTGCAGAAGGACTGCGACCACGGCAGTCAGCAGGCTGAACAGAACGGAAGGTTGGCCAGCGATAAAAGGCATCTTCGCGATCAGTGTCAGGGTTTGCAGGACAACAGCCAGGACCAGCAGGGCGCTGACCAGGTTTTGCAGTTGGTGACGAGGACCTTTGTTCCAGTAGGGGATAACCGGAGCGAGGGTCAGGTTAAGCAGGCCGAAAAAGGCCAGGTACAGCGCATCGGGTTGTTGCAGGTAAGGAACAGCTTCGGGTTGCAAGCTAGGGAAGAAGGACAGCAGCAAGGCTGCTGCGCCCATTAGCAGGTGGACGATTTTCAACATTTTGATTGACTCGCGTTAAGACAGATCACAAGGAAGAGCTGATTGAGCACGGTCCGCTTCAGAACAATAAGAGGCGGTGGACACGTACCCGCTATCAGCCTATGCGCTGCGCCCCGGAGAAATAGGGGCATAGCGACACACTGCCTATTTAACAGCAAA
Source organism: Pseudomonas nunensis (assembly GCF_024296925.1). NCBI lineage: Bacteria > Pseudomonadati > Pseudomonadota > Gammaproteobacteria > Pseudomonadales > Pseudomonadaceae > Pseudomonas > Pseudomonas nunensis. The sequence continues at coordinate 490,506 of NZ_CP101125.1, forward strand.
GCCTGCGCCTACTCAAATCAGGCGGTCGGGCGGTGTCCCCGAGGGCGATTTGTCGCAGGTCGGCTGGCCATCCAGGTCAGCAGGGTGCGGATTGCCTTGCTACAGTGGTCCTGCACTTGTCGGATGAATTTCATCACCTTTAGGGGGTAAGCATGGCAATCGATATCGGTATCAGTGAAGAGGATCGCAAGTCCATCGTCGACGGGCTGTCGCGTCTGTTGTCGGACACTTATGTGCTGTATTTGAAAACCCATAACTTCCACTGGAACGTCACGGGCCCGATGTTTCGGACCCTGCACTTGATGTTCGAAGAGCAGTACAACGAGTTGGCCCTGGCGGTCGATTCGATTGCCGAGCGGATTCGCGCCTTGGGTTTTCCAGCACCCGGCGCCTATTCGGTGTATGCCCGTCTTTCTTCTATTAAGGAAGAGGAGGGTGTGCCTAGCGCCGAAGACATGATCAAGCAGCTGGTCGATGGGCAGGAGGCGGTGACCCGTACGGCGCGCGGGATCTTCCCGTTGCTGGACAAGGTCAGCGACGAGCCGACGGCGGACCTGCTGACCCAACGTATGCAGGTTCATGAAAAAACCGCGTGGATGTTGCGCTCCTTGCTGGATCAGTAACCGTCCCGGTGTGCGAATGACGCCGGGAGCGTTGTTCGCACGCAGCTTCCTCTTGCAGATAAACGCCCTTTCAGCTGAAGAAAATACCCTAGGTTTCGTAGGAAACGGTCCGGCCTAGGACCCTGTCCATGATCCTCACTCCGTTGTTGGCTTATCCTACGTTGATGGTCATAAAGTCATCTGGATATAACTTTGCGCCTGCGTTTTTATAAGGAGCAGGAGGTAGCTCCTATAGAAAGCCGGGATGACAAAGGAGTGTCAGCGCTATGGTTTATGGAGAAAGTCGGGACGAGAGGAGGTTCGGGGCGCAACAGGCGATCAAGATTGATCCGTTCGTCAGTGAATTCGATATGGGGCTGGCCAGGCCTTTGGCCCGTTCGGTGCGTTTGAATGGTTTTGCGACCTGCCTGCGGCTTGAGCAGGTTTATTGGGAAATCCTCGGCGAAATGGCCACGCTCAATGGCTGCTCGGTCAGCGCGCTGTTGTCCCACGTGGATCGCGAAGTACATTTGCGCCACGGCGGGGTGAAGAATTTCACCGGGCTGGTGCGCGTCGTCTGCGTCGTGCACAGCCTGAAGTAACGCTGGGCTCACCTGTTTCGGCCTGTAACGGGTGGTATGTCAGTCTGTGCAGTCTTACGGCTGCACAGGCTGCATTTAATGGATATAATCCCGCTCTTTGCCGCAAAACCCAGTGTAAGCGGTAGCAATCCTGATCGCCGAGACAACCCCCATGCCGATGTACGACTATCAATGTGCTTCCTGTGGTCATCAGTTGGAAGCCATTCAAAAGATCAGCGCAGCACCGCTGGTCGACTGCCCTGCGTGCCAGGCGCCAGAGCTCAAGAAGATGCTGTCCATGCCGGGCTTCCGCCTCAGCGGCACCGGCTGGTATGAAACCGACTTCAAGACCGGTTCCAAGAAGAATCTGGCCGGCGGCGACAAAGCTGACTAAGGTCTGGAACCTGAGTTGAACGACACGTGCGAGCTCTTGCCTCTGTGCAGGGTCTCCAACCGAATTTCGAATTACGAGAAGTGAAACCACTACCATGATGCGCAGCCATTATTGCGGCCAACTGAACGAAGCCCTGGAAGGCCAGGAAATTACCCTTTGCGGATGGGTTCACCGTCGCCGTGACCACGGTGGGGTGATTTTCCTCGATATCCGTGATCGTGATGGTCTGGCCCAAGTGGTATTCGATCCGGACCGCGCCGAAAGCTTCGCCGCCGCCGATCGCGTGCGCAGCGAATACGTCGTGAAGATCACCGGCAAGGTGCGCCTGCGTCCGGCCGGTGCCACCAACGCCAACATGGCGTCGGGCATGATCGAAGTGCTGGGCTACGAGCTTGAAGTGCTGAACGAGTCGGAAACCCCGCCGTTCCCGCTCAACGAGTTCTCCGACGTTGGCGAAGAAACCCGCCTGCGCTATCGCTTCCTCGACCTGCGTCGCCCGGAAATGCTCGAGAAGCTGCGCCTGCGTTCGCGCATGACCACCAGCATCCGTCGCTTCCTGGACGAGAACGGCTTCCTCGACGTCGAAACGCCGATCCTGACCCGTGCAACTCCGGAAGGCGCGCGCGACTACCTGGTGCCGAGCCGTACTCACGCCGGTTCCTTCTTCGCCTTGCCGCAATCGCCACAGCTGTTCAAGCAACTGCTGATGGTTGCCGGCTTCGACCGTTACTACCAGATCGCCAAGTGCTTCCGCGACGAAGACCTGCGCGCCGACCGCCAGCCGGAATTCACCCAGATCGACATCGAGACCAGCTTCCTCGATGAAAAAGAGATCATGGCCATCACCGAAAAAATGATCCGCAACCTGTTCAAGGAAGTGCTGGACCTGGAATTCGGTGATTTCCCGCACATGACCTTCGAAGAGGCCATGCGTCGTTACGGTTCCGACAAGCCAGACCTGCGTAACCCGCTGGAACTGGTAGACGTTGCCGACCAACTGAAAGAAGTCGACTTCAAGGTGTTCAGCGGCCCGGCCAACGACCCGAAATGCCGCATTGCCGCTCTGCGCGTTCCAGGCGGGGCAAGCATGCCGCGCAAGCAGATCGACGACTACACCAAGTTCGTCGGCATCTACGGTGCCAAGGGCCTGGCGTACATCAAGGTCAACGAGCGCGCCAAAGGCGTCGAAGGCCTGCAGTCGCCTATCGTCAAGAACATCCCTGAAGCCAACCTCAATGTGATCCTCGATCGCGTTGGCGCGGTTGACGGCGACATCGTGTTCTTCGGTGCCGACAAAGCCAAGATCGTCAGCGAAGCCCTGGGCGCGCTGCGGATCAAGGTTGGTAACGATCTGGACCTGCTGACCTGCAAGTGGGCACCGATGTGGGTTGTCGACTTCCCGATGTTCGAAGAGAACGACGACGGCAGCTTCACCGCCTTGCACCACCCGTTCACCGCGCCGAAGTGCACCCCGGAAGAGCTGGAAGCCAACCCGGCAATCGCTCTGTCCCGTGCCTACGACATGGTTCTGAACGGCACCGAGCTGGGTGGCGGCTCGATCCGTATCCACCGCAAGGAAATGCAGCAGACCGTGTTCCGCCTGTTGGGTATCAATGAAGCGGAACAGGAAGAGAAATTCGGCTTCCTGCTCGACGCCCTGAAATACGGCGCGCCGCCGCACGGTGGCCTGGCCTTCGGTCTGGACCGTCTGGTAATGCTGATGACCGGCGCCCAGTCGATCCGTGAAGTGATTGCGTTCCCGAAAACCCAGAGCGCGGCTGACGTCATGACTCAGGCACCGGGTGCTGTAGATGCCAAGGCATTGCGCGAATTGCACATTCGTCTGCGCGAAACGCCAAAGGCTGAGTAAGGCTGACCCTGAAGGCGCATCCTCATGGGATGCGCCTTTTTTACAGGTCGAGATTTTTTTGTTGCTGGCTGGCGCTCAACGCGCAGCGGGCAATGTTTCAAAGAGAATTCGGAGCGAGATATGGCGGGTCATTCCAAGTGGGCGAACATCAAGCACCGCAAAGAACGTCAGGATGCCAAGAAGGGCAAGATTTTCACCAAGTGGATTCGTGAACTGACCGTTGCGGCCCGTCAGGGTGGCGGCGATCCGGGTTCCAATCCGCGTCTGCGCCTGGCCCTGGACAAGGCCCTTGGTGCGAACATGAGCCGCGACATCATTGATCGCGCGGTAGCACGCGGTGCCGGTGCAGCCGACACCGACGACATGGTCGAACTGACCTATGAAGGTTACGGCCCGGGCGGCGTGGCGGTGATGGTCGAGTGCATGACCGACAACCGTAATCGCACCGCAGCGGCTGTTCGTCATGCGTTCAGCAAGTGCGGCGGCAACCTGGGCACTGATGGTTCGGTGGCCTATCTGTTCGAACGCAAGGGGCAGATTTCCTTCGCACCGGGCGTCAATGAAGACGCGCTGATGGAAGCGGCCATGGAAGCCGACGCCGATGACGTGGTCACCCACGAAGACGGCTCGATTGACGTGTTCACTTCGTTCGCCGGGTTTTACTCGGTGCGTAACGCCCTGGAAGCCGCCGGTTTCAAAGGTGATGACGCGGAAATCGTGATGTTGCCAACCACCAGTGCCGAACTGGACCTGGAAGGCGCGGAGAAGGTGCTCAAGCTGATCGACATGCTTGAAGACCTGGATGACGTGCAGAACGTCTACTCCAACGCAGACATTCCGGAGTCGGTTGCCGCGCAACTGGGTTAAGGGCGACCAGGATCCCTTGTGGGAGCGGGCTTGCTCGCGAACGCGGATTTTCAGGCAACATAGTTGCTGAATGTAAAACCGTATTCGCGAGCAAGCCCGCTCCCACATTTGTTATTCGTGTATTGAATACCGTGTTTTTACTGAACCCGCAGGCGTTATGACTTTAATCCTTGGTATCGATCCCGGTTCGCGCATCACCGGTTATGGCGTGGTACGCGATACCGGGCGCGGCTGCGTCTACGTGGCCTCGGGCTGTATTCGCACTGGCTCCGGCGAGTTGCACGAACGTCTGCAAATCGTCTATCGCGGCGTGCGGGAAGTCATCCAGACCTACGGCCCCACGACCATGGGCATCGAAAAGGTCTTCATGGCCCGCAACGCCGACTCCGCGCTGAAACTGGGCCAGGCCCGGGGTGCAGCCATCGTTGCCGGCGCCGAAGAAAGCCTCGAAATCGCTGAATACACCGCGACCCAGGTCAAGCAAGCCGTGACCGGCACCGGCGCGGCGAATAAAGAGCAGGTGCAAATGATGGTCATGCACATGCTCAAATTGACCAGCAAACCGCAAATCGATGCCTCGGACGCCCTGGCCATTGCGATTTGTCATGCGCACACCCGTTCCAGCCTGCTGCCTCATGGTCTGGGGACAGCACGCAGTCGTGGCGGGCGCCTGCGTCTCTGATAGCATCAGCAATCATTTTTACGGGATGAGGGTTTTGCGCCTGTGTTGTCGGCGCAAAATCCTTGCTCTGTCAGTCGCTGGCCTCGGGCTGGCCAACGCTCAAGGATTCGAAACGTGATTGGACGCTTGCGCGGCACCCTGGCTGAGAAACAGCCGCCGCACCTGATTCTGGATGTAAACGGCCTGGGGTATGAGCTGGAAGTGCCCATGACCACGCTGTACCGCTTGCCGTCGGTCGGTGAACCGCTGACCTTGCACACCCATTTAGTCGTACGCGAAGACGCGCAGTTACTCTATGGCTTCTACGGCAAGCGTGAGCGAGACTTTTTTCGCGAGTTGATCCGTCTCAATGGTGTAGGACCGAAACTGGCCCTGGCCTTGATGTCGAGCCTGGAAGTCGATGAGCTGGTGCGTTGCGTGCAATCCCAGGACACCTCCGCGCTGACCAAGGTGCCGGGCGTGGGCAAGAAGACCGCCGAGCGTTTGCTGGTGGAACTCAAGGACCGCTTCAAGGCTTGGGAAACCGTGCCGGCGATGTTCGCCCTGGTGCCTAACCAGCCGGGTGGCCCGGATACGCCAGCCTCGGTGGTCACCGCCGAGAGTGATGCGATCAGCGCGCTGGTCTCCTTGGGCTACAAGCCGCAAGAAGCCAGCAAGGCGATTACCTCGATCAAGGAGAAAGGCTTGAGCAGTGAAGACCTGATTCGTCGTGCCCTGAAGGGAATGATTTAAGTGATTGAAGCTGATCGTCTGATTGCCGCCACGCCTGGCCCCCGCGACCGCGAGGAAGTCCAGGACCGGGCGATTCGTCCCCTCAGCCTGGCCGAGTACATTGGCCAGCCGACCGTCCGCGAGCAAATGGAGTTGTTCATCCAGGCCGCCCGTGGCCGCAGCGAATCCCTGGACCACACGCTGATCTTCGGTCCGCCGGGCCTGGGTAAAACCACGCTCGCCAATATCATCGCCCAGGAAATGGGCGTGTCGATCAAAAGCACCTCGGGCCCGGTCCTCGAGCGCCCGGGTGATCTGGCGGCGCTGCTGACTAACCTTGAGCCCCACGACGTGCTGTTCATCGACGAAATCCATCGGCTGTCGCCGATCGTCGAGGAAGTGCTGTACCCGGCCATGGAAGATTTCCAGCTCGACATCATGATCGGCGAAGGGCCGGCCGCGCGTTCGATCAAGCTGGATCTGCCGCCGTTCACCCTGGTTGGCGCGACCACTCGCGCCGGCATGCTGACCAACCCGTTGCGCGACCGTTTCGGGATTGTCCAGCGCCTGGAGTTCTACAGCACCGCCGACCTCGCGACGATTGTCAGCCGTTCGGCGAGCATTCTCGGCTTGCCGCTGGACCCGGAGGGCGCCTTTGAAATCGCCCGCCGTGCGCGTGGTACGCCGCGTATCGCCAACCGTTTGCTGCGCCGGGTGCGGGATTTCGCCGAAGTGCGCGCCAAGGGCCACATCACCAAGCCGATTGCCGACCTGGCCCTGAACCTGCTGGATGTCGACGAGCGCGGTTTCGATCACCAGGACCGGCGTCTGCTGTTGACCATGATCGAGAAGTTCGACGGCGGCCCGGTTGGCGTAGACAGCCTCGCGGCGGCCATCAGTGAAGAGCGCCACACCATTGAAGACGTGCTGGAACCGTACCTGATCCAGCAAGGCTATATCATGCGAACCCCGCGGGGGCGGGTAGTGACCCGGCACGCGTATCTGCACTTTGGTTTAAACATTCCGTCACGATTGGGTGAGATGCCCGTGGTAGACGAATTTCTCGATGCAGTAGACGATTAATTAACGTTTGCGGGCTGATCGATTGGGGGTTTGTGTGGTCCTAGTGGCTCACATGACGAATCTTTCACTAGAAAGCCGCAGAACAATGAAAAACAGTTGCCTCGCCGGATTGGCAACCTGAGGAGTAAGCACTAGAGTATGCGCGCGCAAAACGGGCTTGAGCCTTTCGCACATCGTTGTCGCGTTTATTACGAGGACACCGATGCGGGCGGCATCGTGTATTACGTTAATTACCTCAAGTTTATGGAACGGGCTCGAACCGAGCGGCTCCGGGAACTGGGCTTTGCCCAATCCCAGCTGGCAGGGGAGGACCTGTTGTTCGTCGTGCATTCCAGCGAAGCGCGTTACCACGCGCCGGCGCGACTGGACGACGAACTCCTGGTAAGCGCTGAAGTAATCGAATTGAACCGTGTCAGCCTGCGCTTTAAACAGCAAGTCAGGCGGGCTACGGATAATGCGCTGCTCTGTGAAGGGCAGTTTCTGGTGGCCTGTGTGCGCACTAACAGTTTGAAACCCCGGGCCATTCCCGAAGCTCTACGTGCGGCCTTTGCCGACGTGAGCGGCGCGGGTACACACTCAAAGCAGGAGATAAAGCGTGGAAGCTAACGTCGTCGACCATTCCTCCATGTGGAGCCTGGTCAGCAATGCCAGCGTCGTGGTGCAGTTGGTAATGCTGATTCTGGTAGCCGCATCGGTGACCTCATGGATCATGATCTTTCAGCGCAGCAATTTGCTGCGCGCCGGTCGACGTGCCCTGGAGAGCTTTGAAGAGCGCTTCTGGTCGGGTATCGACCTGTCCAAACTCTACCGTCAGGCCGGCAGCAACCCTGACCCGGATTCGGGCGTCGAGCAGATCTTCCGTGCCGGTTTCAAGGAATTCTCCCGTCTGCGTCAGCAGCCAGGCGTTGACCCGGAAGCGGTCATGGAAGGCGTGGCCCGTGCCATGCGCGTCGCCATTTCCCGCGAAGAAGAAAAGCTCGAGCAGAGCTTGCCGTTCCTCGCCACCGTCGGTTCCGTCAGCCCGTACATCGGTCTGTTCGGTACGGTCTGGGGCATCATGAACTCCTTCCGTGGCCTGGCAACTGCCCAGCAAGCGACCCTGGCCACCGTGGCCCCGGGCATCGCCGAAGCACTGGTGGCTACTGCCATCGGCCTGTTCGCAGCCATCCCGGCCGTTATCGCTTACAACCGTTTTGCTGCTCGCAGCGAAACCCTGCTGAGCCGTTACTACACCTTCGCCGACGAATTCCAGGCGATCCTGCACCGCAAAGTGCACACCAGCGAAGAATAAGCAGGTAATTTCCAATGGCTTTAATCGCTCGAGCTCGCAAAAAGCGCAAGCCGGTCGCCGAGATGAACGTAGTGCCTTACATCGACGTGATGCTGGTACTGCTGGTCATCTTCATGGTGACCGCGCCGATGCTCAATCAGGGCGTGAAGGTTGATCTGCCCAAGGTTTCCAGCGAAGCCTTGCCGCAGGACAACAACACCCAGGTCCTGACCATTTCGATCAAGTCTGACAAGACCTATTACTGGAACCTTGGCAGCGAAGTCGACACCGACAAGCAGCAGGACAAGGCCATGACCTTGCCGCAGATGACCAGCGCCGTGACCAAAATCATCAGCGCCGGCAACGAAAACGGCAAGCACACCCAAGTCTTCATTCGTGGCGACAAGACTGTCGACTACGGTTCGGTCATGGGCGCCATGGGCGGGTTGCAGAAGGCCGGAGTCGGTAATGTTGGCTTGATTACCGAGGCGCCCTGATGCAGCAACAACGAGAGCCAACAGCCTCGGAAAGCTACTTCTGGCCTAGTGTCTGGGCGATTGGCTTGCACGTGCTGGTTTTCGGCATGCTGTTCGTCAGTTTCGCCATGACGCCTGAGTTGCCGCCGGCCAAGCCGATTGTCCAGGCGACCCTGTACCAGCTGAAATCGAAAAGTCGGGCGACCACCCAGACCAATCAGAAGATTGCGGGTGAAGCGGTGAAGTCTGCCGCGCGTCAAACCGAAGTCGAACAGATGGAGCAGAAGAAGGTCGAGCAGGAAGCGGTGAAGGCTGCGGAACAAAAGAAAGAAGAAGCGGCTCAAAAAGCCGAGGAAGCCAAGAAGGCCGACGAGTCCAAGAAGTCTGAGGAAGCGAAAAAGGCTGATGAAGCCAAGAAAGCCGACGAAGCCAAGAAGACCGCCGAAGCCAAAAAGGCCGAAGAGAAACAATTGGCTGATATAGCCAAGAAGAAATCTGAAGAAGAAGCCAAGAAAGCTGCTGAAGAAGAGGCCAAGAAAGCGGCCGCTGAAGAAGCGAAGAAAAAGATCGTCGAAGACGCGAAGAAGAAAGCCGCGGACGACGCCAAGAAAAAAGCTGAAGCTGAAGAGGCGAAGAAGAAAGTCGCCGACGAAGCGAAGAAGAAAGCTGCTGCCGATGCTGCGAAGAAGAAATCGCAGGATGCGGCACGTAAATCTACCGAAGACAAAAAGGCCCAGGCCTTGGCAGATTTGCTTTCCGACACGCCGCAGCGTCAGCAGGCGTTGGCTGATGAGCAGGGCGATGAAGTCGCCGGCAGTTTCGATGATTTGATTCGTGCTCGTGCAGCGGAAGGCTGGGCTCGTCCACCTTCGGCACGCAAAGGCATGACGGTCGTGTTGCAAATCGGCATGTTGCCGGACGGTACGGTGACTTCGGTCAGCGTTTCCAAGTCCAGTGGCGATGGTCCGTTCGACTCGTCTGCTGTGGCTGCGGTCAAGAATATTGGACGTTTGACAGAAATGCAGGGAATGAAGCCGAGCGATTTCGCTCCGTATCGTTCATTCAAGATGACATTCACACCTGAGGATCTAGCCTTGTGAGAAACCTTCTTCGAGGAATGCTTGTCGTTATCTGCTGCCTGGCAGGGATGGCGGTAGCAGATGAAAAAAACATTCTGGTCACCAGCGGCAGTGATCGGGCCACCCCGATTGCGGTAGTACCGTTCGGCTTCCAGGGCGGTACCGTCCTGCCGGACGACATGGCCGAAATCATTGGTAACGATTTGCGCAACTCGGGCTACTACTCGCCGATTCCAAAGCAGCAAATGATCAGCCAGCCGAGCCAGGCCAGCGAAATCATTTTCCGTGACTGGAAGGCGATCAGCGCCCAGTACATCATGGTCGGCAGCATTGTTCCGGCGGGCGGTCGCCTGCAGGTTCAGTACGCTTTGTTCAACGTCGCCACCGAGCAGCAAGTGCTGACCGGCAGCGTGTCGGGCAGCGTCGATCAACTGCGCGACATGGCTCACTACATCGCTGACCAGTCGTTCGAAAAACTCACCGGTATTAAAGGTGCGTTCTCGACACGCCTGCTGTACGTGACAGCCGAGCGTTTCTCCGAGAAGAACACGCGCTACACGCTGCAACGTTCGGACTATGACGGCGCCCGCGCCGTGACCCTGCTGCAATCGCGCGAGCCGATCCTGTCGCCGCGTTTCGCACCGGATGGCAAGCGCATCGCCTATGTTTCGTTCGAGCAGAAGCGTCCGCGCATCTTCATGCAGAACATCGACACCGGTCGCCGTGAGCAGATCACCAACTTCGAAGGCCTGAATGGCGCGCCAGCCTGGTCGCCGGATGGCAATCGCCTGGCATTCGTACTGTCGAAAGACGGCAACCCGGACATCTATGTGATGAACCTGGGTTCACGTCAGATCTCCCGCGTCACCAACGGTCCTGGCATCAACACCGAACCGTTCTGGGGTAAAGATGGTTCGACCATCTACTTCACCTCCGACCGTGGCGGCAAGCCACAAATCTACAAGACCAGCGTCGGTGGTGGCGGTGCGGAACGCGTGACTTTCATCGGTAACTACAACGCAAACCCGAAACTTTCGGCCGATGAAAAGACCCTGGTGATGATTCACCGCCAGGATGGCTTCACTAATTTCAAGGTGGCGGCCCAGGATTTGCAGCGCGGAAGCGTAAAAATCCTCACTGATAGCACTCTGGACGAGTCGCCTACTGTTGCGCCCAACGGCACCATGGTAATCTACGCCACCCGCCAGCAGGGCCGGGGAGTCTTGATGCTCGTGTCCATTAATGGACGCGTAAGGCTCCCGCTTCCTACCGCACAAGGCGAAGTCAGAGAACCTTCCTGGTCCCCTTACCTGAACTGACGCGGCGCTACACGTTTTACTTAACACACTGGGGTTCATTAGGAGTTTCACGATGGAAATGCTGAAGTTTGGTAAATTTGCTGCGCTGGCTCTGGCCATGGCTGTAGCTGTAGGTTGCTCGTCCAAAGGCGGCGACAATGCCGGTGAAGGCGCTGTTGATCCAAACGCTGGTTACGGCGCTAACACTGGTGCAGTTGACGGCTCCCTGAGCGAAGAAGCTGCTCTGCGCGCAATCACCACTTTCTACTTCGAATACGATAGCTCGGACCTGAAGCCAGAAGCCATGCGCGCTCTGGATGTTCACGCTAAAGACCTGAAAGCAAACGGCGCTCGCGTTGTTCTGGAAGGCAACACCGACGAACGTGGTACTCGTGAGTACAACATGGCACTGGGCGAGCGTCGTGCGAAAGCCGTTCAGCGCTACCTGGTACTGCAAGGTGTTTCCCCAGCTCAGCTGGAACTGGTTTCCTACGGCGAAGAGCGTCCAGTTGCTACCGGCAACGACGAGCAGTCCTGGGCTCAAAACCGTCGCGTCGAACTGCGTAAGTAATTCGTCATGCGAACGTGCCGTCGTGCTGTAACTGTTCTGGCTCTCAGTCTCGCACCGCTTGCGGTGTGGGCTGCGGTTCCTGTGGTCGATAACAATTCCGGAAACACTAGCGGGACCAGTTATCCGCCTGCGGGTTACGGTACGAACGGCGCCTATGCCGGGGGAGGGGTTTCGGCCCCTGTCTCGGCACAGGGCGAGCTGTTCAACCAACTGCAATCCATGCAGGAGCAGATCTCACGCCAACAAGGTGTGATTGAAGTTCTGCAAAATGATGTAGCGCGCATGAAGCAGGAAAACCTGGAGCGATACCAGGATCTTGATCGGCGCATAGGAACCGGCGTTGCACCAGCCGCCACTCCTGATAATTCTTCCACCGGTGGCACGTTGAATGCCCCCGGTGCAGCAGCCGCTGCAGGCGCAGGTGCTGGAGCGGTCGCCGCTCAAGCCCCGGCCGCCAGCAGTGAACCGGGTGATCCGGCGAAGGAAAAACTGTATTACGACGCAGCCTTCGACCTGATCAAAGCCAAGGATTTCGACAAGGCCAGCCAGGCTTTCGCCGCTTTCCTGCGCAAATACCCGAACAGCCAATACGCGGGCAATGCCCAGTACTGGTTGGGCGAAGTCAACTTGGCCAAAGGCGATCTGCAAGGTGCAGGTCAGGCGTTTGCCAAGGTTTCGCAGCTGTACCCCAAGCACGCCAAAGTGCCTGATTCGCTGTACAAGCTGGCTGATGTAGAGCGCCGCCTCGGTCATACCGACAAGGTCAAAGGCATTCTGCAACAGGTCGTGGCCCAATATCCGGGTACTTCCGCCGCTCAGCTGGCTCAACGCGATTTGCAACGCATGTAAGCCTGCTTGACCCGATATAGAAGAAACCCGCGCTTGTCGCGGGTTTTTTCGTTAGAATTCACGCCCTTTTTCTGAAACACGCTTTTTGGGATTCGCGCGTTGGCGGGGTTCCTTGAAGAGCCTGACGGAGGCGGACAGCCTGTTTAGCTGTTACGCCCGTGGCGACTATGCAAGACACATTGAGAATCACCGAAGTTTTCTACTCGTTACAGGGTGAAACGCGGACTGCCGGGCTGCCCACTGTTTTTGTGCGCCTGACCGGTTGCCCATTGCGTTGCCAATACTGTGACAGCGCTTACGCGTTCACTGGCGGTACCATCCGCCCCCTCGACGATATCCTCGAGCAAGTGGCCGGTTTCCGTCCGCGCTACGTCTGTGTCACCGGCGGGGAGCCGTTGGCGCAACCGAATGCCATCCCATTGCTCAAGCAGTTGTGCGACGCCGGTTACGAAGTGTCACTGGAAACCAGTGGTGCTCTCGACATCTCGGCGGTAGATTCCCGGGTCAGTCGCGTCGTCGACCTGAAAACCCCAGGATCGAAAGAAGCGCATCGCAACCGCTACGAGAACATCGAACTGCTGACGCCCAACGACCAGGTGAAGTTTGTCATCTGCTCGCGGGAAGACTACGACTGGGCTGTGTCCAAGCTGATCCAGTACGGTCTTGATCGACGTGCCGGCGAAGTGCTGTTCTCGCCAAGTCACCATGACCTGAATGCACGAGACCTGGCTGACTGGGTGGTGGCGGACAATCTGCCAGTGCGTCTGCAATTGCAGCTGCATAAATATCTTTGGAATGACGAGCCGGGGCGCTGATATGACCGAACAACTGAACACTACCGAAAAACGTGCGGTGATCCTGCTGTCCGGCGGCCTGGACTCGGCAACCGTCGTGGCCATGGCTCGTGCTGAAGGCTACGCCTGCTACACCATGAGCTTCGACTACGGTCAGCGTTCCCATGCCGAATTGCACGCCGCCGCGCGCGTCGCTCGCGACTTGGGTGTGGTCGAGCACAAGGTGATCGGCCTGAACCTGAACGGTATGGGCGGCTCGGCATTGACCGACACCAGCATCGATATTCCGGAAGAGGCGGGTGAAGGTATTCCGGTGACTTACGTGCCGGCGCGCAACACGGTGTTTCTGTCCCTGGCACTGGGCTGGGCCGAAGTGCTCGGCGCGCGCGACATCTTTATCGGTGTGAACGCGGTGGACTACTCCGGTTACCCGGACTGCCGCCCCGAGTTCATCGAGTCCTTCGAGCGCATGGCCAATCTGGCGACCAAGGCTGGTGTGGAAGGCAAGGGTTTCCGTATCCAGGCGCCGCTGCAAAACCTGAGCAAGGCACAGATCGTCGAGGCGGGTGTGAAGCTGGGCGTTGATTACGGGCTAACCGTTTCCTGCTATCAAGCCGACGATAAAGGCTACGCGTGCGGCAAGTGCGACAGCTGCCGCCTGCGTGCAGAAGGCTTCGCAGCCGCCGGAATCAGTGACCCAACACCTTATTTTTGATTTATTTCAAATTAGGTGTTGAATAGTCCTTAAAAATCAGTATTATACGCGCCACCACACAGCGGGTCGTTAGCTCAGTTGGTAGAGCAGTTGGCTTTTAACCAATTGGTCGTAGGTTCGAATCCCACACGACCCACCATTTTTGTAGCAGTTTTAAAAGTCTGGAAGGCCCACGCAAGTGAGGATTTCCGGATTTTTTTTTGCCCGCGATTTGTGTTCGGCTCAACGCGGGGCTGCACCGCGTGACACAGGTCAGAATCATCTTTTGCATCCACGGGATATTCTGTAGCCTTGCCCGGCTCCAACGTTGTGCCTGATGAATACTAACGCTCCCGGCGGTACCCTCAAGGGGTCCGGAGCCGGGTGTATACTCGACTTTCGCGCGAAAGCGCCCGCAGGTCTTGCGATCATGACGCAAATTTCTGAACGTCTTCTGGTTCAAGCTCACCTCGATGCCAAGCAGCCCAAGCCGCTGACCACCGAGGAAGAGGCTTATTACCGCGCTGCCATTGCCGCCGAGCTCAAGGCTCAGGACGCGGTACTGGTTGCTCACTTCTATTGCGATCCGGTGATTCAGGCCCTGGCCGAAGAAACCGGCGGCTGCGTCTCCGACTCGCTGGAAATGGCCCGCTTCGGCAATGCCCATCCGGCCAAGACCGTGGTGGTCGCTGGCGTGAAGTTCATGGGCGAGACCGCGAAGATTCTCAACCCGGAAAAACGCGTACTGATGCCGACCCTGGAAGCGACCTGCTCGCTGGACCTGGGCTGCCCGGTGGACGAGTTCTCGGCGTTTTGCGATCAGCACCCGGAACGCACGGTGGTGGTGTATGCCAACACCTCGGCAGCGGTTAAAGCCCGGGCCGACTGGGTAGTGACTTCAAGCTGCGCGCTGGAGATTGTCGAAAGCCTGATGGATAACGGCGAGACGATCATCTGGGGCCCGGACAAGCACCTCGGCACCTACATCCAGCGTAAGACTGGCGCGGACATGCTGCTGTGGGACGGTGCCTGCATCGTTCACGAAGAGTTCAAGTCCAAGCAGCTCGAAGACATGAAAGCGCTGTACCCGGACGCGGCCATTCTGGTGCACCCAGAGTCGCCGACTGCGGTGATCGAACTGGCGGATGCCGTCGGTTCCACCAGTCAGTTGATCGCCGCCGCGCAAAGCCTGCCGAACAAGACGCTGATCGTCGCCACTGATCGCGGCATCTTCTACAAGATGCAGCAGCTGTGCCCGGACAAGGTCTTCATCGAAGCCCCAACGGCCGGTAACGGTGCCGCGTGCCGCAGTTGCGCGCATTGCCCGTGGATGGCGATGAATACCCTTGAGCGGACGCTGAAGAGCTTGAAGGAAGGGACGAACGAGATCTTTGTTGATCCGGCGCTGATTCCGCAGGCGATCCGGCCGTTGAAGCGGATGCTGGATTTCACCCAGGCGGCGCGGATGAAGTTGGCGGGTAACGCCTGAGGCAACAAAAACTGTGGGAGCGGGCTTGCTCGCGAAAGCGGTCTATCAGTCGACATTTACAGTGACTGAAACACCGCTTTCGCGAGCAAGCCCGCTCCCACAATGATTTTTGTATGGCTGTATTACTTGGTTTTCTTTGGAATCCGCACAAGCTGCGTATTCGAATACATGTCATGCCAGCTGCGCTTCTGCTTATCAAACAGCGGCCAGAGAAACCCAAGCCCCACGCACAACCACGACCCGATCGACACCACAAAGCGCAACAACGCCTGCCACAGGCTGATGGACGACCCATCGGCATTCTGTACGCGGATACCCCACACCTGCATGCCCAGGGTCTGACCGGACCAGGTCCAGAACTTGGCGAAGAAACCGAACAGCACAAACAACAGCACCGTCGACAGCAAGGGATCACCGTCCAGGGCGCCGGCTTCGGTCAGGGTGCGCATCTTGTCTTCGCCGATGATCGCCATCTGGATCATCTTGTAGATGCCGCTGGTAACGATCAGCAGGGCGGTACACAACAGGAAGTCATAGAACATCGCTGCCAGGCGACGACCCAAGTGAGCGGCGGGGAAGTCGCCCTGGGGTTTGAGCAGGTGTTTCGACATGGCAGCCTCTGGCGGAAAAAGAAGCCATTTTACGGATTTACGCGCACAAAAAAGCCCCTGATGTCAGCATCAGGGGCTTTTTCGTTACAGAAGGTTAGGCTTCTGCTTGTACTTCGTCAGCCTGCATGCCTTTCTGGCCTTGCACAGCGACGAAAGTCACTTTCTGGCCTTCTTTCAGGCTCTTGAAGCCGTTGCCCTGGATGGCGCGGAAATGCACGAACAGATCCGGACCGCTTTCAGGAGTGATAAAACCAAAACCTTTCTCGTCGTTAAACCACTTGACGGTACCGCTCTGACGTTGGGACATTTCTTATTTCCTATGACGCAAAAAATTAATGACAGTCTCCTTCTCATGAAAGAGTACTGGGGCTGGTTGCAGGAGAGTAAGAAGACGTCGAACGGGATGTAGCTAACTTGTAGGCTACTGCCCAGGTCACGATTCCAAGCGACCCATGCAAACACAGTGAACAAACTCTACGCCAACTAGCCAATAAAAAACAAGCCCCTGTGAGGGGCCCGGTTTTGCTCAGGTTGGTGGCTGTTAGTCGGTCACTAGTGCGGGCTTATTCGATGGCGGTGTTCAAATGTTTTCGATCGTTATAAGCCAAGTTCATTATCGAAAGGTTGCACTGTTTTATGGCGGTTGCGTTACAGATTAGTGCACTGTTAACGCAACCGCGTTACTTATAGAAACAGTCAATCAACCGCGATAGTAGCGTTGTGGAACAAATGGCATTTTGCTTACAAGCAAAGCCACCTTTTTCCCACGAACAATCGCCCAAACGGGTGTGTCGAGAGCAATGTAAGCACTGTCCACGTAACCCATGGCCAGAGGACCGCCCAAAGTCGGCCCGAAGCCGCCGCTGCACACGCTGCCGATGATCTCGCCGGCTTCGTTGACGATCTCTGCGCCTTCACGCACTGGCGTGCGTTCTTGCGGCAGCAGGCCAACGCGCTTGCGGCTGACCCCGCCTTGTTGTTGCGCAAACACGCTTTCCGAGCCGGGGAAGCCGCCAGCCCGCGCGCCATCGGCACGACGTGGCTTGGAGATGGCCCACAGCAGGCTGGCCTCAATCGGGGTGGTCTCGGTGTTCATGTCGTGGCCGTAGAGGCACAGGCCGGCTTCCAGGCGCAGGGAGTCACGGGCGCCGAGGCCAATGGCGGCCACTTCAGGTTCGGCCAGCAGGGCGCGAGCGAGGGCTTCGGCATTGGCGGCCGGGACCGAGATTTCGAAACCGTCTTCGCCGGTGTAGCCCGAACGGCTGACAAAGCAATCAACGCCCAACAGCTTCACGCGGGTGAACTGCATGAAGGTCATTTTCGATACTTCTGGCGCCAGGCGTGCGAGCACTGTCACGGCGGCGGGGCCTTGCAGCGCCAGCAACGCACGTTCTTCGAACAGCGGCTCGATGGTGCACTGCTCGCTGATGTGCTTGCGCAGGTGCGCCAGGTCCTGATCCTTGCAAGCGGCGTTGACCACCAGGAACAGTTCGTCGTTACCGAGGTTGGCGACCATCAGGTCGTCGAGGATGCCGCCGGTCTCGTTGGTGAACATTGCGTAACGCTGCATGCCCACCGGCAAGTCGATGATGTCCACCGGCACCAAAGTTTCCAGGGCCTTGGCGGCATTCGCGCCGGTCAGGCGGATCTGGCCCATGTGCGAGACATCGAACAGCCCGGCCTGATCACGGGTGTGCTGGTGTTCTTTCATCACGCCCAACGGATATTGCACCGGCATGTCATAGCCGGCGAACGGCACCATGCGTGCGCCGAGTTCGATGTGCAGCGCGTGCAGTGGAGTTTTCAGCAATTGTTCGGTGGACATATTCAGCTCCTGAAAATAATGCGGATGCGTGCATCAGCACTCGATAATGTTGACCGCCAAACCGCCACGGGCGGTTTCCTTGTATTTGCTTTTCATGTCCGCGCCGGTCTGGCGCATGGTGCGGATGACCTTGTCGAGGGAGACGAAATGTTGCCCGTCGCCGCGCAGGGCCATGCGCACCGCATTGATGGCTTTCACCGAGCCCATGGCGTTGCGCTCGATGCACGGCACTTGCACCAGGCCGCCAATCGGGTCGCAGGTCAGGCCGAGGTTGTGTTCCATGCCGATCTCAGCGGCGTTTTCCACTTGCTGCACGCTGCCACCGAGGACTTCGCACAAGGCGCCGGCCGCCATTGAGCAAGCAACGCCGACTTCACCCTGACAGCCGACTTCCGCGCCGGAGATCGAGGCGTTTTCTTTATAGAGAATGCCGATGGCTGCCGCAGTCAGAAGAAAGCGCACGACCCCGTCTTCGCTGGCGCCGGGAATGAAGCGCATGTAGTAATGCAACACCGCCGGGACGATCCCCGCTGCACCGTTTGTGGGCGCAGTGACGACGCGTCCGCCATTGGCGTTTTCTTCGTTGACCGCCAGGGCGTATAGGTTGACCCAGTCCAGCACCGACAGCGGATCGCGCAGCGCCGACTCCGGGTTCTTGCACAATTGCCGATGCAGCGCGGCGGCACGACGCTTGACCTTCAAGCCACCGGGCAGGATGCCTTCGTTGCGGCAACCGGCGGCGACGCAGTCCTGCATTACTTGCCAGATGTTCAGCAGCCCGGCGCGGGTTTCCGCTTCCGGGCGCCAGGCGCTTTCGTTGGTCAGCATCACCTGGCTGATCGACAAGCCGTAGGTGGTGCAGTGGGTGAGCAGGTCCTTGGCGCTTTTGAACGGGAAGGTCAGGGGCGTTGCGTCCTCGACAATGCGGTCAGCGCCGGCCGCATCTTCATCGACGACAAAACCGCCGCCGACCGAGTAGTACTCGCGGCTGCGGATCTGAATGCCGGCGGCATCGAAGGCGCGAAAGATCATGCCGTTGGGGTGATAGGCCAACGGTTTGCGGATCATCGCCAGGTGTTCTTTTTCGTTGAACGCAATGCTGTGTTCACCGAGCAGGTTCAGGCGACCGTTACCGCGAATTTCCTGCAGGCGGGCGGCGACGGTTTCGGTGTTCACGGTGTCCGGGTGTTCGCCTTCCAGGCCGAGCAACACAGCCTTGTCACTGCCGTGGCCCTTGCCGGTGGCGCCGAGCGAGCCGTAGAGCTCGACTTTGACGCTGGCGGTTGCGGCCAGCAGCCCTTCACGGCGCAGACCTTCGGCGAAACGCGCAGCAGCACGCATCGGGCCGACGGTGTGGGAACTGGAGGGGCCGATACCAATCTTGAACAGGTCGAACACGCTTAACGACATGAGTTGTTCTCCGGTTTCTTGTTATAGCCGCCAACATCGCGGGAGATGCATCCTTTAGGAGCTATGTAGGAGCTGTCGAGTGAAACGAGGCTGCGATCTTTTGATCTTGATCTTGATCTTGATCTTAAAAAAGCAAGATCAAAAGATCGCAGCCTCGTTTCACTCGACAGCTCCTACACCGCTCCTACACCGCTCCTACAAAGCTCCGGAACAGTTCCATCAGAGGGAGCGGTGTGCCCGCTCCCTCAGTGGTTTAAGCGTAGCTTTCGATCGACGGGCAGGCGCAAACCAGGTTGCGATCGCCAAACACGTTGTCGACGCGACCGACCGGTGGCCAGTATTTGCCTTCGATCAGCGATGCAACCGGGTAAACCGCCTGCTCACGGCTATACGGGTGCGTCCACTCGCCAACGATTTCCGCCGCAGTGTGCGGAGCGTTTTTCAGCGGGTTGTCGTCCTTGTCCAGGGTGCCGTTTTCCACCGCGCGGATTTCTTCGCGGATGCGGATCATGGCGTCGCAGAAGCGGTCCAGTTCTTCCTTGGATTCGCTTTCGGTCGGCTCGATCATCAGCGTGCCGGCGACCGGGAAGGACATGGTCGGCGCATGGAAGCCGAAGTCGATCAGGCGCTTGGCGACGTCATCGACGCTGATGCCGCTGCTGTCTTTCAACGGACGCAGGTCGAGGATGCATTCGTGCGCTACCAGGCCGTTGCTGCCGGTGTAGAGCACTGGGTAGTGCTCTTCGAGGCGACGGGAAATGTAGTTGGCATTCAGGATCGCCAGTTGCGAAGCGCGCTTCAGACCGGCGCCGCCCATCATCCGAATGTACATCCAGGTGATCGGCAAAATGCTCGCGCTGCCGAACGGTGCCGCGCAGACCGCGCCTTCCTTGCGTTCCATGGTGCCGTGACCCGGCAGGAACGGGGTCAGGTGCGATTTCACGCCAATCGGGCCAACGCCCGGGCCGCCACCGCCGTGCGGAATGCAGAAGGTTTTGTGCAGGTTCAGGTGGGACACGTCGCCGCCGAATTTGCCCGGCGCACAGAGGCCGACCATCGCGTTCATGTTGGCGCCGTCGATGTACACCTGGCCGCCGTGGTCATGAATGATGCCGCAGATTTCGCGGATGCCTTCTTCGAACACGCCGTGGGTCGACGGGTAGGTGATCATCAGCGCGGCGAGGTGGTCGCGGTGCTCGATGGCCTTGGCGCGCAAGTCTTCGATATCAACGTTGCCACGCGCATCGCACGCGGTCACGACCACACGCATGCCAGCCATGTTGGCGGTGGCCGGGTTGGTGCCGTGGGCGGACGATGGGATCAGGCAGATGTCGCGGCGGTCTTCGCCACGGCTCTGATGGTAAGCGCGGATCGCCAGCAGGCCAGCGTATTCACCTTGCGAACCAGCGTTCGGTTGCAGCGAGATCGCGTCGTAACCGGTGGCTGCGCAGAGCATCGCTTCCAGTTCGTCGGTCAGTTGCTGGTAACCGGCGCTTTGTTCGGCGGGGGCGAACGGGTGCAGCGCACCGAATTCAGCCCAGGTCACCGGGATCATTTCGCTGGCGGCGTTGAGTTTCATGGTGCACGAACCCAGCGGGATCATGGTGCGATCCAGCGCCAGGTCCTTGTCGGCGAGCTTGCGCAGGTAGCGCATCAGCTCGGTTTCCGAGTGGTAACGGTTGAACACCGGGTGGCTGAGGATCGGCGATTGACGCACCAGCGCGGCTGGAATAGTCGCTTGAACCGAAGCAGCGAGGGCGGCGAAATCTGGCAGCGCTTTGCCGTCGGCCAGCAGGGCCCACAGGGTTTCCACGTCAGCTTGCGAGGTGGTTTCGTCGAGGGACAGGCCCAGACGTTCGGCATCGACGACGCGCAGGTTGATCTGCTGGGTGCGAGCCTTGTCGTGCAATGCGGCGGTGTTGGCGCCGGTCTTGATCGTCAGCGTGTCGAAGAAGTTTGCTTGCTCGACGTTCAGGCCAATCGCTTTCAGGCCCTGGGCCAGAATCGCGGTCAGGTGATGCACGCGATTAGCAATCTGCGTCAGGCCTTTAGGGCCGTGGTACACGGCGTACATGCTGGCGATGTTGGCCAGCAATACTTGCGCGGTGCAGATGTTCGACGTGGCTTTCTCACGGCGGATATGTTGCTCGCGGGTCTGCATCGCCAGGCGCAGGGCCGGCTTGCCGAAACGGTCCACGGAAACACCGACCAGACGGCCCGGCATGTCACGCTTGAACGCGTCTTTAGTGGAGAAGTAAGCCGCGTGCGGGCCACCGAAGCCCAGCGGCACGCCGAAGCGTTGCGCGCTGCCGATGGCCACGTCTGCGCCGAATTCGCCCGGCGGGGTGAGCACGGTCAGGGCCAGCAGGTCAGCCGCGACGGCGACCAGCGCGTTGGCAGCGTGGAAACGTTCGGTCAGTTCGCGGTAATCGAACACGTCACCGTTGCTTGCCGGGTATTGCAGCAGCGCGCCGAAGAACGGCGTCACGTCAGTCAGTTCGAGTTCGTCGCCAACCACCACGTCGATGCCCAATGGCTCGGCACGGGTGCGCAATACGTCGAGGGTTTGCGGGTGGCAATGCACGGAGGCAAAGAAGGCGTGGCTGCCCTTGTTCTTGCTCAGTCGTTTGCAAAAAGTCATCGCTTCGGCAGCGGCGGTGGCTTCGTCGAGCAAGGATGCGTTGGCGATCGGCAGGCCGGTGAGGTCGCTGATCAAAGTCTGGAAGTTCAACAGCGCTTCGAGACGGCCCTGGGAAATTTCTGGCTGGTACGGCGTGTAAGCCGTGTACCAGGCCGGATTTTCCAGCAGGTTGCGCAGGATCGGCGACGGCGTGTGGGTGCCGTAGTAGCCCTGGCCGATGAAGGTCTTGAACAGCTGGTTTTTGCCGGCGATGGATTTGATCAAGGCCAGGGCATCGGCTTCGCTCAGGCCGTCTTCAAGGCCCAGCACGCTGGTGCCCTTGATGCTTTCAGGAATGACGCTGGCGCTCAGGGCTTCGAGGGAGTCGAAACCGAGGCTGTTGAGCATCGCTTGCTCGTCGCCGGAACGCGGGCCGATGTGGCGGGCGATGAATTCGTTGGCGGTGGTCACATCTACAGAAACAGAAGGTACTTGAGTCATGTCAGCGCTCCTCAGGCTTCGGCGTTGGCTTTGATCAGACGGTCGTAAGCGTCCTGATCCAGCAGTTTGGCGACAGCCGAAGCGTCGGTTGGCTGGAAGCGGAAGAACCAGCCTTCGCCCAGCGGATCTTCGTTGACCAGTTCAGGGCTGCTGTCGAGCGCCGGGTTGACTTCCAGCACCTCGCCGTCGAGCGGCATGTACACGCCGCTGGCGGCTTTTACCGATTCCACGGTGGCGGCTTCAGCGCCTTTGTCGTAGGACTGCAGCTCAGGCAGTTGTACGAAAACCACGTCGCCCAAGGCGTTCTGCGCAAAAGCGGTGATGCCGACTGTAACGCTGCCGTCAGCTTCGGTGCGCAGCCATTCGTGATCTTCAGTAAAACGCAACTCGCTCATGGAAACTCCTAAGGGGGCCAGACTCGTCTGGTGGACGCGATTGAATGCTTGGGCTAAAGCCCTTCTTTATAGGTGGCTACTAAGCAAGATCGCGGCCAAGGTTGTTAAACCCTTATAAATCAATGGCTTGTTTGTTTGTGAGGCGTGAGCGAATTGAATAGCTGTAGCGAAATCGCTACAGCCTGGTGCGAAGAAAAAAGCGTAATGGGATCAAAGCCTTGCACAGCGGTGATCAGGAGGGGGTGTATCGATATCGTTCCGCTGTAGCGCTTTCAGTACAGATGAAGGTCGCTTTTAAACAGGTTTTCAGGCCAGACACAAAACCCTGTGGGAGCGGGCTTGCTCGCGAATGCGGTGTATCAGTCGCCATCAATGTTGCCTGACACACCGCCTTCGCGAGCAAGCCCGCTCCCACATTTTTGACCGAGTCAGGCTCAGGGTTTGTTTGGAATCCCGTACTTACGCAACCGATGCGCAATCGCCGTATGCGAAGTCTGCAACCGACTGGCCAGTTGCCGGGTCGAGGGGTAGCTGACGTAGAGTTTTTCCAGCAACGTTTTCTCGAACTCTTCCATCGCCTGTTCGAGGCTATCCACTTCGCTGTCACTCTGTCGCGCCACTGAGGTGCCGGCGATGTCGAGATCACCAATATCCACCAGGCTGCTTTCGCAAATCGCCGCGGCACGGAAGATTACGTTTTGCAGTTGCCGCACGTTGCCGGGCCAGCGATTGCCCAACAGCGCCGGGTAAGTGCCCGGCGCCAGGCGACAGACCGGGCGCTGGATCTGCGCGCAGGCCTGCTGCATGAAGTAGCGGGCCAGCAGCAAAATATCCTGGCCGCGTTCACGCAGTGGCGGGACTTCGACGTTGAGCACGTTGAGGCGATAGAACAGGTCTTCGCGGAAGGTGCCTTCGCTGACCATTTTTTCCAGGTCGCGGTGGGTCGCGCTAAGGATCCGCACGTTGACCTTGACCTCACGATCGCCGCCCACCCGGCGGAAGCTGCCGTCGTTCAAAAAGCGCAGTAACTTCGCCTGCAAGTACGGTGACATCTCACCGATTTCATCGAGAAACACCGTGCCCTGGTTGGCGAGTTCCATCAGCCCCGGTTTGCCGCCCCGTTGCGCGCCGGTGAAAGCGCCGGGCGCATAGCCGAACAGTTCACTTTCGGCGAGGTTCTCTGGCAATGCCGCGCAGTTCAACGCCAGGAACGGCGCACTGTGCCGCGCACTGATGGCGTGGCAGGCCCGGGCCACCAGCTCTTTACCGGTGCCAGTTTCGCCCTGGATCAGCAGCGGTGCATCGAGTGCGGCGACACGTTGGGCGCGAGCCTTGAGCGTGCGAATTGCCGGGGATTCGCCGAGCAGCGCATCGAAACCTTCGGCGTGGTCGTGGTGCAGGGCGGAAAGACGTTCGCCGATGCGGTTCGGCTGATACAAGGTCAGCAAGGCGCCGGCGTCGGTGATCGGCGTGGCGTCCAGCAGCAGGGTCTGGCCATTGACGGTGATTTCCCGCAGCGGCAGGCGGAAGCCGTTTTCCAGCAAGGTATCGAGCAGTGCCGGGTCGGCAAACAGCTCGGCGATGCTTTCCCCGGCGGGTTCGCGACCGTACAGGGCAATCAGCGCCGGGTTGGCCAGCAGCACTTTACCGGCGCTGTCCAGGGCCAGGACCGGGTCGGTCATGGCCGCGAGCAACGCATCCAACTGCAAGTGCCGGCGCTGGCCGGGCAGGATGTCGACGATCGTCATCGCCTGCACGCCGCGCACGCTGAGCAAGGCGTCGCGCAGCTCTTCGAGCACTTCCGGGCTCAGGGTCGGGGCGTCGATGTAGACGTTCGGCGGAACCATTTCCACCGCATCCAGATTGAGATTGCGCCCACCGAGCAAGGCCAGGACTTCCTGGGTAATGCCGACGCGGTCGATGAAGCTGACGTGGATACGCATGGGGCGGTTTTTGGTTCTGGAGTGCGGAGGGTGGCAAGTATGCCTTGCAGCGGACTAATGGTGAAATCCTGCGCGGATTTCAGGGGGCCGGATAACCCCTGTGGGAGCGAGCTTGCTCGCGATGGCTGCGTGTCAGTCGACATCTATGTTGAATGCCAGTCCGTCATCGCGAGCAAGCTCGCTCCCACAGGTTCTGCTTTCACAGACGAATCGGGTTACTCCAAATGTTCAGGCTTCACCGGATCACCCGATTTCATGTCCAGCTGCACCCGCACATCTTCAAACATCGCATCGTAATGCTTGTGCACCGAGCCGATGCTGCTATGCGTCTTGGGCACGCCGTATTTCTCGGCTATGTGCGTCACGTTGCTGGCGAAGTTGTAGGCCTGGTCCTTGGGCAGGAAGAACTGCTCGTTCATGTCCTTGCCCTGGATGCTGCCATGCAACGTGAACTGCATGCCTTTGCCTCCTTCGGGATCCTGGGTGACTTCATAGTCCAGGCACAGGTTGTAGCTGACATCGTCGTCGTTCAGCGCGTGGCGCTCGAAGTGCAAGTGACCCGGTTCAAACGTGGCCATTGGCGTCTCTCCTTATAAATAAGTAATGCCAGGTGTCGCCGTGCTGATGCGCGTGCCGGCCTTGCCCTGGACGATGGCTTCGATGTCCGAGAGTGAACCGATGACCGCAACTTTGCCAGTATTGCGGGCGAACTCACACGCAGCCTGGACCTTCGGCCCCATGGAACCGGCAGCGAAGCCGAGTTTTTCCATGGCGTCGGGATGGGCCTGGGCGATGGCTTTTTGCGTTGGTTTGCCGAAGTCGATGAACGCGGCGTTGACGTCGGTGGCGATCACCAGCAGATCGCTTTCCAGCTGTTCGGCCAGCAGCGCCGAGCACAGGTCTTTGTCGATCACCGCTTCCACGCCTTCGAGTTTGCCGCTGGCGCCATACATCGTCGGGATCCCGCCACCGCCGGCGCAGATCACAATGCTGCCCTTGTCCAGCAGCCACTTGATCGGGCGGATTTCGAAGATGCGTTTCGGCCGAGGACTGGCGACCACGCGACGGTATTTGTCGCCATCCGGGGCAATCGCCCAGCCTTTTTCAGCGGCGAGTTTTTCTGCTTCGGCTTTCGAATACACCGGGCCGATGGGTTTGCTCGGGTGCTGGAATGCAGGGTCCTTCGCATCGACTTCGACTTGCGTCAGCAGCGTGGCGAACGGCACTTCGAAGTCCAGCAGGTTGCCCAATTCCTGTTCAATGATGTAGCCGATCATGCCTTCGGTTTCGGCACCGAGCACGTCCAGCGGGTAGGGCGACACCGAGGTGTAGGCCGCCGCTTGCAGCGACAGCAGCCCGACTTGCGGGCCATTGCCGTGGGCGATGACCAGTTGGTTGCCGGGGTAGATACGGGCGATCTGTTCGGTGGCGACGCGAATGTTGGCGCGTTGATTGTCTGCGGTCATGGGTTCACCACGACGGAGCAGGGCGTTACCGCCCAGGGCGACGACGATACGCATAGTGCAGTCCTTCTACAGAGAGCTGGCAAACGACTCGGTCTACTGTGGGAGCGGGCTTGCTCGCGAAAGCGGTATATCAGTCGCCATTAATGCTGCCTGACACATCGCATTCGCGAGCAAGCCCGCTCCCACATTGACCGTGTTTCGTCAGTGGGAGGCTTTTAGATATCCGCCAACGCCGACACCAGAATCGCCTTGATGGTGTGCATGCGGTTTTCCGCTTGCTCGAAGGCGATGTTGGCCGGCGATTCGAAGACTTCTTCGGTCACTTCAACGCCATTCGCCAGATGCGGATAGCGCGCGGCGATGTCTTTGCCGACCTTGGTTTCGCTGTTGTGGAACGCCGGCAGGCAGTGCATGAACTTCACGCGCGGGTTGCCCGAGGCTTTCATCATTGCGGTATTGACCTGGTACGGCAGCAGTTGCTCGATGCGTTCGTCCCACGCCTCAACCGGTTCACCCATCGACACCCAGATGTCGGTGTGGATGAAGTCCACGCCCTTGACCGCTTGTTTCGGGTCTTCGGTGATGGTGATGCGTGCGCCGCTTTCTTCAGCGAAGGCTTGGCACTGGTCGATGAAATCCTGATGCGGCCACAGGGCTTTCGGTGCGGCGATGCGCACGTCCATGCCGAGTTTTGCGCCGATCATCAGCAGCGAGTTACCCATGTTGTAGCGCGCGTCACCGAGGTAGGCGTAGCTGATTTCATGCAGCGGTTTGTCGCTGTGCTCACGCATGGTCAGCACGTCGGCAATCATTTGGGTCGGGTGGAATTCAGCGGTCAAACCGTTGAACACCGGCACGCCAGCGAATTTGGCCAGTTCTTCGACGATTTCCTGTTCGAAGCCACGGTACTCGATGGCGTCGAACATCCGGCCCAAGACGCGGGCGGTGTCCTTCATGCTTTCCTTGTGGCCGATCTGCGACGACACCGGGTCGATGTAGGTGACGTGAGCACCCTGGTCATGGGCTGCGACTTCGAAGGCGCAACGGGTGCGGGTCGAGGTTTTTTCGAAGATCAGCGCGATGTTCTTGCCTTGCAGGTGCGCACGCTCGGTGCCGGTGTACTTGGCGCGCTTGAGATCGCGGGACAGGTCGATCAGGTAGTTGAGCTCGCGGGTGGTGTGGTGCATCAAGCTCAGCAGGCTGCGGTTACGCATGTTAAAAGCCATTTTGGATCTCCTTGGGTTTCGGTTATCCGCCGGCTCCACGCTTTATAAGCGCGGAGCACGGCTCATGAATTAATAGTCGATAGGGTCGCGAATGATCGGGCAGGTCATGCAATGGCCACCGCCACGGCCCCGGCCAAGTTCGCCGGCGCTGATGGTGATGACTTCCACGCCAGCCTTGCGCAGCAACGTGTTGGTGTAGGTGTTACGGTCGTAGCCGATCACCACGCCAGGCTCCAGGGCCACCACGTTGTTGCCGTCGTCCCACTGCTCGCGCTCGGCGGCGAAGCTGTTGCCGCCGGTTTCCACCACGCGCAGGGCCTTGAGATTGAGCGCGGCGGCCACGGTGTCGAGGAAGTTGGTTTCTTCGCGGCGGATGTCGATGCCGCCTGGTTTGCTCTCGTCAGGGCGCAGGGTGAAGGCAACGATCTGGCTGACCACTTCCGGGAAAATCGTCACCAGGTCGCGGTCGCAGAAGCTGAACACGGTGTCCAGGTGCATCGCCGCGCGGGACTTCGGCAGGCCGGCGACAATCACTCGCTCCACGGCTTTGTGCTTGAACAGGTTCAGCGCCAATTGGCCGATGGCCTGGCGGGACGAGCGTTCGCCCATGCCGATCAGCACCACGCCGTTGCCGATTGGCATCACGTCGCCACCTTCGAGCGTCGCGTTACCGTGTTCCTGATCCGGGTCGCCGTACCAGACCTGGAAGTCGGCGTTGGTGAACTCCGGATGGAATTTGTAGATGGCGCTGGCCAGCAAGGTTTCCTGGCGACGCGCTGGCCAATGCATCGGGTTCAGGGTCACGCCACCGTAGATCCAGCAGGTGGTGTCGCGGGTGAACTGGGTGTTCGGCAGCGGCGGCAGAATGAAACTGGAGTGGCCGAGGAAATCGCGGAACATCTCGATGGTCTTGCCGCCGAAGCTGTTCGGCAGGTCATCGGCCGATACACCGCCAATCAGGTACTCGGCGATTTTGCGCGGCTCCAGGCTGCGCAGCCATGAACCGACTTCGTTGACCAGACCCAGGCCCACGGTGTTGGCGGTGATCTTGCGGTCCAGAATCCAGTCCAGGGCTTCGGGAATCGCGACGATGTCGGTCAGCAAGTTATGCATTTCCAGCACATCGACGTTGCGTTCGCGCATCTTGGTGACGAAATCGAAATGGTCACGCTTGGCCTGGGCGACCCACAGCACGTCATCGAACAGCAGTTCGTCGCAGTTGTTCGGGGTCAGCCGCTGATGGGCCAGGCCTGGGGAGCAAACCATCACTTTGCGCAGTTTGCCGGCTTCGGAATGTACGCCGTACTTCACTTTTTCCGTGGTCATTCAGTGATCCTCCAGATTGAAACGGTTACAGAGTCAGGAAACCGGCATACAGCCCGTAAGCTGCCACCAGGGCGCCGACGACGACGGCGGCGAAAATCAGTTTCTCGACATTGGTGAAAACCGGTTTGCCCACTTCGATCTTCGCCTTGGCGAACAGGATCGCGCCGGGGGCGTAGAGCAGGGCGGACAGCAACAGGTATTTGATGCCGCCGGCATACAGCAGCCAGACCGCGTAAATCACCGCGATGCCGCCGATGATCAGGTCTTTCTTGCGTTCGGCCAGGGCGTTTTCATAGGTTTCGCCACGCACCGCCAGCAGCAGCGCGTAGGCCGCCGACCACAGGTACGGCACCAGAATCATCGAGGTGGCGAGGTAGATCAGCGACAGGTAGGTGCTGGCGGAAAACAGCGTGATGATCAGGAATACCTGAACCATCGCGTTGGTCAGCCACAAGGCGTTGACCGGCACATGGTTGGCGTTTTCCTTGCGCAGGAACGCCGGCATGGTGTGGTCCTTGGCGGCGGCGAACATGATCTCCGCGCACAGCAGCACCCACGACAGCAACGCGCCGAGCAACGAGATGATCAGACCGATGCTGATCAGCACCGCGCCCCAGTGACCGACCACGTGTTCCAGCACCGCCGCCATCGACGGGTTCTGCAACTTGGCGAGTTCCGGTTGGGTCATGATCCCGAGGGACAATACATTCACCAGCACCAGGAACAGCAGCACGGTGATGAAACCGATCACCGTGGCTTTACCCACGTCGCTGCGTTTTTCCGCGCGGGCCGAGAAGATGCTCGCGCCTTCGATGCCGATAAACACCCAGACGGTGACCAGCATCATGTTGCGCACCTGGTTCATTACGCTGCCCAGCGTGGTGTTGTTTTTGCCCCAGATGTCAGCGGTGAAGATGTCCAGTTTGAAGGCGAATACGGCGATCAACACAAACAGCAGCAACGGCACGACCTTGGCGACGGTGGTCACCAGGTTGATGAACGCCGCTTCCTTGATCCCGCGCAGCACCAGGAAGTGCACAGCCCAGAGCAACACTGACGCGCCGATCACCGCCGCAGGCGTGTTTCCCTCTCCAAATATCGGGAAGAAGTAGCCGAGGGTGCTGAACAGCAACACGAAGTAACCGACGTTGCCCAGCCAGGCACTGATCCAGTAACCCCAGGCGGACGAGAAACCCATGTAGTCGCCGAAACCGGCCTTGGCGTAGGCATAAACTCCGCCGTCCAAATCCGGTTTGCGGTTGGCCAGGGTCTGAAAGACAAAGGCGAGGGTCAGCATGCCGACCGCCGTGATAGCCCAACCGATCAACACGGCGCCGACGTCCGCACTGGCAGCCATGTTCTGCGGCAAAGAGAAGATCCCGCCACCAATCATTGAGCCAACGACCAATGCAACGAGCGCACCGAGTTTCAGTTTTGCGGGGGATTCAGACATTGCATGACTCCAGTGCAGGAGAAGAGAGACAACAGATTAAATCTGTTAACTGTTCAATCAGCTGACATAGATCAGTGCATGGGCACATTCCATTGTTAATGAAAGACTTATGAACTTTTACCGTTCATAACTGTATTGCTGGAAAAGCCCGGTCCAGAGGCCTCCGACAGATAAGGCGGGATAATGCGTAGCGCATGGAGCTTTTTAAACTAGTTCGTTTCTGTGCTTTAGCAAATATTGATGTCTGTTTTCAGTACAGAATTGATTTATCAGGATTGATAAAAAAATGGATATGCGCTGATTGCCATAGATTGATCGGCTATAAATAAAAGCTGTTATTGGGCGTAATTATTAAACGTTATTGCGCTTTATCTATTTAGTTAACGGTTAGAGGGGCGGTCGCAATGAGGTTGCTGCTGGCGTATCGGCCGCCTTATGACTGGGCGGCAATGCTGGGTTTTTGGTCGGCGCGAGCGATTGCCGGGATGGAGGCGGTGGTCGATGGCGTGTATTCGCGCAGCATCGGTTTACACGGTGTGCACGGTACGTTGTCGATCAAACCCGCGGGGATTGATGCGCTGGAACTGACGCTGGATTTTCCGGACCCGGCCGCCGTGCCCGAGATCGTGGCGCGGGTGCGGCGGATGTTTGATCTGGATGCCGACTTGCCGGCGATCCAGCAGCATTTGGCGGCAGATCCACTGATGGCGCGGTTGATCGCCGAGCGCCCTGGATTGCGCGTGCCGGGGGCGTGGGATGGGCTGGAACTGGCGATTCGCGCGGTGTTGGGGCAGCAGATTACGGTGAGTGCGGCGATTAAGCTGGCGGGGAAATTGGTGGAGCAGTATGGCGAGCCGTTGCGATCAGCGCTGCCGGGGCTGACTCATGTGTTTCCTGACGCGACGGTGTTGGCGGCGGCGGATCTGGCGACCTTGGGCATGCCGAAAAGCCGTGGGCGGACGTTGTCGGGCGTGGCGCAGGCGCTGCTGGAGGATCCGTTGTTGTTTGAACCGGGTCGGGACGGTGGCGTGGCGCGGTTGTTGGCGTTGCACGGGATTGGTGACTGGACGGCGCAGTACATTGCGTTGCGGCAGTTGCGGGAGAGGGATGCGTTTCCTTCGGGGGATGTGGGATTGATTAATGCGTTGGCGGCGCTGGAAGGTGGGGCGGTGACTGCGCGGGATTTGTTGTTGCGGGCTGAGGTGTGGCGGCCGTTTCGGGGGTATGCGGCGCAGCTTTTGTGGACATCGTTGAGTCGGGCTGATTGAGCTGATCCGGGAGGATGGGTGGCTGTTATGGCCCCTTCGCGAGCAAGCCCGCTCCCACAGTGGTTCGCATTCCTTCAGGAAAACTCGGTCCACTGTGGGAGCGGGCTTGCTCGCGAAAGCTATCTGGAAATCACCACCACTGCGCGCGGTGGGAACCCAGTTCCGAGGCCGGCAGTGTCCATTGCACCGGCGTCCCGGTGATCTTCAGCGGAACATGCAACCGATGCGCCGGCCCCCAAGGTGTCTGTTCAACCAACAGCCCTTGATCATTCTCATCTTCCGCCCGCAACGCTTCATCCGTCCCGGCGCCATGCTCGATCAACAACTTCGCCGTCCGCGCCAACGACAACCGTGCCGATCCTCCGCTACCCAATAACGTGATCGCCGCTGCCGCCATCAAATACCCGGTCGCGTGATCCAGCGCCTGCACCGGCAATGGCGTCGGCTTGTCGGCTTTCTTCCATTGTTGACCGGCCTCGGCGATTCCGCTGCTCATCTGCACCAGGCTGTCGAAACCCCGGCGGTTCTGCCACGGGCCGCTCCAGCCGTAGGCGTTGAGGCAGACGTCGATCAAACCGGGTGCCAATGCCTGACGTTCAGTCACGCCGTAACCCAAGCGTTCCAACGCATCGGCGCGGTAGCCGTGGAGCAGAATGTCGGCGTCCTTGAGCAGGCTTTCGAACACCGCGCGATCAGCCTTGTCGTGTAAATCCAGGCGCGCGCAACGTTTGCCGAGGGTGACTTCCGGCACGACGCCGGGCTCGTTCCAGGTCGGTGGATCGATGCGCAAGACGTCGGCGCCGAGGCCGGCGAGGAAGCGGCTGGCGGTGGGGCCGGCGAGCACACGGGTCAAGTCCAGCACCTTGATCCCGGCCAGCGGTCGCGCGACCGAGCCTTGCCATGCCTTGGTGTTTTGACTGGCATTGGCGGTGAATTGAATCAACGGCTCGGCGTTCACCGCGATGCCTTGAGGATGAGCCTGCCATTGCGCCCAAGTGCGCATTTCGGCGGCGCAACCACCGGCCTCGACCACGGCATGTTCCAGATCGGTCTTGGCCCATTTTGCCACCTGACTCGCCATCGCGGCGCGGTCGGCACAGGCGCCGAGCACGCTTTCAGCGGCAGTGCGGTGATGCGGGGCGTTGGTATGCAGGCGGATCCAGCCGTCCTTCGTCGCATAGTCGCCGGCGACCGGGTCCCACAGCGGCGGCACGCTCCAGCCGACAGGGCGGATTGAGGTGGCGAACCAGAACGAGGCTAAACGGCGATCGACTTCAAGGCTGGGCAAACGACCGGTTTGCCGCTGCAGCAATTGGCTGACGGCCTGACCGGCAGCGCCGATGCTCGCGCAGGCGAGGTCGGTGACGGCGAACGCCGAGGGCAGGGCGCCGCTCGACGTGAAGGGGATTGGGGTGTGCGGCAAGCCGAGTGCGGCTTGAATGGACGTGAGTAAATCAGTCATCGAAGGCCCTCCGGAACGAGGGTTCGATCATAGATCAAAACAGATGACAGGCCAGATGAAATCCCCTTGTGGGAATTACCCCCTGTGGGAGCGGGCTTGCTCGCGAAGGCGGTGTGTCATTCAACATTAACGTCGACTGACACGGCCTCTTCGCGAGCAAGCCCGCTCCCACAGGGGGAATTGCGGTGGATTGTTAAACGCGGAACTGATCCATCAATTTCATTTGGTGCGTGGCCAGTGCATTCAGCTGGCTGCTGATCTGCGCCGACTCTGTGGCTTGCCCAGTCAGGGTTTCGGTGACGGTGCGGATCGCCGAGACGTTGCGGTTGACCTCTTCGGCCACGGCGCTTTGCTGTTCGGCGGCGCTGGCGATTTGCAGGTTCATGTCGCTGATCACCGTGACCGCGTCGCTGATCTTGCCCAGGGCCTGGACCGCTTGCTGGATTTGCCCGGCGTTGCTGTGGGCCTGGGTCTGGCTCGAATGCATGGTCGCGACGACGCCGCGAGTGCCGGTCTGGATGCGTTCGATCACGACACGGATTTCTTCCACCGAGTCCTGGGTACGTTTGGCCAGGTTGCGCACTTCATCGGCCACCACCGCAAAGCCGCGACCACTTTCCCCGGCACGCGCCGCTTCGATCGCCGCGTTGAGCGCCAGCAGGTTGGTCTGTTCGGCGATGCTGCGGATCACTTCCAGCACCGAACCGATCTGCTCGCTGTTGACCGCCAGGGCTTCGACTTCAGTCACGGCTTTGCTGACTTCGTCTGCCAGCAAGTTAATGTCCCGGGTGCTGCGCTCGATGATCTGCATGCCATCGCGGGCCGACTGGTCGGCACCTTTGGCCGCGTTGGCGGCGTTCGACGCACTGTTGGCGACGTCATGCGCGGTGGCACTCATTTCGTTGGACGCGGTAGCGACCTGGTCAATTTCGCGGAACTGCACCTGCATGCCTTCGCTGGTCTGGCGGGCGATTTCCGAAGATTGGTCGGCGGTGCCACGGGCGTCGGTGATGCTTTGCTTGATCTGCGCGATGGTCGGTTGCAGCTTGTCGAGGAAACGGTTGAACCAGCTCACCAGTTCGCCGAGTTCGTCTTTCTTGTTGTAGTGCAGGCGCTGGGTCAGGTCGCCGTCGCCGCTGGCAATCGCCTTGAGCATTTCGGCCACGCTGTTGATCGGCCGGGTCACGCCGGAAGCGGTGAGCCAGATAAGTAACAGGCCAACCAGACCGGCCGCGATCGCCACCATCAGCGCCTTGATCGTGCCGCTTTGTTGCGCGTCATCGACGACCGCTTGCAGCTTCACCGAGTCGGCCAGCAGCACTTGTTTCGGCAGGTCGATCACCACGCCCCAGGCTTTCGAATCGGGGATCGGGCTGACCGGGAACACTGCGCGGATCAGGTCGCCCTGTTCGAGAATCTTCGGCGAGCCGTTGCCGAGCAGTTGCAGGACTTCCTTGCCGTCCGCACCGAGGGTTTCGCCGATGCCTTTACCGACCTTGCCGGCATCGACGCTGTAACCGGCGAGCACACCGCTGCCGGAGACAATCAGCATATGCCCGGCGCCGTTGAACAGATCACGCTGGGAGTCCACCGTCGCCGCCTGCAGCGCGTCGAGGGCGATGTCCACGCCGACTACGCCGATAGCCTTGCCGTCCACCAGTAGCGGGACGGAAATGGTGGTCATCAGCACTTCCTTGCCGCCCACGGTGTCGGAATACGGGTCGAGCAAGCAGGAGCGTTTGTTGTCGCGAGGGCAGGTGTACCAACTGTTGTAAGGCGTACCGCTGAGGCTCAGGGTGGTTTTGGTCATGTCGTCTTCGACCATGATCGTGTTCAGCCCGACCCCGCCCGCACGGCTCCAGTAACTGGCGAAGCGCCCGGCTTCATTGGACTGGCGGGCCGCGTCATTGGCGAACTCGCTGTCCTTGCCGTCGAGGCCATTGGGTTCGAACGCCAGCCAGATCCCCAGCACTTTGCTGTTGCGCTCGAATGCTGTTTTCAGGCTCTGGTTCAACTCTTCACGCAGGGCGCCGGCGTCCAGCGAACGCTTGGAGGCCATGTTGCGCATGTCCTTGATCTGATCGGCCAGGGCCGTGACCACCAAAAGGTTTTCACCGAAAGTTTTCTGCACCCGCACGGCTTGCTCGGCGGCTTTGGCTTGCAGCAGGTTTTGCACACTGGTGGTGAGCATATTGCTGCTGGAGGCGTTGACCAGTTCGTCGTTCTGGTTGGCTTGGTAGATGTTCATGCCGACGATCAAGGCGACGACGCCGAACAGGCACAGACCGGACAACAGGACGATTTTCAGGCGGATGGACAGAGAGTCGAACATAGGGCGAGCTCGCAAATGGATGAGGTGTTGGCCAAGAGACGGGAGTGGTCCCGCTCGCCAAGTCCATTCAGCGCCATTTAATGCACATCGGCGCGGGCCGAGCTTGCATTAGGGTCAAGCGGACGAGCGGTATCAGGTGATCGTTTGCGCAGGAGAATCCCCTGAAACGCGCTGGAATTCGGGAGATTTGCGGTGTGTCAGAGAGTGTTGGGGCTGCTTCGCAGCCCAGCGGGAGCAAGCTCCCTCGCCACAGGGGAACCGGGGAATTAGGAAGGTTGTGGTGCGGATTCAGGTCGCGACCAGATCCACAGATTGCCCAGGCTCATGCCGGCAATCGCCAGGTAAATCGGCCAGCCGTGATCGAGCATCACCAGCATCAAGCCGGCGCACAGCAACATGCTGACGGTGGCGCTGACCTTGGCCCGACGGGCGATGATTTTGCCGTTACGCCAGTTGCACAGGATCGGCCCGAACAACCGATGGTTTTCCAGCCAGGCACTCAGGCGCGGCGAACTCTTGGTCGCAGCCCAGGCAGCGAGGAGGATGAACTCGGTGGTCGGCAGGCCAGGTACGACAATCGCAATCAAGCCGATGCCCAGGCTGACGTAGGCCAGCAGGCCGAAGAGGATTCGGGCGAGTTTGGAGGAGGCGAGGTGTTTGCGGGTCATATGGTCGACAGTTATACCCTGTGGGAGCGGGCTTGCTCGCGAATGCGTCGGATCAGTCGACAACAATGTTGCCTGACACACCGCTTTCGCGAGCAAGCCCGCTCCCACAGGGAAGGTGTGGTGTCAGGCTAGCTCTGGGGTGTAGGCCTGTTCCAGCAGTACGGTGAAGCGGTTGAACGCATCGACCGCTGCTTGCTCGATTTCGGCTTCTTCCTGAGCGCTGAACTCCAGCGAGTCGAGGGTTCTGACGAAACTCTTCCAGCCTTCAGCGCGACCACCGGCCGGTTCACCGAGGTGACGGGCACCGAAGGTTTCGCTCAAGCCCAGGCCCACGGCACGCTTGATCAAAAACGCAGCACCCAACTTCGAACCCTCGGAAACAAACAACCAGCCCAAGGCTGCGGCTTTGGTTGGATTCTGCACGGCGCCAGCCACCGGTGCCGGAACCTCGGTGTCCAGATCCGCCAGGTCAGCCTTGGCCGCTTCGGCCCGGCAGCGCGCCGGCAGGTCCGGGACGATAGCGGTCAGTTCGGCGTCGTTGTACAGCGCTACCAATTCCGACTGGAACAAATACTGCGCGACCACGAAACGGGCGAAGTTGGCCTGGGTTTCGAACGGTGCGTGGGCTTTGACCAGCGCATCCAGCTTGGTGTGTGGCTCGTTGGTGATCTGGTTCAAACGTTGCGAACGCAGGGCGGCGCGTTGAGCAGTGTCCGTGGAGGTCATGGGAAATCCTTGTGAAAAAAAAGGCGCTTGGTAACGAGACGAACAAGAAGACGCCCGAGCGTAAAAAAACCTCACTGCAACGCATTAACCAATGTGTCGCAGTGAGGTGTTCAAGGTCAGATGTCCCAGACCAGATTGACCGCGAAGTTGCGACCCGGCTGGGTCAGGCGATCAAGGTTGGCCGGTTGGGTCACCGAGGCTTCGCCGACGCTGTCGTAACCGCGTACGTCATCCCACTGCCAGTATTTCTTGTCGGTCAGGTTGTACAGGCCGGCGTTGATGGTCACGTCGTCGGTGACCTTGTAGAAACCGGCCAGGTCGAGCACGCCATAACCCGGGGTCTTGAACTGGGTGCTGGTGCCGTCCGGAGTCTTGAAGCTGGTGCTGTCGACGCGGTCCTTGCGCTTGACCAGAGTCCAGCTCAACAGCGCGCCGTAGTTATCCTGGTCGTAACCGAGGCCGAACACGCCGGTCAGCGGGTTGATGCTGTTCAGCGGCTGGCCAGTGTCATCGTTACGGCCATACAGGTACGACATCGAGCTTTGGGTGTAGAGGCCGGTCGGTGCACCGAAGGTGTCGAGGTTCAGGCGACCTTTGAGCTCCACGCCCTTGATGGTGGCGTGTTTGATGTTGTTGCTCTGGAACGTGGTCTCGGTGTAACCCGGAGTGATCGCATTCTCGTCGATGAAGTCGCGGTACTTGTTGTAGAACACCGCCACATCGAACGTGCCCGCCTCAAACTGGCCGCGCAGGCCGGTTTCATAGCTTTTGCTCTTTTCCGGTTCCAGGTCCGGATTCGGTGCGACCTGATAACCACCGGCAAGGTTTTCGAAGCGACCGTACAAGGCTTTGGCGGTCGGCGTGCGGAAGCCTTCAGCGTACTGGCCGTACCAGGTGTAGTTGTCGTTGAAGCTGTAAGTGGTGCCGAACTTCGGCGACAGACGATGCCAGGTCTTGGTCTTGTCGCTGACCACGCCGTTGCCGCTCTGGTCGGCGGTGGCCAGGAACTCATCGGTGATGTGTGGCTTGAGCTGGGTGTAGTCGTAGCGCGCGCCCGGCAGGAAGGTCCAGTTGCCCCAACTGATCTGATCCTGGGCAAACAGGCTGTAGCTATTGATGGTCGGGTCCGGGAAGTCGCTGGCCGGTTTCAAGGTATCGGCGGCGCTTGGTGCACCAATGACGCGGCAGGCGCCGGCCACGGTCAGACAGGTGCCGGTGCCGGTACGCAGGCCGGTGACTTTGTCCTGTTTGATGGTGGTGCCGTAGGTGACGGTGTGATCGGTGTCAGCAATCGCGAAGGACTTGTCGGCCTGGGCATCGAACACCCATTGGCGATCCTTGTAGTTGGTATTGCGTTCGCGCAGCACGGTACGCGACGGTGCGTAGATTTCCTCGGTGCTCTGGTCGGTCTTGGCGATCTGATAGTTCAGCGACCACTTAATGTTGTCGGCCAATGCGCTGTCGAGGCCGAAGCTGTGTTCCAGGCCAAAACGTTCGCGGCTCACGGTGTCGTTGCCGGTGCGGGACTTGTAGAAACCGAACCCGCGTCCAGCGTTGAACGGACCACCCACGGCGCTCAATTGATTGGTGTCGCGGTCGTCTTTGTATTTTTCGTAGGTCAGGCCCAGGCGTGCGTCGTCGGCGTAGTTCCAGCCGAGTTTGGCCAGCACGTTGGTGGTGCGCACGTCTTCGGGGTTGGCCTCGGTGCGGTTCAGACCGGTGCCGCCGGTTTCGCCGTAGGATTCGGTTTCATGGCCATTGCGTTGGCTCAAATGCAGCAAGCCGTCGAAATCTCCAGTGCGGCCAGCGACGGTGCCGGACGTCAGCCAGCTATCGTCCGCCGAGCTGTAACCAGTCTTCAGGCGCGCGCCGACGTCTTTGCCGGGCTTGATGATGTCGTCCGGGTCGAGGGTGTAATAGCTGACCGCGCCGCCGATTGCATTGCTGCCGTACAGAACCGACGCCGGGCCGCGAAGAATCTCGACGCGTTTAACGATTTCCGGGTCGACGTAATTGCGGTTGGTCTGGGCGTAAGGGCCGTTGAAGAAACTGTCCGGCACTTGCACGCCGTCGACTTGAGTCAGCACGCGGTCGCCGTCGATGCCGCGGATGTTGTAACCAGTCAGCCCGGCGCGCTGGCCGGCACCGCCTACCGAAACACCTGGCTCGTAGCGCACCAGATCCTTGATGTTGTTGACGTTGTTACGGTCCAGCTCTTCGCGGGTCTGCACGGTGACCGTGGCCGGCACGCTGTCGATGCTCTGTTCCTGGCGGGTGGCGCTGATCGTCACTTGTTGCAGGTTGAGGGCGCCGCTGCTGCTGCGTTTCTCCAGCACGATGTTGTTATTGCCCAGTTTGCGATAACCCAGGTTGGTCCCCACCAACAGGCGATCCAGGGCTTTTTCCGGTGGCAGCGAACCACGCACACCCGGCGAGGCAACGCCTTCTGCCAGTTCGGCGGGCAAGCCGACTTGCCAGCCAGTCACGGCGGTAAAGGCATTGAGGGCCGAGACCAGCGACTGCTGCGGGATGGCGAACGAATAATCGCCCATGTTGCGGCTTGGCTGCTCGGCGGCAGTGGCGGCCATCAGCGGCGCGGCACCGGCCATCAGGATGGCGGCGGTCAGCAGCGACAACACGCGGGAAGGTGAAGAGGACTGGCGGGTATGGCGAGAGGACATCGATAGCGCTCCGTGTCGCACGAATCTTTATAGGTGCAGATTGGCATCGTTAGATGCGAATCAATTGCATTGGCTATAACGAGACGAACGAGCTTCAGCTATCGAGTAAAAATAATTCTCATTTAGTTCAAGATCACCAACGCGGGGAATTCTTGAAGCCGTGCAGAGGTGATGTGGGCGAGGGAGCGGACCACGTCCAGCGGCTGGTCGAGGCGGTAATTGCCGGTGACGGCGACGTCGGCCAACTGCTCGTTGTTGTTGATGATCCAGCCCGGATAGTAGCGACGCAGCTCCGCCAGTACTTGGCTCAGCGGGCAATTCTCGAACACCAGTCGGCCCTGGACCCAGGCCAGGTCGGTGGCGGCATCGAGCTTGGCCGGGCGGTCGAAACCGTTGGGGCCGATGCGGATGCTTTCGCCGGCCGAGAGTCGCACTCGCGCGTCGTCACGGGTCGCACGCAAATCCACATCGCCACGCTGCACCCGGACTTGCGCCACGCCGTCGAGGTAACGCACGGCAAACGCGGTGTCGTGCACGCTGGCCTTGACCGGTCCGGCATCGATTTCCAGCGCCTGGCCACGGTTGGCCGGCACCTCGAAAAACGCCTCGCCCTGATACAACCGGGCCACGCGCTGTTGATCGTTGATGGTGCTGGAAAACGCCGAGTTGGTATTGAGCAGGACTTTCGAGCCGTCCTCCAGTTGCAGGCGCTGGCGCTCGCCGACCACAGTCAGGTGATCGGCCTGCAGGCGCATCGGCAGATTGCTGAAACTGAACAAACCGAGAATCAACACCGCCGCCGTGGCCAAGGGTTTCCAGTGCGGACGCAGGCGCGACAGCACGCTGACTTTCGCCGGTTGAGCGGCGAGGCTTTGCGCGCACTGCGTGACCAGCGGACCGTCCCAGATCGCCTGGGCCTTGGCGAAAGCTTCGGCGTGCAGGGGATCGGCAGCGAGCCAGTCGTGAAACTGTCGGGTCTGTTCTTCGCTCGGACTGCCGAGCACGATCAGCCAGTCCAAAGCCTGGTCCATCGCGCTGGCGGGGTCTCCAGCGGAGCGGTGGGTGTCCGTCACGGTGTTTCCTCGGCTGTGTCTGTGCACGGCTGTTTTTTGAGTGAAGCTTGAAAGTGGGGCAAGGGTAGCAAAGCCCGACGGCCTGCGCAGTCGATCGCGGCAGGTAGCGAATAAACCTGCAGACTCAGTCGCCGTTCAAGCGTTCTGCGACGCCGATGCAGATCGCCATGATCAATTTCAATTCCTTTTGTACCGTGCTCAACGACACGCCAAGCTTCTCGGAAATCTCCAGATAACTGTGCCCGTGCAGGCGACTGAGGATAAAGATCTGCTGCTGGCGTTGGCTGAGTTCACTGAGGCTCACGTTCAAACGCTCCAGCAATTGTTCGGCATGGGCGGCGTCCTCGGCGCTGCTGGCGGGGGCGGCGATGCTTTCGACCACCTCCAGCGGGACGTCATCGAGCATGGTGCGCGACTGGATTCGCCGCGCACGCAAATGGTCCAGCGCCAGGTTGCGGGCGGTCTGGAACACGAAGGGTTCGAGGTGATCGATGGCCCGTTCACTGAGCGCACGGGTCACGCGCAGGTAGGTTTCCTGCAGCAGATCTTCGGCGGTGCTGTGATTGTTGACCATCCGCTCCAACGTGCGCAGCAAGGAGACCCGCTGGGCGATGAAGACGTGATTGAAGCGCGATTGACTCACGGGAGGACCTGATCCATTTCGAGCGAATGATAATGCTTATCATCCGCTCGAATGGTCAAGTGCTGATTTGTGAAGCTGATTTGCGAAGTGCTAGGCGCGACCCAGCAGATAAGTCGCGTAATCCGGAATCCGGTGCTCGTGGGCCTGATCCATCATCGGGCTGCTGAGCAAGTAATCGGCGCTGCATTCGTTGCAGGCCACCGGAATGTTCCAGACCGCCGCGACCCGCAGCAACGCCTTGATGTCCGGGTCGTGGGGTTGCGGTTCGAACGGGTCCCAGAAGAACACCAGCATGTCGACCCGCTGCTCGGCGATACGCGCGCCGAGTTGCTGGTCGCCGCCCAACGGGCCACTGATCATGCTTTCCACCGGCAGGTCGAGGCGTTGTTGCAACAACAACCCCGTGGTGCCGGTGGCGACCAGTTCATGCTGCGCCAATTTTTCTTTCTGGCGCTCGGCCCAGTCCAGCAAAAACACTTTGCAATGGTCATGCGCGACCAAGGCGATACGCTTGCGCGCCGCCAGGGTCTTTTGCGTGAAGCTGATACCGATCATCGGTGTTGCTCCTGCTCCATCAATGCGCGATTACTCGGCGTTACACAGCGCCAGGCAGTTATCGAGCATGCGGTTGGAGAAGCCCCATTCGTTGTCGTACCAAGCCAGGACCTTGAGCAGCTTGCCGCTGGATTTGGTGTGGTTGGCGTCGAAAATCGACGACAGCGGGTTGTGATTGAAGTCACTGGAGACCAGCGGCAGGGTGTTGTAGCCGAGGATTTTCGAGTGCTGGGCGGCTTCTTTCAGCAGCGCATTCACTTCGTCGGCCGACGCTTCGCGCTTGAGCTGCACGGTCAGGTCCACCAGCGACACATTGATCACCGGGACACGCACCGCCATGCCCGTCAGTTTGCCCGCCAGTTCCGGCAATACCAGGCCGACCGCTTCAGCGGCGCCGGTCTTGCTCGGGATCATGTTCTGGGTGGCCGAACGGGCGCGGTACGGGTCGGTGTGGTAAACGTCGGTCAGGTTCTGGTCGTTGGTGTAGGCGTGGATCGTGGTCATCAGACCGCTTTCGATTCCCAGCTCGCGGTGCAGCACTTGGGCCACCGGGGCCAGGCAGTTGGTGGTGCACGAAGCGTTGGAAATAATCTGGTGCGACTGGCGCAGGATGTCGTGGTTCACGCCATAAACCACAGTCGCGTCGGCGCCTTTGGCCGGGGCCGAGATGATGACTTTGCGTGCGCCGGCCGTAATATGCGCGGCGGCTTTGGCACGGTCGGTGAACAGACCGGTGCATTCGAATACCACGTCAATCTTCTCGGCAGCCCACGGCAGTTCGGCAGGGTTGCGGATGGCGCTGACCGAAATACGGTCACCATTGACGGTCAGGCTTTCGTTATCGTGCTGGACATCGGCGTCGAATGTGCCGTGAACGGTGTCGTACTTCAGCAGATGAGCGTTGATCGAGCTGTCGCCCAGGTCATTAATGGCAACGATCTGCAAATCCTGGCGGTAGCCTTGGGTATACAGTGCGCGAAGGACATTGCGGCCAATACGGCCAAAACCATTGATTGCGATTCGAAGAGTCATTTAACTGGGCCGCCGTCGATTTGTTGTTGGAATTACAAGATTATTCGCATAAAAATAGAAAACAAGCCTTTTTAATGGCAATATTTTGTTCAATCTACAACGAGTGACCTGAATCAACTGGTCCGATCGATCAAGAAAGCCGCCCGTCACCCCATCGACAACGGCACTTGATCAGCATAGACAATCAGGTCGCCACATCCGTTAGCCTGGAGTTCTACACATGCATCCCCGCGTCCTTGAGGTCACCGAACGGCTTATCGCCCGTAGCCGAGCTACTCGTGAGGCTTACCTTGCGCTGATTCGCGGCGCTGCCAGCGACGGTCCGATGCGCGGCAAGCTGCAATGC
The DNA here is from genome assembly GCF_024296925.1 of Pseudomonas nunensis. Lineage (NCBI taxonomy): Bacteria > Pseudomonadati > Pseudomonadota > Gammaproteobacteria > Pseudomonadales > Pseudomonadaceae > Pseudomonas > Pseudomonas nunensis. The sequence continues at coordinate 533,378 of NZ_CP101125.1, forward strand.
GCCAACTTCGCACACGGCGTGGCGGGTTGCGGCACCGAAGACAAGAACAGTCTGCGGATGATGAACTCCGCGAACATCGCAATTGTTTCTTCGTATAACGACATGCTCTCGGCGCACCAGCCGTACGAAGTCTTTCCTGAACAGATCAAAAAAGCCCTGCGCGAAATCGGCTCGGTCGGCCAGTTCGCTGGCGGCACCCCGGCGATGTGCGATGGCGTGACCCAGGGTGAGCCCGGCATGGAACTGAGCCTGCCGAGCCGCGAAGTGATCGCGTTGTCCACCGCCGTGGCGCTGTCCCACAACATGTTCGATGGCGCGCTGATGCTCGGCATCTGCGACAAGATCGTCCCGGGCCTGATGATGGGCGCGCTGCGTTTCGGTCATCTGCCGATGATCTTTGTACCGGGCGGACCCATGGTCTCCGGCATTTCCAACAAGCAGAAAGCCGATGTGCGCCAGCGCTATGCCGAAGGCAAAGCCTCGCGCGAGGAGCTGCTGGAATCGGAAATGAATTCCTACCACAGCCCAGGTACCTGTACTTTTTACGGCACCGCCAACACCAACCAGCTACTGATGGAAGTCATGGGCCTGCACTTGCCGGGCTCTTCTTTCGTCAACCCGAACACGCCGTTGCGCGATGCCCTGACCCGCGAAGCGGCGCATCAAGTCACGCGCCTGACCAAGCAAAATGGCAACTTCATGCCGATCGGTGAAATCGTCGATGAGCGTTCGCTGGTCAACTCCATCGTGGCGCTGAACGCGACTGGCGGCTCGACCAACCACACCCTGCACATGCCGGCCATCGCGATGGCTGCCGGTATTCAATTGACCTGGCAAGACATGGCCGACCTCTCCGAAGTCGTGCCGACCCTGAGCCACGTCTACCCGAACGGCAAAGCCGACATCAACCACTTCCAGGCGGCGGGCGGCATGTCGTTCCTGATTCGCGAACTGCTGGAAGCGGGCTTGCTGCACGAAAACGTCAACACCGTGCTCGGCCATGGCCTGAGCCGCTACACCCAGGAACCGTTCCTCGATAACGGCGAACTGGTCTGGCGCGAAGGCGTGACCGACAGCCTCGACGAAACCATCCTGCGCCCGGTCGCGCGTGCGTTCTCGTCAGAAGGCGGCTTGCGCGTGATGGAAGGCAACCTCGGTCGTGGCGTCATGAAGGTTTCCGCTGTCGCTCTGGAAAACCAGATCGTCGAAGCACCGGCCATGGTGTTCCAGGATCAGCAGGACCTGGCCGATGCATTCAAGGCCGGTTTGCTGGAGAAGGATTTTGTCGCGGTGATGCGCTTCCAGGGCCCGCGTTCCAACGGGATGCCGGAACTGCACAAGATGACGCCGTTCCTCGGCGTGCTGCAGGATCGCGGCTTCAAAGTGGCACTGGTGACCGACGGGCGAATGTCCGGTGCTTCCGGGAAAATCCCGGCGGCGATTCACGTCAGCCCCGAAGCTTACGTCGGCGGCGCTCTTGCGCGAGTGCAAGAGGGCGATATCATCCGCGTCGATGGCGTCAAAGGCACCCTGGAGATTAAGGTGGACGCCGAAGAATTCGCAGCGCGCACGCCGGCCAAGGGTTTGTTGGGTAACAACATCGGCAGCGGGCGCGAACTGTTTGGTTTCATGCGCATGGCTTTCAGCTCCGCAGAGCAGGGCGCCAGCGCCTTTACTTCTGCCCTGGAGACGCTTAATTGAAACTGGCTTTGGTCGGTGACATCGGTGGGACCAACGCACGTTTCGCGTTGTGGAAAAACCAGCAACTGGAGTCGATCCAGGTATTGCCGACGGCAGAACACACCAGCCCGGAGGAGGCCATTGGTGTCTACCTGAGCGGGTTGGGGCTCAAGCCAGGCGACATTGGTTCGGTGTGCCTGTCGGTCGCCGGCCCGGTGAGCGGCGATGAATTCAAGTTCACCAACAATCACTGGCGCCTGAGCCGCAAGGCGTTCTGCCAGACCTTGCAGGTGGATCAACTGCTGCTGGTCAACGACTTCTCGGCCATGGCCCTGGGCATGACCCGTTTGCAGCCGGGTGAATTCCGCGTGGTCTGCGAAGGCACGCCGGAACCATTGCGCCCGGCGGTGGTGATTGGTCCCGGCACCGGTTTGGGTGTCGGCACGTTGCTTGATCTGGGTGAGGGCCGTTTTGCGGCGTTGCCAGGGGAGGGCGGTCACGTCGATTTGCCGTTGAGCAGCCCACGGGAAACCCAGTTGTGGCAACACATCTTCAACGAGATCGGGCATGTCAGCGCCGAGACTGCGTTGAGCGGTGGTGGCTTGCCGCGAGTCTATCGGGCGATTTGTGCGGTGGACGGGCATGAACCGGTACTCGAGACCCCGGAAGCGATTACTGCGGCCGGTCTGGCGGGCGATCCGATTGCCCTGGAAGTGCTGGAGCAGTTCTGCTGCTGGCTCGGCCGCGTGGCCGGCAATAACGTGCTGACCACCGGTGGGCGCGGTGGCGTGTTTATCGTGGGTGGAGTGATTCCACGGTTTGCCGATTTCTTCGTTGAAAGCGGTTTTGCCCGGTGCTTCGCCGACAAGGGTTGCATGAGCGATTATTTCAAAGGCATCCCGGTGTGGCTGGTGACGGCACCGTATTCCGGGCTGGTTGGCGCAGGTGTGGCGCTCGACCAGGCCTGAAACGCAATCCAACCTGTGGGAGCGGGCTTGCTCGCGAAGGCGTCGTGTCAGTGATATCAATGGCGCCTGACACACCGCTTTCGCGAGCAAGCCCGCTCCCACATGGGTTTTGCGGTGTTTGTTGGTTCCACGCTTAAGGCATAATCCGCCCAATTCAAACAACAAGGATGCCGCCCCTGTGAGCTCAGTCAACAAGTCGATTTTGTTGGTCGATGACGATCAAGAGATACGCGAGTTGCTGGACACCTACCTGACCCGCGCGGGTTTTCAGGTGCGCACGACGCCGGATGGCGCAGGCTTTCGCCAGGCGATGAACGAGGCGCCGAGCGATTTGGTGATCCTCGATGTGATGCTGCCGGACGAAGACGGTTTCAGCCTCTGCCGCTGGATCCGCCAACACCCGCGTCAGGCCCAGGTGCCGATTATCATGCTCACCGCCAGCTCCGACGAGGCCGACCGCGTGATTGGCCTGGAACTGGGCGCCGACGATTACCTCGGCAAACCCTTCAGCCCCCGCGAATTGCAGGCCCGCATCAAGGCCTTGTTGCGCCGTGCCCAGTTCGGTCAAGAACGTTCCGGCAGTGAAGTGCTGGCCTTCGATGACTGGCGCCTGGACATGGTCAGCCATCGGCTGTTCCACATTGATGGCGAAGAAGTGATTCTCTCCGGCGCCGATTTCGCGCTGCTGAAACTGTTCCTCGATCATCCTCAGGAAATCCTCGACCGCGACACCATCGGCAACGCCACCCGTGGCCGCGATCTGATGCCGCTGGATCGCATTGTCGACATGGCCGTCAGCCGTTTGCGCCAGCGCCTGCGCGACACTGAAAAACCTCCGCGACTGATCCGTACCGTGCGCGGCAGTGGTTATCAATTGGCCGCTAATGTGGTCGCCAGCAATGGCCACTGAGTTTCTTCGCCGGCTCATTGCCAAGGTGCCGGTGCCGCGCTCGCTACTTGGACGAATGCTGTTGCTGACGCTGTTGGTGGTGATGTTCGCCCAGGCGCTATCCAGCGTGATCTGGGTCTCGCAACTGCGCGCCACACAACTCGAAGGCCTGGTCACCAGCGCCCGCAGCCTGGCGCATTCGATGACCGCCAGCGTCAGTTATTTCCGCTCGTTGCCGGTGGCGTTCCGGCCATTGGTGCTCGATCAGTTGCGCAGCATGGGCGGCACGCGGTTTGTGGTGACCCTCAATGACAAACCGTTAGGCATGGAAGTGTTGCCGATCACCCCGCGCAAAGCGGCGGTGCTCAAAGCGGTGGACGAAGTGCTGCGCGAGTCCTTGGGTCACGACACTGATATCTCGGTGACCTTCGTCAGCCCCGAAGACCTGCGGATCTTCAACAGCGGTTTGAAACTCGATGAGTTGCCGCGTTCCTGGGCGCATTACGCGTTGACCCTGGAACCGGTCAATCCGCCGGTGCTGGTCACGCAAATCCAGATGGCGCCGGGGGAATGGCTGTACATCGCGTCCTTGTTGCCGGAGCCGTACACCAGTCTTGAAGAGCAAGGCCTGCCGGCGCAGCAAGTGTGGTTTATCGTGCTCACCAGCGGTTTCCTGCTGTTGTTTATTGGCTTGCTAGTGCACTGGCAAAGCCGTCCGCTCAAACGCCTGGCCCGGGCGGCGCGGGACATGTCTCTCGGCGCTGAAGTCGAACCAGTGCCCGAGGGCGGCGGCAGCGAAGTGGTCGAAGTGGGCCGCGCGTTCAACGCAATGCGCGAGCGAATCAGCCGTTATCTGACCGAACGCAGCCAGTTGTTCAGCGCCATCTCCCACGACTTGCGCACGCCGATCACCCGCTTGCGCCTGCGCGTCGAATTGCTTGAAGACGAAAAACTGCAAGCCAAGTTCGGCCGTGATCTGGATGAGCTGGAGCTGCTGGTCAAAGGCGCGCTGCAATGCGTGAAAGACACCGACATCCACGAAAACATCGAACCGGTGGACCTCAACCATGTGCTTGATTGCCTGGTGGAGCCGTACTTGGCGCCCAATGGTAATGGTCGCGTGACCCAACAGGGTCGGGCGTTTGCGGCGTATCCGGGCAAACCCCTGGCGCTCAAACGCTGCATCGGCAACTTGATCGACAACGCCTTGAAGTACGGACAAAACGCCCATCTGCACATCGATGACGACCAGAGCGCGTTCATCCTGCACGTGGACGATGAAGGCCCGGGCGTGCCGGAGCAGCGGATGGAGCAAGTGTTCGAACCGCACTTCCGCCTGGCCGGGCAGCAGCAGGGTTATGGGTTGGGCCTGGGCATCGCGCGCAACATTGCCCATAGCCATGGCGGTGAAGTGAGTCTGCAGAATTTGCGTGAGGGTGGGTTGCGGGTGACGTTGCAGCTTCCTCGGTCGCTTGATTAAAAACCGCGTTATCGTTCTTCGCGAGCAGGCTCGCTCCCACATTGGAAAGCGGTCACCTGTGGGAGCGAGCCTGCTCGCGAAGGCGTCAGACCTTTCAACACATCCTTCAAGTCTAATGTCACAACCCTGTGACAAACCCCGCCCCCTTCGTTACCTGCCTCACAGCACCCGTTGTTTAGACTGCCCCCAGTCATAACAACAAAAAAAGGTACCCCATGGACACCTTCCAACCGGCCTTCAGCAGTTGGCTGAACGCGCCCGCCCATCAGCAATGGCTCGCCGCCGAAGGCCTGCGCCTGCTGGCGTTCGCCAAGGCTTCGAAGCTTCCAGAAGGCTTCGGCAATCTCGATGAAAAGGGCCGCCTCCCGGCCAACGCCCGCGCCGAAACCATGAACACCGCGCGCATGACCCACAGCTTCGCCATGGCCCACATACAAGGCTTGCCGGGATTTGCCGAACTGGTGGATCACGGTGTCCAGGCCCTCAGCGGCCCATTGCGCGACGCCGAGCACGCTGGTTGGTTCGCCGTCGCTCAGCATCGCGATGACAACACCGGCAAAGCCGCCTACCTGCACGCGTTCGTCGCCCTCGCCGCGAGTTCCGCAGTGGCCGCTCAACGCCCCGGCGCACAGTCCTTGCTCGACGAAGCGATCCGCGTCATCGACACGCATTTCTGGAGCGAGGAGGAGGGCGCGATGCGCGAATCCTTCAATCGCGACTGGAGCGAGGAAGAGGCGTATCGCGGCGCCAACAGCAACATGCACGCCACCGAAGCTTTCCTCGCGCTGGCGGATGTCACCGGCGACAACCGCTGGCTGGTTCGCGCGCAACGCATCGTCGAGCGCGTTATCCATGGTCACGCTGCCGCCAACGATTACCTGGTGGTCGAGCATTTCGATCGCGACTGGCAGCCACTGCGCGAATACAACCACGACAATCCCGCCGACGGGTTCCGTCCTTATGGCACCACCCCAGGCCACGGTTTCGAATGGGCGCGGCTGTTGCTGCATCTTGAAGCCGCACGGGTGCAGGCCGGGATGCTCACGCCGGGCTGGCTGGCGACCGACGCGCAAAAACTCTTCGATCACAATTGCCGTCACGGCTGGAATGTCGACGGGCTGCCGGGAATTGTCTACACGCTGGACTGGAATAATCGCGCCGTGGTTCGCCATCGCCTGCACTGGACCCATTGCGAAGCCAGCGCTGCCGCCAGCGCGCTGCTGAAACGCACCGGCGATGAACAATACGAGACCTGGTACCGACTGTTCTGGGAATTCTGTGACAGTCATTTCATCGACCGCTGCGATGGCAGTTGGCACCATGAACTCGATCCGCAAAACCGCCCGAGCGCCGATATCTGGGGTGGCAAACCGGATCTGTATCACGCCTGGCAAGCCGTGCTGATCCCGCGCCTGCCACTGGCGCCGAGCATGGCGACTGCCTTGGGGCAGTTGTCCCAGAGCGCTCCTGTGTAACCATGTGGTGACATTCAAGCGTCCCTTCGTTACCTGCGAAGGGATAACTCCTGTTTAAAATCCCATGCAGCGCAAGCACCAGACTTGCATGCATAACAACAAGAAAGGTAATTCTAGATGAATGCGATTTCTCGCCTCGCTACTGTCATTTCTCTTGCCTCATTGCTTCCTATCTCTGCATTCCCTCTCAGTGCACTTGCCGCCGATTCCAAAGGTTCGGTAGAAGTCGTTCACTGGTGGACGTCCGGTGGCGAAAAAGCCGCCGTTGATGTGCTCAAAGCCCAAGTCGAAAAAGACGGTTTCACCTGGAAGGACGGCGCAGTGGCCGGTGGTGGCGGTGCGACCGCCATGACCGTACTGAAAAGCCGCGCCGTTGCCGGTAACCCGCCAGGGGTCGCGCAGATCAAAGGCCCGGACATCCAGGAATGGGCGTCAACCGGTCTGCTCGACACCGACGTCTTGAAAGAAGCCGCCAAGTCCGAGAAATGGGACAGCCTGCTCGACAAGAAAGTCTCCGATACCGTGAAGTACGAAGGCGACTACGTGGCCGTGCCGGTAAACATTCACCGCGTCAACTGGCTGTGGATCAACCCGGAAGTCTTCAAGAAAGCCGGGATCGAAAAAGCCCCGACTACCCTGCAGGAATTCTACGCAGCCGGCGACAAGCTGAAGGCAGCGGGCTTCATCGCCCTTGCCCACGGCGGCCAGCCTTGGCAGGACAGCACCGTGTTCGAAGCAGTAGTGCTTTCGGTCATGGGCGTCGACGGTTACAAGAAAGCCCTGGTTGACCTGGACAACGCTGCACTGACCGGTCCTGAGATGGTCAAGGCGCTGACCGAGCTGAAGAAAGTCGCGACCTACATGGACGTCGACGGCAAAGGCCAGGACTGGAACCTGGAAGCGGCCAAGGTCATCAACGGCAAGGCCGGCATGCAGATCATGGGTGACTGGGCCAAGAGCGAATGGACCGCAGCCAAGAAAGTCGCGGGCAAGGACTACGAGTGCGTAGCGTTCCCGGGCACCGACAAGGCCTTCACCTACAACATCGACTCCCTGGCGGTGTTCAAGCAGAAAGACAAAGGCACGGCTGCTGCTCAGCAGGACATTGCCAAGGTCGTTCTGGGTGAGAACTTCCAGAAAGTCTTCAGCATCAACAAAGGCTCGATTCCGGTTCGAATCGACATGCTGAACGACATGGGCAAGTACGGTTTCGACTCCTGCGCCCAGACCGCGGCCAAGGACTTCCTGGCGGACGCCAAGTCCGGCGGCTTGCAGCCGAGCATGGCGCACAACATGGCGACCACGCTGGCGGTACAAGGCGCGTTCTTTGATGTGGTGACCAACTTCATCAACGATCCGAAAGCCGACCCGGCCACTGCGGCCAAACAACTCGGTACTGCGATCAAAGCGGCCAAGTAACTGTTAAAGCCGTAATCCCTTTAGGGGCGGCTTTGTGGGAGCCGGGCTTGCCCGCGATGCAGACACCTCGGTTTATCTGATGTACCGAGGTGATGCCTTCGCAGGCAAGCCAGCTCCCACAGAAGCCCGCTCCCACACGGGATGTCACTGTAATTTTTATTCTACGTACGGGATCTTCCCATGAGTTCTGTTGCTGTGTTCAGCAAGGCCTCGCCGTTCGATGCACTGCAGCGCTGGCTCCCCAAACTGGTGCTGGCGCCCAGCATGTTCATCGTCCTGGTGGGCTTCTATGGCTATATCCTGTGGACGTTTGTCCTGTCGTTCACCACATCGACTTTCCTGCCAACCTATAAGTGGGCGGGCCTGGCGCAATACGAGCGGTTGTTCGACAACGACCGTTGGTGGGTAGCGAGCAAGAACCTGGCGGTGTTCGGCGGCATGTTCATCGGCATCACCCTGGTGATCGGTGTGCTGCTGGCAGTGTTCCTCGACCAGCGCATTCGTCGCGAAGGCTTCATCCGCACCATTTACCTGTACCCGATGGCGCTCTCGATGATCGTGACCGGTACCGCGTGGAAATGGCTGCTCAACCCGGGCATGGGCCTGGACAAATTGTTGCGGGACTGGGGCTGGGAAGGCTTTCGCCTGGACTGGCTGATTGACCCGGATCGCGTGGTGTATTGCCTGGTGATCGCCGCTGTCTGGCAAGCCTCGGGCTTTATTATGGCGATGTTCCTCGCCGGCCTGCGTGGCGTAGATCAGTCGATCATCCGTGCCGCCCAGATCGACGGCGCGAGCATGCCGCGCATCTACCTCAAAGTGGTGTTGCCGAGCCTGCGTCCGGTGTTCTTCAGCGCCGTGATGATCCTCGCTCACATTGCGATCAAGAGTTTCGACCTGGTCGCGGCAATGACGGCCGGTGGCCCGGGTTATTCCTCCGACCTGCCTGCGATGTTCATGTATTCCTTCACCTTCAGTCGCGGCCAGATGGGCATGGGCTCGGCCAGTGCGATTCTGATGCTCGGTGCGATTCTCGCAATCATCGTGCCTTACCTGTACTCCGAGCTGAGGACCAAGCGTCATGACTAGTTTCGCTGCCAAACCGGCCATCAGCCTGAGTCGCATCGCCATCTACGGTGTGCTGATCCTCGCTGTATTCCTCTACCTGATTCCGCTGGTGGTCATGCTGTTGACCAGCTTCAAGACCCCGGAAGACATCAACTCCGGCAACCTGCTGAGCTGGCCGACCGTGGTCAGCGGCATTGGCTGGGTCAAGGCCTGGGGCACGGTTGACGGGTACTTCTGGAACTCGATCAAGATCACCGTTCCGGCGGTGCTGATCTCCACCGCCATCGGTGCGTTGAACGGCTACGTGCTGTCGATGTGGCGCTTCCGTGGCTCGCAGTTGTTCTTCGGTTTGCTGCTGTTCGGTTGCTTCCTGCCGTTCCAGACCGTGCTGCTGCCAGCCTCGTTCACCCTCGGCAAGATGGGCCTGGCCAGCACCACCACCGGCCTGGTGTTCGTGCACGTGGTCTACGGCCTGGCGTTCACCACACTGTTTTTCCGTAACTACTACGTCAGCGTTCCCGATGCGCTGGTGAAAGCCGCGCGGCTCGATGGCGCGGGTTTCTTCACCATCTTCCGGCTGATCATCCTGCCGATGTCCACCCCGATCATCATGGTCTGCCTGATCTGGCAGTTCACTCAGATCTGGAACGACTTCCTGTTCGGTGTGGTGTTCTCCAGCGGTGATTCGCAACCGATAACCGTGGCGCTGAACAACTTGGTCAACACCAGTACCGGGGCCAAGGAATACAACGTTGATATGGCGGCGGCGATGATCGCCGGGCTGCCGACCCTGCTGGTCTATGTGGTCGCAGGCAAGTATTTCGTGCGCGGGCTGACGGCCGGCGCAGTCAAGGGGTAATCATGGCTACGCTCGAACTTCGTAATGTAAACAAGACCTATGGTCCCGGTCTGCCGGACACCCTGAAGAACATCGAACTGTCGATCAAGGACGGTGAGTTCCTGATCCTGGTCGGACCTTCGGGTTGCGGTAAATCGACCCTGATGAACTGCATCGCCGGCCTGGAAACCATCACCGGCGGCGCGATCATGATCGGTGATCAGGACGTCAGCGGCATGAGCCCGAAAGACCGTGACATCGCCATGGTGTTCCAGTCCTACGCGCTGTACCCGACCATGAGCGTGCGCGAGAACATCGCCTTCGGCTTGAAGATCCGCAAAATGCCCGCCGCCGACATCGAAGCGGAAGTCGCGCGGGTGGCCAAGCTGCTGCAGATCGAACATTTGCTCAATCGCAAACCCGGCCAGCTCTCCGGTGGTCAGCAACAGCGTGTGGCCATGGGCCGTGCCCTGGCGCGGCGGCCGAAGATTTACCTGTTCGACGAACCGCTGTCCAACCTCGACGCCAAACTGCGGGTCGAGATGCGCACCGAAATGAAACTGATGCACCAGCGCCTGAAAACCACCACGGTCTACGTGACCCACGACCAGATCGAAGCGATGACTCTGGGCGACAAAGTGGCGGTGATGAAGGACGGGATCATCCAGCAGTTCGGCACGCCGAAAGACATCTACAACAACCCGGCCAACCTGTTCGTGGCGAGCTTCATCGGTTCGCCGCCGATGAACTTCATCCCGCTGCGCTTGCAGCGCAAGGACGGTCGTCTGGTGGCGCTGCTCGACAGCGGCCAGGCGCGTTGCGAACTGCCGATGGGCATGCAGGACGCCGGTCTGGAAGATCGCGAAGTGATCCTGGGCCTGCGCCCGGAACAGATCGTGCTGGCGAACGGCGAGCCGAATGGTTTGCCGACCATCCGCGCCGAAGTCCAGGTCACCGAGCCGACCGGTCCCGACACCCTGGTGTTCGTCAACCTGAATGAAACCAAGGTCTGCTGCCGTCTGGCGCCGGACGTTGCACCGGGCGTGGGCGAAACCCTGACCCTGCAATTCGATCCGTCGAAAGTGCTGCTGTTCGATGCCAAGACCGGGGAACGCCTGGGGGTTGCGGGTGTGCCAAAAGCCGAAACGCATAGCGCCAACGTCGCCCAGTTCAAGGGCCGCTGAGAATCAAATGTGGGAGCGGGCTTGCTCGCGAAAGCGGTGTGTCAGCCAGCATAGATGCTGGATATGCCGGCCTCTTCGCGAGCAAGCCCGCTCCCACAGGGGGAAATCCGCGACAGATGGGGACATCCGTCGCACGTGATGTAAACCGCGTTAGATAAAAACAGTTAATAACAATAAAACGAGGATGTAGGGATGAAGAAGAAGAACAACGCTCAGCTTATCTGCCAATTGTCAGCTGTTGCGGCGGCGATGACCCTGGTCGGTAGCGTTCACGCGGCTGACGCGTTCAGCGCCGATTCTCAGTGGATGACCGGTGATTGGGGTGGCGAGCGGACCAAGCTGATCGAGCAGGGTATCGACATCAAGATGGACTATGTCGGTGAAGTAGGCGGCAACCTCCACGGTGGCTACAACGACGACAAGACTGCACGTTACGCCGACCAGTTCGGCCTGGGCGTGGCATTGGACCTGCAAAAACTGCTGGGCTGGGATAACACCCAGGCCAAGGTCCAGTTCACCAACCGTAACGGTCAGAACATTTCCAATGATCGCGTGGGCGATCCGCGTGCCGGCACGTTGAGTTCTTCGCAAGAAGTCTACGGTCGTGGCCACATGGTTCGTTTGACCCAGTTGTGGATCAAGCACCAGTTCCTCGACGGCAAACTGGACGTCAAGGCTGGTTACTTCGGCGAAGGCGAAGACTTCAACACCTTCCCGTGCGAATTCCAGAACCTGGCGTTCTGCGGTTCACAAGCGGGTAACTGGGCCACCGGTATCTGGTACAACTGGCCAGTCAGCCAGGCTGCACTGCGCGTGAAGTACAACATTTCGCCTGAGTTCTACGCGCAAATCGGTGCGTACAACCAGAACCCATCGCAACTGGAACACGGTAACGGCTTCAAGCTCAGCGGCAGCGGCACGGCGGGCACCGTCATTCCGGTCGAACTGGTCTGGCTGCCTAACCCGAACAACCTGCCGGGCGAATACCGTGTCGGTTACTACAAAAGCACCGCCAAGGCTGATGACGTTCTTAAAGACGACAACGGCAATGACGCGGCCACCAGCGGTAACGCCTACCGTAGCCACGACAGCAAACACGGCTATTGGTTTGTGGCACAGCAACAACTCACCACTCACAACGGTGACGCGTCCCGCGGTCTGAACGTTGCCGCCAACGCCACGTTCCACGACAAGGACACCAACTTCGTCGACAACTACCAGTCGCTGATGTTTGTGTACAAAGGCCCGTTCGATGCACGTCCAAAAGATGACATCGGTATTGGTGCCGCCCGCATCCATGTCAACGATGACGTGAAGAAAAACGCCGAGCTGATCAACGCTTCCAATGGTGTCAGCGACTACGAAGATCCACTGTTCGCGCCACTGCGCAGCACGGAATACAACTACGAAATCAACTACGGCTTCCACGTTACCAACTGGCTGACCGTGCGTCCTAACCTGCAATACATCACTCACCCGGGCGGTGTTGATGAAGTCGACAACGCTCTGGTCGCCGGTCTGAAAATTCAGTCGGTGTTCTAACGCTGTTGCGATAAGCTCCTCTCTATGTGCGCATATTTGCGGATGGCCAAGGCTATCCGCTTTTTTTTGTGTAGGGTCTATGAGGGACCTGTGGCGAGGGGGCTTGCTGTGGCGAGGGGGCTTGCCCCCGTTGGAGTGCGAAGCGCTCCCCTACATTCCTTCCGTCATACCGCACTCGCAGGTTTTACGACTGCTTCGCAGCCGAACGGGGGCAAGCCCCCTCGCCACAGTGGTTCACTGGGCACCAAAGTAATGAGTACACCCATGATTTTCAGGACCGTGGCACATGCATGAGCATCCGCTACAACGCTTCTTCAAATCCTTGCGCGAACGTCCGGTGTTTGCGTGGGAGCGCTATCAGATGCGCGACGTGCTGGTGATCGATCATCCGCTGTGCCAGGCGGTGTTCAGTCGCCAGGGCGCGCAGTTGCTGCACTTTCAGCCTACAGGGCAAAAACCCTGGTTGTGGTGCGCGGCGAAGTGGCCGCACGTGGGTGCGATTCGTGGCGGGGTGCCGGTGTGCTGGCCGTGGTTCGGCCGTCACCCGAGTGAAAACGCCTGGCCGTCCCATGGCTGGGCGCGGCTACTGGACTGGAAGTTGCTCGACAGCAGCACTGATGACGATGGCGTGCGCTTGCACTGGCAACTTCAGTTGTGTGACTGGACGGTTGACCTGCACGCACACCTGGGTGAACGCATGGATTTGCGCCTGAGCACCGAGCATCAAGACAGCCTGCCATGCCAATTGAGCCAGGCGTTGCATGCCTATTGGCGTATTGGTGACGTGAGTGAGATAGCGCTGTCTGGGCTCGACGGGGCGCAGGGTTACGATCAGCTGAGTCGCCAGGTGTGTCAGCAGGAAGGCGAATTACGGGTTGATGGCGGCTGTCAGCGGGTGTTCCAGCATGACGGCGAATTGCAGCTCAAGGACCACGCCTGGCAGCGGGAATTGTGCATCGACACCGGCGATGATGCGGACACGGTGGTCTGGCACCCGGGTTCACGACCGTTGCTGGGGGTGAGCTGGAACGAGGTGTTGGAGTTTGTTTGCGTGGAAGCGGCCAGCGGCGGCACCGACAGCCTGAGCCTGGCGCCGGGGGAGCGGGCGCATTTGAGTTTGCAGGCGCGGGTTGGGGCTTAACGCAAGATCAAAAGATCGCAGCCTCGTTTCACTCGACAGCTCCTACATGGGATCGCGTATCCCTGTAGGAGCGAGGCTTGCCCGCGAAGAGGTCAGATCAGGCAACAAAAATGTTGGACTAATTAAACTCGTCACCCACCGGATACCGGCTCGCATTCAAGCTCTCTTTGATCTTGCGCAGGTGCGGCTGGAAATCCACCCCGCGGCGCAAGGTCATGCCCGTTGCCAACACGTCGAGCACCGTCAGCTGAATAATCCGCGAGGTCATCGGCATATAGATGTCAGTGTCTTCCGGCAGTGGAATATTCAGGCTCAAGGTACTGGCCTTGGCCAATGGCGAACCCTCGGCGGTCAAGCCCAACACCGAAGCACCGTTCTCCCGGGCGATGCGCGCCACTTCCACCAGCTCGCGGGTGCGGCCGGTGTAGGAAATGATCACGAACAACTCACCGGTATGCGCCACCGAGGCAATCATGCGTTGCATCAGCACATCGGCGTGGGCGGTGACGGCGAGGTTGAAACGGAAGAACTTGTGCTGCGCGTCCAGCGCCACTGGGGCCGAAGCGCCGAGGCCGAAGAAGTGGATCTGCCGCGCCTGGATCAACAGATCGACGGCGCGGCTGATCAGGTTCGGGTCGAGGGCCTGGCACGCGCTGTCCAGCGAAGCGATGGCACTGCCGAAGATCTTCTGGGTGTAGGCTTCAGGATTGTCATCGGCCTCGACCGCACGGCTGACATACGCCGCGCCACTGGCCAGGCTCTGCGCCAGTTGCAGTTTGAGTTCCGGGTAACCGCTGACGCCGAATGAACGGCAGAAACGGTTGACCGTCGGCTCGCTGACCTTGGAGGCCTGGGCGAGGGCGGCGATGCTGAACCGGGTGGCCTGCTGTGGATTGAGCAGGATCACTTCGGCGACTTTGCGTTCGGCCTTGTTCAGGTCTTCAAGGCGATTCTGGATTTGTTCCAGTAAATTTCGCACGCGGTCCATAGATGTTCCTTAAGTCAGCAGCGCAAACAAGCAGTCTGCTATGCAAAAAGGGCCTTTGATGCGGCCCGTAACGGTGGCCTATCCTACTGATGGCTCCGACCGACCACCACTCGGAATCTGTATTTTGCGAAAATGTTGTGGTTATTACTACATTTTCCCTTGAGTGATGCCTTGAAAAAAGGTATTTGTAGCTTAACTTGATAAAAGAACAAACATCATGCCTTCGATTACGGTTGAACCGTGCACCTTTGCCTTGTTCGGCGCCCTCGGCGACCTGGCCTTGCGCAAACTGTTTCCTGCCCTCTATCAACTGGACGGCGCCGGCCTGTTGCACGAGGACACGCGCATTATCGCGCTGGCCCGTGAACCCGGCAGCGAGCAGCAACACTTGGCGTTCATCGCCTCGGAAATGCGCCGCTACGTCGATGCCAAAGAGCTGGACGAAGCTGTAGTCGAACGCTTCCTCGCTCGTTTGAGCTACCTGCACGTCGACTTCCTCAAATCTGAAGACTACGTCGCCCTGGCCGAACAGGCCGGCAGCGCGCAGCGCGTGATTGCCTACTTCGCCACGCCGGCAGCCGTTTACGGCGCGATCTGCGAGAACCTGTCGAAGGTTGGCCTGAGCGAGAAAACCCGCGTGGTGCTGGAAAAACCCATCGGTTCGGACCTGGAATCCTCGCGTACCGTCAACGACGCCGTGGCGGCGTTCTTCCCGGAGAACCGCACCTACCGCATCGACCACTACCTGGGCAAAGAAACCGTCCAGAACCTGATCGCCCTGCGTTTCGCCAACAGCCTGTTCGAAACCCAGTGGAACCAGAATTACATTTCCCACGTGGAAATCACCGTGGCCGAGAAGGTCGGGATCGAAGGCCGTTGGGGTTACTTCGACAAGGCTGGCCAGCTGCGGGACATGATCCAGAATCACCTGCTGCAACTGCTCTGCCTGATCGCCATGGACCCGCCGGCCGACCTGTCCGCCGACAGCATCCGTGACGAGAAAGTCAAAGTGCTCAAGGCCCTGGCGCCGATCAGCCCGGAAGGCCTGACCACTCAGGTGGTTCGCGGCCAGTACATCGCCGGTTACAGCGAAGGCAAACCGGTGCCGGGTTATCTGGAAGAACCGAATTCCAACACCCAGAGCGACACTGAAACCTTCGTCGCCCTGCGTGCCGATATCCGCAACTGGCGTTGGGCTGGCGTGCCGTTTTACCTGCGCACCGGCAAGCGCATGCCGCAGAAGCTGTCGCAGATCGTCATCCACTTCAAGGAGCCGTCGCACTACATCTTCGCCCCCGAGCAGCGCCTGCAAATCAGCAACAAGCTGATTATCCGCCTGCAACCGGACGAAGGCATCTCCTTGCGCGTGATGACCAAAGAACAAGGCCTGGACAAGGGCATGCAGCTGCGTAGCGGTCCGTTGCAGCTGAATTTTTCCGACACTTATCGCAGCGCACGGATCCCCGATGCCTACGAGCGGTTGTTGCTGGAAGTAATGCGGGGCAATCAGAACCTGTTTGTCCGTAAAGATGAAATCGAAGCCGCGTGGAAGTGGTGTGACCAGTTGATCGCCGGATGGAAAAAATCCGGTGATGCGCCCAAGCCGTACGCGGCCGGGTCCTGGGGACCGATGAGCTCCATTGCACTGATCACGCGGGACGGGAGGTCGTGGTATGGCGATATCTGATTTGAAACTGCCTCAGGGCGTCAGCGCCCATGAGTTCAAGAGCCCGGTGCTGTTGGCTGAAGGCCTGGCGCTGAATGTGGCCAAGCAACTGAGCGAGGCCATCGACGCACGCGGCACGGCGACCCTGGTGGTTTCCGGTGGCCGCAGCCCGGTGGCGTTCTTTCAGCACCTGGCCAAGCAGACGCTGGACTGGTCCAAGGTCGTCGTGACCCTGGCCGACGAGCGCTGGGTGCCGGTGGAACACGCCGACAGCAATGCCGGTCTTCTCAAGCGTTATCTGCTGCAAGGCCCGGCGGCCAAGGCCAAGTTTTTGAGCCTTTACAGCGCCACCGCCAACCTTGAGCTGGCGGCCGAGCAGGCTGACCGCTTGCTGGCAGAGTTGCCGGCGATCGACGTGCTGATTCTGGGCATGGGCGACGACGGGCATACCGCCTCGCTGTTCCCGAACAGCCCGAACCTGGCCGATGCATTGAAAGTCGATGGCACACGCCGTTGTTACCCGATGCTGGCGCCGACCGTGCCGCATCAGCGCTTGACCATGAGCCGCGCGCTGCTGGCTTCGGCCACGAACACCGTTCTATCGATTTCCGGTCAGTCCAAGCTGACTACTTTGAGTGCCGCATTGGCCGGTGACGATGTCGCCGCCATGCCGATTCGCGCGTTTCTGCAACCTACGTTAGAGATTTACTGGTGCCCATGAGCCAAGGATCAGCCGCTATGACAAACACATCCCCGACCGTTTCCATGGCGGACAAAGTTGCCCTGATCGACAGCCTCTGCGCTAAGGCGCGGATTTTGCCGGTGATCACCATCGCTCGCGAACAGGACGTTCTGCCACTGGCCGACGCCCTGGCCGCCGGTGGCCTGACCGCCCTGGAAGTGACCCTGCGTTCGCAGTTCGGCCTCAAAGCCATCCAGATCCTGCGCGAGCAGCGTCCGGAACTGGTGACCGGTGCCGGCACTGTGCTTGATCGCAGCATGCTCGCCGCCGCCGAAAGGGCCGGTTCGCAATTCATCGTCACCCCGGGCATTACCCGTGACTTGCTCGAAGCCAGTGTCGACAGCCCGATCCCGCTGTTGCCCGGCATCAGCAACGCCTCCGGCATCATGGAAGGCTATGGCCTGGGTTATCGCCGCTTCAAGCTGTTCCCGGCGGAAGTCAGCGGCGGCGTCGCGGCTATCAAGGCACTTGGCGGTCCATTCGGCGAAGTTAAATTCTGCCCGACTGGCGGCGTCAGCCCGGCCAATATCAAGAGCTACATGGCGTTGAAAAACGTGATGTGCGTGGGCGGTAGCTGGATGCTTGATCCGGAGTGGATCAAGAATGGCGACTGGGCCCGCATTCAGGAATGCACCGCCGAGGCATTGGCGCTGCTGGACTGATGCAGTTGGATTGATAGTTTTACCTGACACTTCGTTGTGTGTTCTACGGCTTTACGGTGCGCTTGGTCGGTGCACCGTTTTTTTTTGCCTCAAAAAAATCCCGCGCAACACATGCCCCTGTAGGAGCGAGGCTTGCCCGCGAAGACGTCATCACATCCACCGCAAAGGTTGAATGTCAGACCGCTTTCGCGAGCAAGCTTCGCTCCTACAGAAAACATTCCCCGATACATAGTTACCGCATCCCGCCCGGCATCTCTCTCTATCCTTGAATCATCTTATGGAAGAGAGAACCTCATGGATGACACCTCTGCTACTCCCCGCGAAACCGTCTGCCTGCTCTCCCCGGAGCAGATTGCCGGTCCCTATTTCCGCAATCCGAAACTCATCAGAAAAAACATCAGCGAAGGCCAGGACGGCATTCCCCTGGTGTTGCGCCTGGCGATTGTCGATGCCATGACCGGCGAGCCGGTGAGCGGCGCGCTGGTGGATATCTGGCATTGCAACGCCCGGGGTTCGTACTCGGGCTGGAGCCGGATCAATCCGGACCTTGAAGTCGATGCCGGTGACATCGGCGCGATTGCGCGCACCGACGACGACACTTACCTGCGCGGCGGGCAATTCAGTGACAACAAGGGCATGGTGCGGTTTACCACGATCTATCCGGGCTTCTATGCCGGTCGCGCACTGCACATTCACGTGGCGGTGCGCATCACCGGCGGCAACAACTATCTGGAAGAGCGGCATGTCGCCTGGGTCGGTCAGCTGTACTTTCCCGAAGTGGCCTCCAGATCGGTGCTGAGCGCCAGGGAGTACAAGGGCCGGAGCGTGTCGCCGCTGAGCAACGATCAGGATCATTACTACGGGAACATGGGCGGTGACGCCTCGACCCTGATCGTTCACAGCATCGGTCGAGACACCACGGAGGACGGCTTCTTCGGGCACATGACCATCGGCATCGACACCTTTGCGGTGTCGACCCAGATCAAGCCCGAGGACTTCGACAAGTACACGGTGTGAACGCTGCTATCAGCGCAGCTCGGTCAGCGCCTGGGTCAGCAGGTCCATGTCGGCGGCGGTGGTGGTCAGCCCCGGTGTGATGCGGATGCACGGCCCGAACGCCGCACCGCTGCGGGCCACGGTGAACAGGTTGTAGTCGTTGAGCAGCCGCTCGACCATCACTTGCTGATCAGCGTGGCGGGTAAAGCGCATCGAGGTGATGCCGCAGTACAGTCGGGGATCGTCCGGGGTCATGACTTCGATGCCCGGCAAGTCGCGCACGGCGTTGACCCAGCGGTTACGCAGGTAATCGAGCCGTGCGCCCTTGGCGGCAGAACCGCCCATGGCCAGATGCTCCTCGAACACCAGTGGCAGGGTCATCAGCGCTGGAATGTTCGGCGTGCTGTAGGGCGTGCGGGATCGAATGTCATTGATCGGGAAATGCATCTCGCCCATGTCCGGGTCGATATCCGTCAGGCGTTGCGGCGCGATGTAAATGAACCCCAGGGTCAGCGGTGCGCCGATCCATTTGTGCAGGTTGTACCCGGCAAAGGCGATGCCCAGGGTTTCCAGATCGAAGTCGATCTGGCCCAGGGCATGGGCACCGTCGAGGATCACATCGACCCCGTGTTCCTTGGCGAGTGCCGCAATTGCCTGCACCGGCATCACCAGGCCGGAGCGGTGGGTGACGTGGGTCAGGGCCATCAGCTTGAGCCGTGGATAACGCACGAAGGCTTCGCGGTAGCTGGCCAGCAAGCTTTCGAAGGTGGCCGGGTGCTGGTGATCGATTTCGATCACTTCCACGCCGCGATGGCGAGCCAGCCAACGCATGGCGCCCTTGACCGTGTCGTATTCCAGATCGCACAGCAGCACCTGATCGCCGGGCTGCAAACGGTTGTAGTTGCGGATCAGCGACTGCAGGCCGTCCGAGGCGTTGCGGGTGAGGGCGACGGAGTGCGCGCGCACGCCAATCATCTCAGCGAGTTGCGCACGAATATCCAGGCTTTCGATCTGTTCAAAGCGTTGGCGCACATGCACCGAGTTGCTGCGGTTAATCAGCTCGATATTGCGCTGGTATTCCTCGACCACCGTGCGCGACATGCGCCCGAAGTAACCGTTCTCCAGATTGATGGGGCCAGGTTCGACAGAGTAACGATCGGCAAAGGTCTGCCAGAAAGCTTCATCACGGGCGCGGCGGGTGTTTTCGGGCATGGGCTACTCAATCAGTTCAGTGGCGGGGCGCAGGCTTGCCATGTTTGGCGCGTAGTGGTTCGAGCAGTTCGGACAAACCGTTGTGGTCGATTTCCTGCATCAGTGCAAGCAAACCGCCCAGTTCACCGTGGGGGAAACCTTCGCGGGCGAACCAGTTCAGGTACTGGCCGGGGAGGTCGGCGATAATGCGTCCCTTGTATTTGCCAAAGGGCATTTCGCGGGTAATCAGCAGTTCGAGCTTTTCAGGATTCATCAATCAGTCGTCTTGATTCAAACAGCCTCGAAAATACAGGCATTCTGCATGCAGGCCAAATGACAGATCATGCAAATAAAGCGGATACAGATATTGGCTGTAAAACTAAACTATTGAAAAATAAGGAATAAATTCTCAATTCAAAGCTGGCATGCAGGCTGCAATAGTTATTGCATCTCTCATCAACCCGCGAGGAATTGAAAATGACCGACGTGAATAAAGAAGCCATCTCTGTACTCAACGACCTGATCGAAACCAGTAAAGACGGTCAGGAAGGGTTCAAGACTTGCGCTGAAGACATCAAGCATCCAGAACTGAAAACCCTGTTCGTTACTCGTTCTGCCGATTGCGCCACCGCCGCTGCTGAACTGCAGTCTGCTGTACGTTCGCTGGGCGGGGATCCGGAAACTTCCACCAGCGTCAGCGGTGACCTGCACCGTCGCTGGGTTGACGTGAAAGCGATGTTCACCGGCAAAGATGAAGAAGCCGTGCTGAACGAAGCCGAACGCGGTGAAGACCACGCGCTGAAAGCCTACAAGGAAGCGCTGGAAAAAATCACCAAGCACAACCTGGTGGGCATTCGTGACCTGGTTGAACGTCAGTACCACGGCGTGCAACGCAACCACGACCAAGTGAAAGCCCTGCGTAACCAGGCGCGTGCTCGTTCTTAAGCAGTCGTCGCTGTAACAAAAAACGCCAGCTAGTCTGGCGTTTTTTTGTGCCCGGAATTCAGCGCCAGGCAAAAGTTCGAGGTGAGGCCATTCGCGAGCAAGCCCGCTCCCACATTAGATCGTCAGCGGGCACAGAGTTAGTGTTCACGCAGATCCATTGTGGGAGCGGGCTTGCTCGCGAATCGCTCCGAAAGAGTTTCAGCCGATGCTGATCGCCGGCAACACAGGCAAGGTCACGGTCTGCTGCTTACGCGGCGCCAGAATCTCCGCCTCGCCATCCACCACCAATTCATCACGCTGGTTGAACACGCGAGTGGCAATCCGCACGCGAAACTTCGGCAGTTTCTCGAGAATTTCCAGACGCACGGTCAAGGTGTCGCCGATTTTCACCGGTTTCTGGAAGCTCATCTGCTGACCGATATAGATAGTGCCCGGCCCAGGCAACTCGCAGGCCACCGCAGCACTGATCAGCGCGCCGCTGAACATACCGTGGGCGATGCGCTCCTTGAACATGGTGCCAGCGGCGAATTCTGCGTCCAGGTGCACCGGGTTGTGGTCGCCGGACATCGCGGCGAACAGCTGAATATCACGCTCTTCTACGGTCTTGCTGTAGCTGGCGGTCTGACCGACTTCAAGGGCTTCGTAAGGGGTGTTGGTAACCTGGGTCATCTGTCTCAATTCCTGTGACGAATTAAAAATCCACAAAAAAAACTATTCGAAAAACTACTCGGTTCTGGCCGGGCGGCGGTGGCTGAGCGCCTGGGCGATCCAATTCAATACGTCGGCGATCACTTCATCGCGGTTGCTCTCGTTGAACAGTTCGTGACGTGCCTGCGGGTAGATATTCAATTGCAGGTTCTGGCTGCCGGCCGTGCGCAATGCATGGGCCAGATCTTTGAGACGCTTGCCTTCACTCACCGGATCACATTCGCCGCCCATCACCAGCAAGGGCAGGCCCGGATCGACCTGGGCGAGATTGGACGCTTTGCTGATTTGCTGCAAGCCGCCGAGCAAGTCGATCCACAGTTGATTGGTGCAACGAAAGCCGCAAAGCGGGTCGTTGGCGTACAGATCGACTTGCGCCGGGTCGCGGCTCAGCCAGTCGAATTTGGTGCGCGCCGGTTTGAATTTTTTGTTGAACGAGCCGAACGACAGGAATTCGATCAGCGCGCTGCGCCCCTTCGGTCCCTGGCGCAGGCGTTCAAGCCGGGCGATTTGCCGCGCTGCGCGATAAAGCGCCACGGGCTGGAAGTTCGAGCCGCTGAGGATCGCGCCGTGCAGGCTGGCGCTGTGGTGCAGCAGATAGGCCTGGGCGATGTAGCTGCCCATGCTGTGGCCCAACAATATGATCGGCATGCCGGGGTGTTGCTGGCCGATGTACTGGTTGAGGCTGGCGAGATCGCCGACAACCTTGCACCAGCCATCGTCATCGGCAAAATGCCCGAGCGTGCCGTTATCGGCAGTTTTGCCATGTCCACGCAAGTCCGGTGCGTACACGCCGTAGCCTTGTTCGCAGAGTTTTTCCGCGAGTCGGGCGTAGCGACCGCTGTGCTCGGCCATGCCATGCGCCAGCAAAATCACGGCTTTCAACGGCGGGGCCGGCAGCCATTGGTTGACGAAGAGGCGGCTGTGATCACTCGCGGTCAGCCAGAAAGTGTCGTGGATCATGGCGATTCCTTTGCACGATGTGGTTGCATTGTATAGCGCATCCCACGCTTGCCGTCTGATCAGCCCACGCCACCCTAGGAAGATTCACACGATCTATGACGGTGTTGGCCGTATTTGCCTGATTCGCCATAACTGCTAGTGTCCGTGAAGCTCCGCTTTTTGCTTTTTGTTTCTCAGGAATGACAGAAAAGCGGCCAAGGTGATTCAGGTAAAGAGGACAAGAACAATGCAACCTGATTTCTGGAATGATAAACGCCCGGCCGGCGTGCCCCTGGACATCGATCTTGGGGTCTATAAGTCGGTGATCGAGGTGTTCGAGCGTTCCTGCAAGAAATTCGCGGATCGCCCGGCCTTCAGCAACATGGGCGTGACCCTGACCTACGCCGAGCTCGAGCGCTACAGCGCCGCATTCGCCGGTTACCTGCAAGCCCACACCGACCTCGCGCCGGGGGATCGCATCGCGGTGCAGATGCCCAACGTCCTGCATTACCCGATTGCCGTGTTTGGCGCATTGCGCGCCGGGCTGATCGTGGTCAACACCAACCCGCTGTACACCCCGCGGGAGATGCGTCATCAGTTCAAGGATTCCGGTGCCCGGGCGCTGGTGTACCTGAACATGTTCGGGGCCAAGGTCCAGGAAGTGCTGGCCGACACCGACATCCAGTACCTGATCGAAGCGAAGATGGGCGACCTGATGCCCGCCGCCAAGGGCTGGCTGGTCAATACGATGGTGAGCAAGGTCAAGAAAATGGTCCCGGACTATGCCTTGCCCCAGGCCATCTCCTTCAAGAGTACGCTGCGCCTCGGCCGGGGCCTGGGCATCAAGCCGCTGAAGGTTGGCCTCGACGACATCGCGGTGCTGCAATACACCGGCGGCACCACCGGCCTGGCCAAGGGCGCAATGCTGACGCACGGCAACTTGGTGGCGAACATGCAACAGGCGCGCGCCTGTCTGGGCCAGTTCGGCAATGACGGTCAGCCGCTGCTGCGCGAAGGCCAGGAAGTGATGATCGCGCCGCTGCCGCTTTACCATATCTATGCCTTCACAGCGAACTGCATGTGCATGATGGTGACCGGCAACCACAACGTGCTGATCACCAATCCGCGCGACATCAAGGGCTTTATCAAGGAACTGAAGAACTGGCGGTTCTCGGCGTTGCTGGGGCTCAACACGCTGTTCGTCGCGCTGATGGATCACCCGGACTTCAAGACCCTGGATTTCTCCAGCCTCAAGCTCACCAACTCTGGCGGCACCGCGCTGGTCAAGGCCACTGCCGAGCGTTGGGAACAACTCACCGGTTGCCGCATTACCGAAGGCTACGGCCTGACCGAAACCTCGCCCGTGGCCTGCACCAACCCGTATGGCGACAAGTCGCGGATCGGCACGGTCGGCCTGCCAGTGCCGGGCACCACGCTGAAAGTCATCAATGACGAAGGCGTCGAGCAGCCATTGGGCGAGCGCGGCGAGTTGTGCATCAAGGGCCCGCAGATCATGAAGGGCTACTGGAACAAACCCGAGGCCACCGCCGAAGTGCTGGATGCCGAGGGTTGGTTCAAGTCGGGTGACATCGGGGTCATTGATCCGGATGGTTTCGTGCGCATCGTCGATCGCAAGAAAGACATGATCATCGTCTCGGGCTTCAACGTGTACCCGAACGAAATCGAAGACGTGGTGATGGCCCACCCGAAAGTCGCCAACTGCGCGGTGATCGGCGTGCCGGATGAACGTTCGGGGGAGGCGGTGAAGTTGTTTGTGGTGGCCCGGGAATCCGGGGTCAGCCTTGAAGAGTTGAAGGCTTACTGCAAAGAAAACTTCACCGCGTACAAAGTGCCCAAGCACATTGTGTTGCGCGAGTCGTTGCCGATGACGCCGGTGGGCAAGATTCTGCGGCGGGAGTTGCGCGATATCGCGTAACCGGTATTCCATGTGGGAGCGGGCTTGCTCGCGAAGGCGGTATGTCAGTCATCCTTTATTTGGATGACACACTGCCTTCGCGAGCAAGCCCGCTCCCACATTGGGATGTCGCCAACCTGATAGCAATTCTTTGGAGGCTCTAAACCCCCAATTTCAGGGCCTTCCAGGCTTCTATAGAATTTTTGCTCTAAAATGACTGCTTGCTGTTCTTGAGTCATCAAAGTGACTGTAGAGGCTACTTTTGGCTCTAGTCGGCCCTTGGCAAAGCTGCTACTCTCGGCGCGCTTTTGTGACTTCTCGGCCTATCTAAAAGCCAGACTCACCAATAAAAAACACACACCAATAATAATCGCATCAAATGCGGTGATGAATTCGCGTTGCTGAGGAGTGGGCTTCCATGATCGAAGACTTTTGGAAGGATAAGTACCCTGCCGGGATTGCTGCCGACATCAATCCAGACGAGTATCCGAATATTCAGGCAGTGTTGAAGCAGTCCTGCCAACGCTTCGCTAACAAACCGGCATTCAGCAACCTGGGCAAGACAATCACCTACGGTGAACTGTACGAATTGTCCGGTGCCTTTGCCGCTTACCTGCAGCAGCATACCGACTTGCAGCCCGGTGATCGAATCGCCGTGCAGTTGCCCAACGTGTTGCAGTACCCGGTAGCCGTTTTCGGTGCGATTCGCGCCGGGCTGATCGTGGTCAACACCAACCCGCTGTACACCGCGCGGGAGATGGAACACCAATTCAACGACTCCGGTGCCAAAGCCCTGGTCTGCCTGGCCAACATGGCGCATCTGGCCCAGACCGTCGTGCCGAAAACCGGCGTCAAGCACGTGATCGTCACCGAAGTGGCCGACCTGCTGCCACCGCTCAAACGCCTGCTGATCAACAGCGTCATCAAGTACGTGAAGAAGATGGTCCCGGCGTATCACTTGCCCAAGGCCGTCAAGTTCAACGACGTGCTGAGCAAGGGCCATGGCCAGCCAGTGGCTGAAGCCAACCCGGACAGCGGCGATGTCGCGGTGCTGCAATACACCGGCGGCACCACCGGCGTGGCCAAGGGCGCGATGCTGACCCACCGCAACCTGGTGGCGAACATGCTGCAGTGCAAGGCACTGATGGGTTCCAACCTCAATGAAGGTTGCGAGATCCTGATCACGCCGCTGCCGCTGTATCACATCTACGCCTTCACCTTTCATTGCATGGCGATGATGCTGATCGGCAACCACAACGTCCTGATCAGCAACCCGCGCGACCTCACGGCGATGGTCAAGGAACTGTCGAAGTGGAAGTTCAGCGGTTTTGTTGGCCTGAACACGCTGTTCGTGGCGCTGTGCAATAACGAAGCGTTCCGCAAGCTGGACTTCTCGGCGCTGAAAGTCACCCTGTCCGGCGGCATGGCCCTGCAACTGGCCGCGGCCGAGCGCTGGAAAGCGGTCACCGGTTGTGGCATCTGCGAAGGTTACGGCATGACCGAAACCAGCCCGGTGGCCACGGTCAACCCGATCCAGCACATCCAGATCGGCACCATCGGGATTCCGGTGCCTTCGACCCTGTGCAAAGTCATCGACGATGCCGGCGTTGAACAGCCGCTGGGCGAAATCGGTGAGTTGTGCGTGAAAGGCCCGCAAGTCATGAAGGGCTACTGGCAGCGCCAGGACGCCACCGATGAAATGCTCGACAGCGAGGGCTGGTTGAAGACCGGCGACATCGCGCTGATCCAGCCGGACGGCTACATGCGTATTGTCGATCGCAAGAAAGACATGATCCTGGTCTCCGGTTTCAACGTGTACCCGAATGAGCTCGAAGACGTGCTGGCGACCCTGCCGGGCGTGCTGCAATGCGCAGCCATCGGCGTACCGGACGAGAAGTCGGGTGAGGCGATCAAGATCTTCATCGTCGTCAAGCCGGGCGTGACCCTGACCAAGGAAACGGTGATGGAGCACATGCGCGCCAACGTCACTGGCTACAAGGTCCCGCGCTCCGTGGAGTTCCGCGACGCGCTGCCGACCACCAACGTCGGCAAGATCCTGCGTCGCGAACTGCGTGACGAAGAGCTGAAGAAGCTGGGCTTGAAGAAGTAAGCCCCGCTTGAAACACAAAAGCCCCGCAGAGATGCGGGGCTTTTTGTTGTTGGCCTGGAGAGCTTCAGCGTCTGTCAGATCGCTTTCGCGAGCAAGCCCGCTCCCACAATTGGAATGCGTTTCCCTGTGGGAGCGGGCTTGCTCGCGAAGTTTTTGCCTTTAGAGGCGGAACGGCGCGAAGTTGACGTTGGTACCCGCCGGGCGCATGTCCTGCAGGTAGGAGTCCTTGTCGGCGCTCAGTTCCAGGCTCAGGGCCGCTTTGCGCTTGCCTTCGTTGCGCACCACCAGGCCTTCGAGTTTTTCCCGCAGGAACACCGTCGGCACTTTCAGGTGCAGCAGTTCGTCGGTGTCCGGCGTATGCATCAACAGGTGCACCCACTCGTACTGACCAACGGCCAGGCGCGCCACCGGGATGTCGAACCACCAGATGTTGCGGTTGCGGTTCAATTCGGTGAAATGGCAGTTGTTGACGCCAAGCACAGCACCGCCGAGTTCCTGGTTTCTGCGGGCAATGGCCTGCTTTTTATCGAGTTTCATAACATTCCTACGGGATTGGATCTTCAGCGCCATGGCCTGAATACGTTGCGCATTCTCGGGGGTTGCACGGCAAACATAAAGCCCAACCTTTAATCGGCGATGAAATGTCGCATTGAAAATAAATGAAACTCCGTGCAAACGCCTCCGGTCAATCTTTCTGTAACGACTATGACCCTTGAATTGTTCACAGGAGAAACACCATGAGCAGCACTGGCGATAAAGTTAAAGGCATGGCAAACGAAGCGGTCGGCAACGTCAAGCAAGGCGTCGGCAAGGCCACTGACAACACCAAACTGGAAGTAGAAGGCAAAGTGCAGGAAAAGAAAGGCGAAGCCCAGCAAGCGGTTGGCAAAGCCAAGGACGCGGTCAAGAAAGCGGTCGATAAGTCCTGACGTGTCCGCCCCTTCAGGCACACTGAAACGGCCATCCGCGGATGGCCGTTTTTGTGTCAGCCGCCTCGGTTAAACAACGAAATTGTTTCAAGGTCGCCAAGTAGGCTACTTTGATGTAGAAAACGGCCCCTGAGTCGCCACGACTTCAACCCTTTTGCGGCGAAAGGAGACGCTAATGATTTTCCCGGACATGAAAGGTCTGCCCATCCACCGCGTGATGGTGCGCACGGTCACCGAGTTCATCGATGACGAGATGTCGACCTATGCCTCGGCGTTGGCCTATCAAATGCTGTTCTCGCTGTTCCCCTTCATTCTGTTCCTGATTGCCCTGATCGGTTTCCTGCACCTGCCGGACTTCTTCTCCTGGCTGCGCCTGCAATCGGAACTGGTGTTGCCGCCCCAGGCCCTGGAGCAAGTGAACCCGGTGATCGATCAGTTGCAGCAATCCAAGGGTGGTTTGCTTTCGATCGGTATTGTCATCGCCTTGTACACCGCTTCTGCGGGCGTGCGGCTGATGATGAGCGCGATGAACGCCGCCTACGATGTGGTCGAAGGCCGGCCGGTGTGGAAGCGTTTTCCGCTGTCGATTTTCTACACCATTGGCATCGCCGGCATGCTGCTGGCCGCTGCCGCGTTGATGGTGCTCGGGCCGCAGGTGATGGGCTGGATTGCCGCGCAGGTCGGTCTCGAAGACTTCATCGTCACGGTCTGGACCATCGCGCGCTGGCCGGTGATCGTGATCCTGATGATGGTTGCCGTGGCATTGATCTATTACGTCATGCCCGACGTGCGCCAGGAGTTTCGCTTCATCACGCCGGGCTCGGTACTGGCGGTGGTGGTGTGGATCATCGCCTCGTTGGGTTTTGCGTTTTACGTCAAGACCTTCGCCAACTACAACGCCATGTATGGCAGTATCGGCGCGATCATCGTGCTGTTGCTGTACTTCTACATTTCCGCCGCAGTGCTGTTGCTCGGCGCGGAAATGAATGCGGTGATCGAGCACATGTCGACCGAAGGCAAGGACCCTGGCGAAAAGGTCCCCGGCGAGCACGACCACGAAACCAAACAACACGTATCGGGACTGGGACGGGATCACTCGCTCAAGCCGAACACTGACGAAGCCTGAACATGATCCGTGAAATCCTGAAAATGGGCGACGAGCGCCTGCTGCGTATCGCGCCGCCCGTGCCTGCTGAAATGTTCGACAGCCCTGAATTGTGGCAACTGATCGACGACATGTTCCAGACCATGGAAAGCGTCGGCGGCGTTGGCCTGGCCGCACCGCAGATTGGCGTGGACCTGCAACTGGTGATCTTCGGCTTCGAGCACAGCGAACGTTATCCCGACGCCGAAGCCGTGCCGCAGACGATCCTGATCAATCCGCTGATCACGCCGCTGAGCCCGACCCTGGAAGAAGGTTTCGAAGGTTGCCTGTCGGTGCCGGGCTTGCGCGGTGCGGTGGATCGCTACCAGCACATTCGTTATGAAGGTTTTGATCCCAAGGGCCAGCCGATTACGCGGATCGCCTCGGGGTTTCATGCGCGAGTGGTGCAGCACGAATGCGATCACCTGATCGGCCGTTTGTACCCGTCGCGGATTACCGACTTCACCAAGTTCGGGTTTACCGAAGTGATGTTCCCGGATCTTGATCCCAACGCCGACGATTAACCAAAACTCACCCCAAAACCCAATGTGGGAGCGGGCTTGCTCGCGAAGAGGCCGTATCAGCCAACATTGATGTCGACTGACACACCGCCTTCGCGAGCAAGCCCGCTCCCACAGTTGATCTCCTCAGTTTTTCAGTTCTTCACTTCGCAGGTTTGACGAACCGCAACGTCATCCGGTCCGACTCGCCAATCGCCACATACTTGGCTTTATCCTTCTCCCCCAACGTCAACGCTGGCGGCAAGGTCCAGACGCCTTCAGGGTAATCCTTGGTGTCCTTCGGATTGGCATTGATCTCGCTTTTCTCCTCAAGCTTGAACCCCGCATCCGTCGCGAGTTTCACCACGTACGCGGTGGTCAGGTAACCGCTGTGTTTGATCTCGTCCAGCGATGATCCGTCCTTGGCCCGGTGATCCACCACGCCGAGCACGCCGCCCGGTTTCAACACCTTGAAGAACGACTCGAACATCAGCGGCGCCGTGTCCGCCAGTACCCAATTGTGCACGTTGCGGAAGGTCAGCACGGTGTCGGCCGAACCGGGTTTGCCGAGCACCGGAGCCTTGGGATCGAACTCGACCACTTGGGCCTTGGCGTATTGCGCCGGGGTGGCGGCGAATTTGGCCTTGAGGGTTTCTTCGCTTTTGCGCGCGTAATCACTGGCGGTCGGCGCTTGAACGGCGGCGATGTAGTGGCCGTGATCCTTGAGCAGCGGCGCCAGCAGTTCGCTGTACCAACCACTGCCGGGAGTGATTTCGATCACCGTCTGGTTCGGTCGCAAGCCGAAGAATTGCAGGCTCTGTTGAGGATGCCGGTAGACGTCGCGCACTACGTTCTGCGGCGCGCGCCAGGTGCCTTTGAGCACTTCGGCGTATTGCGCGGCGGAGATGGGCTGGGCGTCGGCCGCATGGGCCAAGGCTGGGGCGAGCAGGGCGGAAAGGGTCAAGGCGAGTAGGGCAGGTTTCATGGAGCGTCCTGGCGAAGTCGAAGTCGACCCCGAGGCTAGCACGCAGCCATTGGCGGCTGATCACACATTATCATTGGTCGACCTCACCAACGGTTCTAAGCCCATCGCAATCATCGGTTTGCTGCGCGCGTAACGGGTCAGGCGCTCGACCATGGCGTAGGGCATTTGCGGGTCGAAGGTAAAGCCACGGCGCTCGTAAAAGCCGCGCAGATCCGGGTGACAGTACAGCCAGACCGGGCTGTCGAGGCCTTTGACGGCTTCGGCGATCAACGCGGCGGCGAGGCCTTGTTCACGGCACGCAGGATCGACAAACAAGCCGGTCAACCAAAACCCGCCCGCGACCGGTCGCAAACACAATGCCGCGACAATTTCCCCGCGCCGGGCCACCCACAATTGTGCATCGCGCACCGCTTTCATCGGTGATTGATGGACGCGGTAAAACTTGTTCATTAACGGCCACAGCGGCTCGTCGAGCAAAGCGTATTGGGTGTCTGGCATGGGCTTGAGCTGTCGATGGGTCAGGCGGGCGATTATAAAAGAACGCGGGCGGTGCGATAGGTGTATACCTGACTTCACATCCCGTATGAGTGGAGTACGTATCATGGCCAAAGGCATGGATTCAAAAAAAGCGGCAAAGAAAAAACCGGCAAAAACCGCCGATGAAAAGCGCGCGGACAAAAAGGCCAAGAAGGTGGATGTGTTCGGGCATTGATCCCCTGACGCGACCGAGAACCTGTGGCGTGGGAGCTTGCTGTGGCGAGGGGGCTTGCCCCCGTTGGAGTGCGAAGCGCTCCCAATGCTGTTACTGCGGTTTCCTGAAAGCTGCGTAATCGTCTTTGCGACTGCTGCGCAGCCGAACGGGGGCAAGCCCCCTCGCCACAGATGTTCACCGGGCACGCTCTGAAGAAACAAGAAAATAATCTGCAAGATTTCCCCGCGTCGTTGCACAGAGAGGGACAAGTCCCGTTCTGAGCAAAGCCATGTCCCATTACTTCGACGCCGCCCATCGAGCAGAAATCGAAACCCTGCGCCAACGCCTGACGGCTCGCACCGAGTGGCCGACCTGGTTGTTGCTGATCGGTGTGTACGTCGCCTGGTTCAGCATTGTCCTGGCCAGTGAGCGCCTGGGCCTTGGCTGGAGCACGCTGTTGTTGATTCCGTTAGTGGTGCTCTGGTTGTCGGTGCAGCACGAATTGCTCCACGGCCATCCCACGCGCTGGCTGGCGCTGAACAGACTCCTCGGTTACGCCCCGTTTGCGGTGTGGTTTCCCTACACCCTCTATCGCAATAGCCATTTGCTGCATCACCACGACGAAGACCTGACCGTTCCCGGTCGCGACCCGGAAAGCCGTTACCTCACCGCCAAACACTGGCAGCGCAGCTCCGTGTTCAAACAGGCCCTGCACCGACTGAATAAAACCGTGCTCGGGCGTGTGATGGTTGGCGCGCCGATGGCGTTGCAAGCCCTGGCCCGCAAGGAGCTGCGACGCCTGCGCGCAGGCGAGCGCCAGGCCTGGCTGATGTGGCTGACCCACGGCACGCTCACCGTGTTGATGCTGACCTTCATCGCCCGCTACAGCGCGTTGCCGGTGTGGCATTACCTGCTGCTGATCAGCGTGCCGGCGCTGTCGATTGCAATGATTCGCTCCTACTATGAACACCGCCCCAACGCCCAGCCCGAGCAACGCACGGTGCTCAATGAAGCCTCGTGGCCGTGGAGTTGGCTGTTCCTGAACAACAACCTGCACCTGGTGCATCACGATTTGCCGAGCTTGCCCTGGTATGACTTGCCCAAGGCTTATCGGGCGCGGCGCGAGCAATGGCTGACGCGCAGTGGCGGTTTTTTGGTGCAGGGTTATGGAGAGTTGTGGCGCCGGCATGGGGTGAGGGCGATCGACAGCCCGCAGCATCCATTTCATTGATCAAAGGTGACTTCCTTGTGGGAGCGAGCTTGCTCGCGAAGGCGGTGTATCAGTCGACATCAATGGTGCCTGACACTCCGCTTTCGCGAGCAAGCCCGCTCCCACAATGGGTTCATTGTTGTATGGGAATAATTTGATGACAGCAAAAATCGCCGAACTGCTGATGTACACCGCCCCCGAGCCCATCCGCCAGGCCAACGAACGCTGGCTGACCCGGATTCTCGAGCGCCTGGACACCACCCGGCAAACCGCCGAAGGCCTGTCGCTGCCAGACCTCTGGCTATCGCCGGACCTGCTGCTGACCCAAACCTGCGGCTATCCGCTGATGACCTTGTTGCGCGATCAGGTCCGGGTGGTCGGCCGCCCACGTTACGAATTGCCGGACAGCAACGGCGGCAACCATTGCAGCCTGCTGCTCAGTCGCGCCGACGATCCACGCCGCAGCTTGCCGGCGTTTTACAACAGTCGCGGGGTGATCAATGACGAAGGCTCCAACAGCGGCATGAACCTGCTGCGCCATCGACTGGCGCCGTTGCACCGCGACGGTCAGTTCTTCGCCAGTGTCGGCATCAGCGGCGCCCATCGCGAAAGCCTGCGTTGGTTGCGCGAAGACCTCGCCGACCTGGCCGCCATCGACAGCGTGACCTTCGCCTACCTGGCGCGACACGCCGAAAAAGAAGTGGCCGGTTTGCGCGTGGTTGCCCGCAGTGCCTTCAGTCCTACCTTGCCTTACATCACCGTCGCGAGCGCGAGCGATGAGCAGATCGAACAGCTTCGGCAGGTGATGAACCAGACGTTGCGCGAGCTGCCGGACGTAGCCGAAATACTCGGTTTGCAAGAAGTGTTGCCCGCGACCCAAAGCGACTATCAAGTGGTGCTGGAGTACCAGCAGGAAGCCGAGACGTTGGGCTATGGACGCTTACGCTGACGGACGCCGTCCCGTAGGAGCGAGGCTTGCCCGCGAAGGCGATCTAACAAGCGCCACATAAATTCCACAATCGAATATAAAAATACCTTTTAAGTATTATTAAAGAATAAGGCTCCCCGGCTAGAATCGCGCCACCGGATCACCGGACATTCAGCGACCCCTAACCCCAGGAGCCCCTATGTCCGGCGCCGACCTTTCCCATCGCAACCACGTGGGCGGATTGTTCCGCGCACATTACCCGTGGTTATGCGCACGGTTGCGCGGGCAACTGGGCGCCAGTGCCGACGTCGAAGACATCGCTTCTGAAACCTTCACGCAACTGCTCGAATCCCCAGGGCTGACGCCAATCCGCGAGCCCCGCGCCTTGCTGACCACCATCGCCCAGCGCTTGATCTACCAGCTCTGGCGCCGCCGCGATCTGGAGCGTCAGCATCTGGAACAACTGCAAAACGCCGATGCCGAGCAAGCACAGTCGCCCGAAGAATTGCTGCAACTGACCCAAACCCTGCATCGCCTCGACCGCAGCCTCGAACGCTTGCCGGGCAAGGTCCGGGCGACGTTCCTGTTGTCGCGCATCGACGGCCTGACTTACCCGCAAATCGCCGCCGAACTGGGCATTTCCCAGCGTTCGGTCAGCGTCTACATGACGCGCACCCAAGCCTTGTGCATCCAGCACAGCGCCAATGAACCCCTAAACCGAACAACCCAGAGGTCCGCATGAGATCGATCAAAACCCTGCTCGGCAGTTCGCTGCTGGCCCTGAGCCTCGTGGCAACGCACGCGCCCGCCGCCGAAAAAACCGCGCCGATCCACTTTGGCGACATCACTTGGGAAAGCGGCAGTTTTATCACTGAAGTGCTGCGCCTGATCGTCGAGAAAGGCTACGGCTACCCGACCGATACATTGCCGGGCAGCACCGTCAGCCTCGAAGCGGCGCTGGCCAAGAACGATATTCAGGTGATCGGCGAAGAATGGGCCGGGCGTAGTCCGGCATGGGTCAAGGCGTCGAACGAGGGCAAAGTGTTCGGCCTCGGCGATACGGTCAAAGGAGCGACTGAAGGCTGGTGGGTGCCGGAGTACGTGATCAAGGGCGACCCGGAACGCGGGATCAAGCCGTTGGCACCGGAGCTGAAATCCGTTGCCGACCTGCCACGCTACAAGGATGTATTCCGCGACCCGGAAGACCCGAGCCGTGGGCGCTTCCTCAACAGCCCTACCGGCTGGACCTCGGAAATCGTCAACAGCCAGAAACTCAAGGCCTATGACCTGACCGCCGACTACGTCAACTTCCGCACCGGCTCCGGTGCCGCGCTGGATGCCGAGGTGGCCTCGTCGATCCGCCGTGGCAAACCGGTGCTGTTCTACTACTGGTCGCCGACGCCGTTGCTGGGTCGTTTCAAACTGGTGAAACTCGACGAACCAGCGTTCGATGCCGAAGCCTGGAAAACCCTGGCCGATGCCAACAACCCGCATCCGAAAGGCACTCGCTCGATGCCGGCGAAACTGGCGATTGGCGTGTCCGCACCGTTCAAGGCGCAGTACCCGGACTTGGTGGCGTTCTTTGAAAAAGTCGATCTGCCGATTTATCTGCTGAACCAGACGCTGGCGCAGATGAGCGAAAAACGTCAGCAACCGCGTCAGGTCGCCGAAGCGTTTTTGCGTGATCAACCGCAGGTGTGGAAGGGCTGGGTGCCGGGGGAAGTGGCGAGCAAGGTGAGTGGGAGTTTGTAGGTTTTTTCTGAAGTTTTTGTGGTGTCTGATCGATAGCTTTCGCGAGCAAGCCCGCTCCCACAGGGATCTCCGGTGAACACAGCATTTGTGAACACCCGATATCCCCTGTGGGAGCGGGCTTGCTCGCGAATGGTCTCCACCCCTCCGCCAATTCTGCGGCCATAGCCGCTTTCTCGCCTGGCCAATAACCCCC
This sequence comes from Pseudomonas nunensis, assembly GCF_024296925.1. Classification (NCBI taxonomy): domain Bacteria; kingdom Pseudomonadati; phylum Pseudomonadota; class Gammaproteobacteria; order Pseudomonadales; family Pseudomonadaceae; genus Pseudomonas; species Pseudomonas nunensis. Next base: position 568,256 of record NZ_CP101125.1, read on the forward strand.
CGCGCCTCAAATCCCACCCCCAGTGACCCCAGTCCAGCTTTTGTCCTGAAAGCCCTGAATACTGGCCGACTAATGGCCTTGCACCCTCTATGTCGCTGTCTATGCTCACTCTTAGTTAGCAATGTCGGTCGCCATATCAAGGATTGGCGACCGTCGAGCACAGCCGAAAAAGCCTCAAGAGTGCGCAGCCCAAGGCACCGACACTGAACAACAAGGAGCGGTCCCGTAAATGGAGTTACTTACCCAATCGTTAGGGTTGTTGGCCCGACCGGGCTATCAAGAGAAGGATGTCTTGATAAGAGCGTTGCTGCATGGACACTCCGATTGAACATCATTTATCACCTGACAAATCCTTCCCTTGGAGGGATGCGTGTGCCTGTTCCGTGGAACGTAGTGGTGGATCTTGAAAGACCAAGAACTTTCATCAATCAAAAGAACGCGCTGAAGGTGATAGAACCATGTTTAACCTACATCACAAGGCTGACCTGCTGCAGATCGAGCGATCCAACTGCGCATTGACCGAGGCCAATGCCAAGTTGGCGGCGGTCAGTCGCTCGATGGCGATGATCGAATTCAGCCCTGAGGGCATCGTGCTCGATGCCAACGACAACTTCTGCGCCACCATGGGTTACAGCGCCGAGGAAGTGCGCGGTAAACACCACCGGATCTTTTGCGAAGAAGCGTTCTACCGCAGCGAGGAATACGCCAAGTTGTGGCGTGACCTGGCCCGAGGCGAACCGATCAGTGGCACGTTCCTGCGCTTGAACAAGGCCGGTCGGGAAATTTGGCTTGAAGCCAGTTACATGCCGGTATTCGGGCCTGATCGCCAGGTTAGAAGTGTGATGAAAGTGGCCTCCGACATCACGGCCCGGATCAATAAAGAACACGAAGAGGAGAGTATGCTCGCGGCCATCGGGCGCTCCATGGCGGTGATCGAATTCACCCCCGAAGGGCGCGTGATTGCCGCCAACGAAAACTTCCTGAAAACCATGCATTACTCGCTCAACGAAGTGGTCGGTCAGCACCACAGTCTGTTCTGTCATCGGGCCGAATCCGAGTCTGCGCAGTACAAGGCGTTCTGGGCGTCACTCAATCGCGGCGAATATCACTCGCACCGTTTCGAGCGCAGAGACAAACACGGTCATACGGTCTTTCTGGAGGCGTCCTACAACCCGTTGTTCGACAGCAAGGGCCGCTTGTACAAAGTGGTCAAGTTCGCCAGCGACATCACCAATCAGGTCACCACCCTGCAAACCGCCGCCGAATCGGCCCATAGCACTTCGGTACAAAACGACGCCTGTGCGCAGAAAGGTTCCCAGGTGGTTCAGCAAACGGTGCAGATCATCCAGGACATTTCCCGCGACCTCAACGAAGCCGCCGAGAGCATCGATGCGGTGAGCAAACAGTCCGACATCATCGGCACCATCGTCCAGACCATTCGCGGCATCGCCGACCAGACCAACCTGCTGGCGCTCAACGCCGCCATCGAAGCGGCCCGGGCCGGGGAGCATGGACGCGGGTTCGCGGTGGTCGCCGATGAAGTGCGCAGCCTCGCGGCACGTACCAGTCAGGCGACGCTGGAGATTGTCGAAGTGGTGCGCAAGAACCACGATTTGTCGTTGAGCGCGGTGTCGAGCATGCAATCAAGCCTGAGCCGCACCGGGTTAGGCGTGGAACTGGCGAACGAAGCGGGGGAGGTGATCCTGGAAATTCAACAAGGGTCGCGGCATGTGGTGGATGCGATCAGCCAGTTCAACTCGACGTTGCAATTGAACTGATCCAAGAACACCACAAACCCAATGTGGGAGCGGGCTTGCTCGCGAAGGCGTCGTGTCAGTCAACATCACTGGTATCTGACACACCACCTTCGCGAGCAAGCCCGCTCCCACAGGGTTTTGTGTGGTGGCTTAAAGCGAAGCCAGGAACTTGTCGACCACCTGAGGCCCATCAGCCTTCTCGGTACTGCCGTTTTCCTTGTCAGCCTGGGCCAGTTTCATCTTGTCCTGGATGCGCTCGGCGATTTCTTTGCCAATCGCCAGTTGTTGCGCCGGCGGCATGGCTTGCAGCTGATCTTCGGTGATGCCCATTTCTTTCAGAATACTGTCGCGCAGCCGCTGTTCCGGCGTTTTGCTCATGTAGTCCTTGAAGTCGGTCATGGCCGAGCTGTCGGTGGATTTGGTCTTGTTATCGTCCGGGACGGACGCTTGCAGGCCCACGCGGGTTTTCGCGAACGCTTCGTCAACGTTATCGCTGATGGTGCTCGCCGCGCTGATTTGCTGGGTGGCGTTGTTCAGGCCGGACGACTGCACATTGGTGCTGTCCTGCTTGATTTGCGCCACGGTGTTTTGCGCGTTCTGGATCAAACCACTGTACAGCGCACTGGCGGCGGCCGTGGTCGGGTCCATGTCCGTGCGCTGGGTCTTTTGAACGATGGAAGCTTGATGGGCACTGACCAACATGATGGATAAACCTGTAGGTAATTGCTGTTGAGTCTGTAAGAGCAATTAGCGTGCCGCTGCTGAAAGCCCCTGTTTACGGGGCGATTCAGCAGCGGCGGCGGTCAGAACTTGCCGCTGGGCGGCAGACGGCAACCGCCTCAGCGGTGAGCGATGTTCTCCAGCGCCAGGTTGCGGGTTCTCGGCCCGAAGTAACCGATGGTGATCATCACGATCAACATGCTGCTGACGATGAACGCCAACACCCCCGGTGTGCCGAAGTGTTCGAGAAAGATCCCGATCAGCAAGCTGCTGAACACCGTCGACAAACGACTGAACGAATAACAGAAGCCCACGGCCCGGGCGCGAATGTTGGTGGGGAACAGTTCGCTTTGGTAGGAGTGGTAGGCGAAGCTCAGCCAGGCGTTGCAGAACGTGATCATCACCCCACAGACGATCAGCCCGACCGCGCTGGTCTGTAGCGCGAACAGCGTGCCGAAGGTCATGGCGCCGAGGGCAGAGCCGACGATTTGCCACTTGTTCTCGAAACGGTTGGCGAACTTCACAAACAGCAACGGTCCGAGCGGGTAGGCGAGGGTGATGATGAAGGCGTACATCAGACTGTGGGTCACGCTTACGCCCTGGCCGGACAGCAGCGCCGGCAACCAGTTGCCGAAACCGAAAAAGCCGATGGCCTGGAATACGTGGAACACGATCAGCATCAAGGCGCGGCGGCGATAGGGTGGCTGCCAGATATCAGCGAAACGGCCCGAGCCCTGAATATCCACCGCCGCCAGTTCCGGCTCATCCAGCGGTTTGCCCTGATCCTTCACGCAGCGGGCTTCGATGCTATCGAGAATCCGGCTGGCCTCATCAAAGCGACCATGCTGCGCCAACCAGCGCGGCGATTCCGGCAGCCGTGAACGCAACCACCAGATAAACAGCGCAAACACCGCGCTCGCCAGCACCACCCAACGCCAGCCCGAGACCCCGAACGGCGCTTGCGGCACCAGCCACCAGGACATCAAGGCCACCGCCGGCACTGACAAAAACTGCACGAAAAACGCAAAGGCAAACGCTGAACTGCGCATGCGTTTGGGCACCAGTTCCGAGAGGTAGGCGTCGATGGTCACCAGCTCGATGCCCAGGCCAATACCCACCAGAAAGCGCATGCAGATAATCCCCAGCGCTGAACTTTGCACGCCCATGGCCACGGTCGCGACGGTGTACCAGATCAGCGCAAAGGTGAAGATCGCTCGCCGACCGAAGCGGTCTGCCAACGGACTGAGCAGACTCGCGCCGAGGAACAATCCGAGAAACGTCGCCGAGGCAAATGCAGCCTGATCGGAGAAGCCGAACACGCCTTGGCTACCGGTAGCAAAGATGCCATCGCGGATCAGGCCGGGGCTGATGTAGGCGGTCTGAAATAGATCGTAGAGCTCGAAAAAGCCGCCGATGGATAGCAACGCCACGAGTTTCCAGATCGTGGAAACGGCTGGCAGTCGGTCGATGCGAGCGGAAATCTGAGCGGCACGAACAGGGTCGATACCGTCTGATTGAACAGCGGCGAGGGTGTGAGCAGACATGGGCTGATCCGATTCTTGTTGAACGGGAAGCTTAGCCTGCTATCGGAAATAAATTGTTGCGAATCTTTGCGGCTTTTCGCCTGGATTCGCCGGGTTATCGCAATAACGCCTGACCTTTTAAGCGTTTATGGCGCGATCGGGATATCAAACTCCCGAAACGCATCATCTACCGGCAAATAACCCAGTACTCGCGTGGTTTCGCTGAGATCGAGGCGCTTGAAGCGGTTGTTGGAAATACCGTGGGCGATCAGGTGCTGCACGCCTTCGACTTCCACCGAACGCTGCAGCAATTGCACCGCATCGCGGGGGCTGAGCCAGGCGCTCAGGTCCCGGGCGTTGGTCAGCTCATGACGGTCCGGGAACTCGAAAGCGCCGATGCGGATGGCGATGGTCGAGAGCCCACGCTTGGCGGCATAAAACGCGCACAACGCCTCGCCATAACATTTGCTCACGCCATACAGATTGGCCGGCATTACTTGCATGCCCGGGGTGATCTGCCGGTCTACCGGATAACCTTCAATGGTTTGCGCGCTGCTGGCGAACACCAGGCGTTTACAACCGGCTGCCACGGCGGCTTCAAACAGGTAAGTGGTGGCCAGGATGTTGTTGGGCAGCAGTTCGTCGAAGGTTGCCGTGGCGTGGGGGATGCCGGCGAGGTGGACGATGACGTCGATGCCGTTCAGTACTTCGGCGATGGCCTTGGGATCGGCCATGTCCAGGCGCACAAACTGGTGGGGTGCTTCCACCGGGAAATCGGGTTCGACGCGGTCGGCCAGCACGAAGGTGTAGCGATCCTTCGATGCTTCGAAAAAGGTTTTGCCGATTCTGCCGCAGGCGCCGGTGAGCAGTACGTTGAGTCCGTTCATGAATCTCTCTTTCTATGGGAATAGGGGCTAATACCAGTCCGTTAAACCGTAAAGCGATCTGTAGCAGCTGGCGAAGCCTGCGTTCGGCTGCGCAGCAGTCGTAAAAACTGAGTGCACGGTCTTCATGAGAAAACCGCGTCGGCTGATTCACGTCTGCTTCGCAGCCGAACGCAGGCTTCGCCAGCTGCTACAAAGAGTGTGTTTCGCTGACAAGGGCGTGTGTCGGGGGTTAAGGCAAGCCGTTGCAGCCGTGTTTGAGGAATCCCGGGCGCTGTGCCAGCCGTTGGAAATATTCATCGACGGCAGGGAAGTCCGGCCGCTCCATGGGCGTCATCAGCCAGCGATTGACGGACAAACCGATGACGATGTCCGCGAGGCTGAACCGTGGCCCGGCAACATAAGCCTTGGTCGCCGCAAGCTGATGCTCAAGGATGCTCATCTTGTGGTTCCAGTCATTGATACCCACGCCAATCTGATGCGGGTCCTGAAACTCGGGGTCCTTGCGCACCAGCGCGGTGAACGCGTAGCTCCACGACCTATTGAGCTCGGTGGCCTGCCAATCCATCCACTGCTCCACCCGCGCGCGGGCGGCTGGTTCAGTGGGCAGTAACTCGTGGTTGTGATGCTTGCCGGCCAGGTAACGGCAAATCGTATTGGATTCCCACAACACCCCGGCGTCATCGATGATCACCGGCACCTGGGCGTTGGGGTTGAGACGGGTGAACTCGGGGCTGTGGGTCGAGGCAAAACCGCTGCCCCAGTCCTCACGTTCGTAGGAAACGCCCAGCTCTTCGCAGGTCCACAGGACTTTTCTGACGTTGATGGACGAAGCCTTACCGAGAATCTTCAGTGCATGTTCCATGGAGCTACTCCTTTAGCGAATCGACGCCTCGGGAATCTAACATCAAGAAGCAGGATCCGGCAGGGCCGACGCTGGCAAACCAAACGTGCGATCAAACAGCCAGTTGAAGGCGAAGGTGTAGCACGGGATGAACAGGATCAGCGCCAGATCCAGCAGGAAGGCTTGCACCAGGCTGATGTTCATCCACCAGGCGATCAACGGGATGAGAAACACTATCAAGGTTAGTTGAAAACCCACGGCATGGGCGATGCGCCGCTTGACCGTGCGGGTGCGTGACGGCTGGCGACTTTCCCAGCGTTCGAACAGCGAGGTGTAGATGAAATTCCAGGTCACGGCGATGGTGGTAATGATCACCGCCAGTGGTCCGGTGCTGCCCGGCGATGTACCGGACAGCAGCGCCAGGCCCAGGGCCGAGAAAGTCATGCCGATCACTTCGTAGAGCGACACGTAGACCAGTTTGCGTTTAACGCCTTGCATGGAGTTTTGCCTCTTTCTTGCGAACTTGAGCCAGCAGCACTGGCGAAGGCGGCGAAAGATAGCTTCAATAGGGCTGACAGAAAAAGTCAGTAGCTTTCAGTTTTATTGATAGGACGGCGGATGAGTTTCAACAGCGACAGCATTGAATTGTTTCTCGCGGTGATCGAGCGCGGCTCGTTTTCCGCTGCGGCCCGGGCGCTGGGCAAAGTGCCGTCGGCGGTGAGCATGGGCATCGGCAATCTGGAGGCCGAACTCGGTTATCCGCTGTTCGACCGCAGCCATCGCGAACCGGTGCCGACCGCCATGGCCAGTGCGCTGGTGCCCCACGCCCGGCTGATTTTTGAACAGCTCAAGCAGTTGCAAGTGCATGCGGTCGAGTTGTCATTGGGGCTGGAGAGCAAGCTGTCGATCGGCGTGGTGGCGGACATCGACAAGCGTCGGGTGATGGCCGCGCTCAAGGTGATTGCCGAACGTCATCCGCTGCTAGACATCGAAGTGCTGACCGCGCCTCAGGACGATGTGCTGGCGATGTTGCACAGCGGTCGAGTCAGCGTGTGCCTGGCGTTCGCCGGGTTGAGCATGAACGTGCTGGAGCGGTTTCAGTTCGTCGGCACCGAACGGATGATCGCCACGCTGGCGGCGGACAATCCGTTGTTTCAGGGGCAGGATTTGTTTCTGGAAGATTTGGTGCATGTGCGGCAAATCATCGTCGCCAGCCGCGACTTGCCGATCAGCGAAATTCGGCCATTGGTGGCCGAGTCTTATTGGCGCACCGACACCTTGGCGGCGGCACTGGAGATGGTTGAAGCGGGGTTGGGCTGGGGCAATTTTCCGTTGTCGGTGGTGCAGCCGTTGCTCGACGCTGGACGGCTCAAGCGCCTGAGGTTCAGGAATATCGAAAATGGCTTGGTGCTGCCGGTGCATGCCGTGTGGCTCAAGAGCCAGCCATTGCAGAAAGGCGCGTTGGCCTTCGTAGGACTTATGTCCGCCGCGTAACCTGTGGCGAGCGAGCTTGCTCGCGCTGGACTGCGCAGCAGTCCTCTGCTTTTTTGGGGCCGCTTCGCAGCCCGGCGGGAGCAAGCTCCCTCGCCACAGGGACAGCGGTCGGCTTGAGGTGTAGGAAATGGCTGTAGGAAAGCAGTTTCGGCAGGTTTCAAAAGGCTACAGCTTCTTGCTCCATTGCCTACAACTACGCCAGAATCCGCCGGCTTGTGCGCCTGGAGTCCGGACTTTATCGTTCCCGTGTCGCTGCCAATTCAGCGATCGGGTCTAGCAGCCCGGGTACTTTAGACGCATGCGTTCACCGTTCGTGGTCCGTTCACGTTATGGCGGCTGTGCGTGGGAAGATCTTCGGATCTACCGGGTTCTAGAGTCCTGGTCTGCTAGCCCACGCACGGCTGTCACCTTATTTTCGCCTAGCAGCGAATCGTGGCAGCTCCATCACTCTAGGAGCATCACCATGTTCAAACCAACCCCAAACCCGCCGCGCAAGATCAGCCCCATGTTCAACGTCTCAGCGGACATCAACAACGAAACGCTGCTGGCCCACGCCTGTGAATCCCTGGCTTCAGCCACTGTCATGATCAACGACTTCGCGACCCTCCTGGAAAGCCCTCATCGCAACACCGCGCTGGGCATTGCGCAGATCATCCTGTCGGCGGAAATGGCGGTGAATCGAGCGCTGGATAACCTCGATCCGCAAGACTAAACACTGACCTGTGACGAGGGAGCTTGCTCCCGTCGGACTGCGAAGCAGTCCCCTGTTTTTTGGGGCCGCTTCGCAGCCCAGCGCGAGCAAGCTCGCTCGCCACAGGGGCGGGACGCAACCTTCAGGTGCTTTCCCGCACCTTCAACTCAAACCCCATGTCCTGCACCGGTTTGGCCACCGAGTTACCCGCCATCAACGTCAGCATTTGCTCCGCCGCGCGCCGGCCGATAGCCTCACGCGGGGTGCTGATGCTGCTCAGGCGCGGCACCATGTGGGCCGAGGCGGGCAGGTCGTTGAAGCCCAGGACCGCTATTTGCTCGGGGATCTTGATCCCGCAACGCATGGCTTCCAGCAGTGCGCCTTGGGCCAGGTCGTCGTTGCCGAAGAAGATCGCATCGACATCCGGATGGCTGGCCAGCAGTTGCAGGAACAGTTCGCCGCCCAAACCGACAGAAGACGCGCGCGGCGTCAGCACTTCCAGGTCCGGGTCGTACAAGCCGGCCTTTTGCAGGGCCTTGCGAAAACCTTCACCGCGCAACAACGTGCGTTGATCCAGTTGCGCGCCGATGTAGGCCAGGCGCTTGCGATCACGAGACAGCAGATGTTCGGCGGCGGTTTCCCCTGCGGCGAGTTGCGAAAAGCCGACACAGTTAACCCCGGCCGCGCTGTCCAGTTCCATCATGTACACGCAGGGAATGTTGCTCGCCTCGATCATCCGCCGCGAACTTTCAGTGCGATCAAAACCGGTCAGCAACAAGCCGCGCGGCTGATAGGCCATGTAGTTGCGCAGCAGGTTTTCTTCTTCATCGCGCGAGTAGTGGAAGTTGCCGATCAGCACTTCAAAGCCCTTGGGCCGCAGCACCTGATGAATGGCTTCCAGGGTGTCGATGAACAGCAGGTTGGACAGCGACGGCACCAACACCACCACCGAATGGCTCTGGGCCGAGGCCAGTGCGCGGGCGGCGGGGTTGACCACGTAATTCAGCTCAAGAGCGGCTTTCTGCACTTTTTCCACCAGTTCGGTGGCCACGGTGCTGACCCCGCGCAGGGCCCGGGAAGCGGTGATCGGGCTGACGCCGGCCAGGCGTGCAACTTCATTGAGGGTAGGGCGGCCAGTGGTGCGTGGATTTTTATCGTTTTTAGGGGTGGTCATCGGGGCGGCTTGCCAAACAAAATTCAAGGCACTAAGGTAGCGCTGTCTCGATGCAGCTGCAAATGCGTGAGCGGGGTTTGCCTGATCCTCGTTCTTCGGCGTCGCGAACGAACATGCTGCAACCCACAAAAATGACAAAAAGGCGTCGGCAACTTCTGCTTTTGATCTGGTGTCATAACTGGCAAAGGTAGCGCTGTCTGCGCGCTGAGGTGTTTCATGAATCATCCCATCACCGCCCTGGTCATCATGGGCGTTGCCGGTTGTGGCAAGACTTGCGTCAGCGAAGCCTTGTGCCAGCTCAGCGGCGCGACTGCCATTGAAGGCGACACTTTTCACCCTGCCGCCAATATCGAAAAGATGAGCGCGGGTATCCCCCTGAACGACGACGACCGTGCCGGCTGGCTCGACAGCTTGTGCGACGAATTGCGCCGCGTTGACGCCAAGGGCGAGCGCCCGGTGTTGACCTGCTCGGCCCTCAAACACAGTTACCGCGAAGTACTGCGCAGCGCCTTGCCGGGCCTGGGCTTCGTGTTCCTTGAGCTGACCCCTGAAGTCGCCGCCGAGCGTGTTTCGCACCGCCCGGGCCACTTCATGCCGTCGACCTTGATCGACAGTCAGTTCGCCACCCTTGAATCCCCCGTTGGTGAGCCGCTGACCCTGGCGCTGGACGCTTCGAACCACAGCGTCGAGCAACTGGCCAAGCAGGCGCATGTCTGGTGGCTGGAACACGGCTTGAAACTCGCGGTATGAGTTTTCTTCGAAGAGATAGCGCTGTCCTTATGGTTTTCGAATTACCCGCTTTAATAACAACAACAATCAGGAGACACCCCTAATGTTTGGCATGTCCCACGAGTCGTTCCTGCTGCTAGACGCAGTGGTTACCGTGATCGGACTCATCGTCTTGATCACTAAGTTCAAATTCCACCCGTTCATTGCCCTGATCATCGCCGCCGGCTTCCTCGGCCTGACCTCCGGCATGCCGGTAGGCACCATTCTCAAGGCGTTCCAGGACGGCTTCGGTGGTGTGCTCGGCTTTGTCGGGATCATCCTCGCGCTGGGCACCATGCTCGGCAAAATGATGGCCGAGTCGGGCGGGGCGGATCAGATTGCCCAGACCCTGATTCGCGCGTTCGGCAAAGAGCGTGTGCAGTGGGCCATGATGTTCGCGGCGTTCCTGGTCGGGATTCCGCTGTTCTTCGAAATCGGCTTCGTGCTGCTGATCCCGCTGGTGTTCATCGTTGCCCGGCGTACCGGTGTATCGATCATCAAGATCGGTATCCCGTTGCTGGCCGGTCTGTCGGCGGTGCACGGCTTGGTGCCACCGCACCCAGGTCCGTTGCTGGCGATTGGCGTGTTCGGTGCCGACATCGGTAAAACCATTCTGTACGGCCTGATCGTCGCGCTGCCGACCGCCATCATTGCCGGTCCGATTTTCGGTACGTTCATTGCCAAGTACATTCCGGGCCATGCCAACCAGGAACTGGTCGATCAACTGGCGCGCGAGCCGCAAGCCGCCACGTTGCCGAGCTTCAGCATCACCCTGATCACCGTGTTGCTGCCGGTGTTCCTGATGCTGCTCAAGACGTTTGCCGACGTTGCGCTGCCGGACGGGCACTTCTTCCGCAGCTGGATGGACCTGATCGGTCACCCGATCTCGGCGCTGCTGCTGGCGTTGCTGTTGTCGCTGTATACCTTCGGCCATCGCCAGGGCATCGGTTCGAAACAGATCCTGAAACTGCTGGACGCGAGCCTTGCGCCGACCGCCGCGATCATCCTGATCATCGGTGCCGGTGGTGGCTTCAAGCAGATGCTGGTAACCAGCGGCGTGGGTGACGTGATCGGCCACATGGCGGTGAACGCACAGATCTCGCCGATTCTGCTGGCATGGTTGGTGGCGGCGGTGATTCGTGTCGCGACCGGTTCTGCGACCGTGGCGACCATTACTGGCGCGGGCATTGTGGTGCCGGTGGTGGGGATGATTCCAGGTGTGAACCGTGAGCTGCTGGTGCTGGCCACCGGTGCCGGTTCGCTGGTGCTGTCCCACGTCAACGACGCCGGTTTCTGGCTGGTGAAGCAGTACTTCAACATGACCGTGGCCGAGACGTTCAAAACCTGGACCGCGATGGAAACCATCCTGTCCGTGGTGGCGCTGGGCTTTATCCTGTTGTTGTCGCTGTTCGTCTGACACGATTGCCGAAAACAAAAAAACCGCAGCGATGCGGTTTTTTTGTGGGTGAATAAAATTCCCTGTATTCCCTGTATTCCCTGTATTCCCTGTATTCCCTGTATTCCTCGTATTCCCTGTATTCCCCGTATCCCCTGTATTCCTCGTATTCCTCGTATTCCCCGTATCCCCCGTTTCCCCGTTTCCCCGTTTCCCTGTAGGAGCTGTCGAGTGAAACGAGGCTGCGATCTTTTGATCTTGTTTTTAGATCAAGGTCAAAAGATCGCAGCCTCGTTTCACTCGACAGCTCCTACAGTTCCTACAGTTCCTACAGTTCCTACAGTTCCTACAGTTCCCACCGTTCCTACAGTTCCCACCGTTCCTACGGTGTCAGGTATCAGGTATCGGATGTCAGTTAGAACGTATCAGGCGCTGGTTTTGGTGACTAACCCATCCGCCCGAAACATCCCGCGAATCCCGCGCACAGCCTGACGAATCCGGTCTTGGTTTTCGATCAGCGCGAAGCGCACATGATCATCCCCGTATTCCCCGAATCCTACGCCCGGCGAGACGCAAACCTTCGCTTCAGCGAGCATTTTCTTGGCGAACTCCAGCGAGCCCAGATGCGCATACGCCTCGGGAATCTTCGCCCAGACGTACATCGCCGCTTTCGGGTTTTCCACCATCCAGCCCAGTTCATGCAGGCCTTTGACCAGCACGTTGCGACGCTGCCGATATTGCTCGGCGATGTCTTTGACGCATTGCTGATCGCCTTCCAGCGCCGCAATCGCCGCCACCTGCAACGGCGTGAACGTGCCGTAGTCGTGATAACTCTTGATCCGCGCCAGGGCGTTGACCAGCTCGGCGTTACCAACCATGAAACCGATGCGCCAGCCCGCCATGTTGTAGCTCTTGGACAGGGTGAAAAATTCCACCGCAATGTCCTTGGCGCCGGGCACTTGCATGATCGACGGGGCTTTCCAGCCGTCGTAGACGATGTCGGCGTAGGCCAGGTCGTGCACCACCAAAACGTCGTACTGCTTGGCGAGGGCGATCACGCGCTCGAAGAAATCCAGCTCCACGCACTGGGCGGTCGGGTTCGACGGGAAGCCGAGGATCATCATCTTCGGTTTCGGGATCGAGCCGCGAATCGCGCTTTCCAGTTCGGCGAAGAAGTCCACGCCCGGAATCAGCGGCACCGAACGCACCTGGGCGCCGGCAATCACCGCGCCGTAGATGTGAATCGGGTAGCTCGGGTTCGGCACCAGTACGGTGTCGCCCTGGTCGAGGGTGGCCAGCATCAAGTGCGCCAGGCCTTCCTTGGAACCGATGGTGACAATGGCTTCGGTTTCCGGGTCGATATCGACCGCGTAGCGATCCTTGTACCAGTTGGAAATCGCCCGGCGCAGACGCGGGATGCCCTTGGACGTCGAATAACCGTGGGTGTCTTCGCGCTGGGCGACGGTCACCAGTTTTTCGACGATGTGCGGCGGGGTCGGGCCATCAGGGTTGCCCATGCTGAAATCGATGATGTCTTCGCCACGACGACGGGCGGCCATCTTCAGCTCGGCAGTGATGTTGAATACGTAAGGGGGGAGTCGATCTATGCGCGCAAAGCGGCGCGGCGAACCTGGGTTAGCCATTGGTGCCTCGGATAACGTGAGCGCCCGGAACCGTCCGAGCGACGCTGGCCACTGCGGTGGCCTGTGGCGGAATGTAAGGGCTGTTGTGGCAAACTGTCCAGCGTCTGTGTAAACAAAAATTTCCGAAGGAAACGGGTTGATGGAATTTAGCAGTGGCTTCTTGCTGAGCCTTTCGCTGTGCCTGGATATCGGCGTGGCCAACATCGCGATGATTACGCTGGCGATGCAACGCGGCTATTTTCAAGGCTTTGCGCTGGGACTGGGGACTTGTGTCGGTGACCTGATCTACGCTGTGCTGGCGCTGGCCGGGATGACGGTTTTGCTGCAATACGAAACCGTGCGCTGGGTGCTGTGGATCGGTGGTTCGGCGTTGTTGCTGTACTTCGCGGCGAAGATGATCTACTCGGCGATCCATCACGAAGCGGTGCTGGCCGAGGGCGCGGAGGTGGGACACAACTCCCATCGGCGTGAGTTTTTTCGCGGCATCTTCCTCGCCATGTCCTCGCCCAGCGCGATTCTCTGGTTCGCCGCCGTGGGCGGCACACTGATTGCCCGTTCCGGCGGCGGTGGTGCACTCAGCTCGGCATTGTTTCTTAGCGGATTTCTCTGCGCCGGGGTGCTGTGGTGCGTCGCTTTGTGCTTCGCGGCGAGTCACGGCGGCAAGTTGCTGGGCGACAAGCTGCTGCGCTACTCCTACATGGCATCGGCGGCGATCTTCTGCTATTTCGCGGTCTACGTGATCCTATCGGGCTATAACGAGTTTATCGGCAAAGCTGCCGTCGGGCAGGTTCCCGGGCTCTGACTGGGAGAATCGGGCAAGGCTTCTATACTCCCAGCCGAACCCACCCTTTTTGCACCAGGAGTTGAGTCATGGATGAGCAAACACGCGTCAAACCGGCCGAGCCACGCTTCGAGAGCGGGCACTTCCTGCTCATTGCCGGGCTTGGCGGTCGATTTACCCAGGAAACCTCCAAAAAAATCCCCGAGCTCTGGGAAAAGTTCATCCCCGAGATTGGCAAGATTCCTGGTCAAAAAAGCGAAGTGACCTACGGCATCTGCTGCAATCCCGACGGCATGGGTGGCTTCGAATACATCGCCGGCGTCGAAATCAGCAAACTCGACGACCTGCCGGACAAATACCGCTGGGTCGAGGTCCAGCCCCAGCATTACGCGGTGTTCGAGCACAAAGGCTCGCTGGACACCTTGCCCGACACCTTTCAATACATCTGGAAAACCTGGCTGCCGCAGTCCGGTCGTCAGGCGGCCGATGCCCCGGAGTTCGAGCGCTACAGCGAGGATTTCAACCCGAAGCTCAACACCGGCGTACTGGAAATCTGGTTGCCGCTCAAGGATTGAAAACCGCGAAAGGCGGACCCCTCGTCCGCCTCTCGATGGGTTATTTCCCCTGCTTCCACCGTCGCGCCCGCAACAGGTCGATGGACAACGTAATGAAGCCAAACGCGCTGATGCCCAACAGCATAAGAAGGCCGATCTGAACGCTGCTCATGGTGTTTCCCCCTATGGATGATCAGAGACAGGGACCACCAATAATCCGATTCACCGAGCAATGACAGCGCCTATACGCAGGCTTTACGGCGTCGGCGGTGATCGATATGAACACCTTATTCCTCTATGATCTGCCACCTCTCCAACGCTGAAACCGAGCTGCCATGAACACCGTAATCCGCCACGTCACCCCCGCCGACCTGGACCGTTGCTTCGCCATCGAAACCGTGGCCTACGAAGGCGACGAAGCCGCCACCCGGGAAAAAATCGCCACCCGCATCGCCACCTGGCCCGACGGATTCATCGTGGCCGAAGTCGATGGCGTTGTAGCCGGTTTCATCAACTCCGGTGCGGCGTTCGAGGTGGAAATGTCAGACGAAGCGTTCAAGGAACTGATCGGCCACGACCCGGCCGGACCGCATGTGGTGATCATGTCCGTGGTGGTGCACCCGGATTATCAGGGGCAGGGTTTGGCAAAGCGCTTGATGGGGGAATTCATTGAGCGGATGCGCGGTTTGGGCAAGTCCAGCATTCATCTGATGTGCAAGGAACTGCATATCCCGCTGTACGCCGGGTTCGGGTTCGCCTACATCAAGCCATCGGCGTCGGACCATGGCGGGATGGCTTGGCATGAGATGGTTCTCGAACTGTAAATCCTGAAGCACCGCAGAACCCTTGTGGGAGCGGGCTTGCTCGCGAAGACGGAGTGTCAGTCAGCATTTCTGTTGAATGTGAAACCGCATTCGCGAGCAAGCCCGCTCCCACACTGAATCAAAAGATCAGTCCCATCCGCCGCTCATACCCAATCCGCCCCTTATACGCCTCGCCGCTATCCACAAACCCAAACCTGGCATACAGCGCAATCGCCGTCTCATTGTCCGCATCCACCGACAACTCAATCCCCTTTATTTCCGGAAACGCCAGGCGCGCCGCCTCGGGCAGTGCTTGCAGACAGGCCTTGCCATAGCCTTTGCCCTGGGCGCGTTGATCGACTTGCAAGGCGTGCAACGTGGCGCTGTGTTCATTGGCCCAGGCCGGGAGTGCCGGTGGGCGTTTGAGCAGCAGGAAGGCGACGGGAATCCCGTCGACCAGCAAGGCAAAGCCTTTGACGCCGGGACTGGGTTTGGACAGCAAGGAGTGCAACGCTCCGTGGATGTCGCCGGAGAATTTGATTTGTTCTTTGTGTACTTCGATGGCCTCGACCTGCTGGCGCTGAAGCGCGTCCAGGTTTTCGTAAGGCACAAGTAGAGCTGTCACTGGAGTGTCCTTTTTCCACTGTAAACGGGCTTCGGATTCTAGCGAGTTTGTGTGGTTGGATTATTTTTATTTGTGTTGTCGATTCAACGTTACGCCGAACGACTAGAGGTGTCTTCACCACAAAAACCATGGAGAACCCGCATGAACTCGCAAACCCAAATCCATAACCTGATCGAAAACTATCGCCAGGCCGTCATCGCCAAAGACGTGGAAAAAGTCATGGCCCTGTACGCCGACGACATCGTCTCCTTCGACGCGGTCAAGGCCCTGCAATTCAAGGGCAAGCCTGCCTATCGCGCGCATTGGCTGGCATGCATGGAAATGTGCCCCGGCCCGCACATTTTCGAGTTCCACGAGATCGATATCGAGCCGTCTCAGGAGATTGCCTTCGCCCATTTTCTGGCCCATTGCGGCGGCACCAATGACAAGGGTGAAACCCAGGCTTGCTGGATGCGCGGCACCCAGTGCTATCGGCAAGAAGCGGGGCTTTGGCAGATTGTGCATGAACACTGGTCGGCGCCGTTCGACATGACCAGCGGCGCCGCGCTGTTCGAGCTGAAACCCTGATCGTCGGGGCTTACTAGTCGGAGCTTACTCGTCGGAAAAAGCGCCAAAGCATCAAACAGCAGCCATAGTTGATCAGCCGATCACGGAGAGTCCCATGAAGTACCTATGCCTGGTTTATAGCAACGAACAGGCGTTGCACTCACTGCCCGACAGCCCCGAAGACGCCGAGTGCATGGCCTATGCCGAGTCGATCCAGGGCAGTGGCCGGATGATCGCCGCCGAGGCGCTGGAGTCGGTGCAGACCGCCACCACCGTGCGGATGCGCAACGGCAAGTTGTCGATCACCGACGGCCCGTTCGCCGAAACCAAGGAGCAGTTGGCCGGCTTCTACCTGATCGATGCCAAGGACCTTAACGAAGCCATCCAGGTCGCCGGCGACATCCCGGCGGCCCGGGTCGGCTGTGTCGAGGTGCGTCCCGTTCGCCAGTTGAATCCCTGAACAATCAAAAATAAACAGGAGATCTGCATGAGCCCGCAACCCTTTAAAAAACAGCCTGCCGAATTCGAGTTGTCGATCAGCCGCTTGATCGACGCGCCACGGCGCAAAATCTTCCGTGCCTGGACCGAGCCGACGTTGCTAGCCCAATGGTGGGGGCCGCATGGCATGACCACGCCGGAGTGCGAAATGGACCTTTGGGTAGGCGGGCAATTTCGCACCCTGATGCGCGCGCCCGATGGCACGGAATACCCGACCATGGGCGTGTTCCTGGAGATCGTCGCGCCGGAACGGCTGGTGTTCACCGACGCGTTTATTCCTGGCTGGATTCCGTCGGGCAAACCGTTCATGAGCGCCGAAGTAACCCTCGAAGACAAGGACGGCAAAACCCTCTACACCGCTCGCGCCATGCATTGGAGCGAAGAGGATCGGCAAGCCCACGAGGCTATGGGGTTTCACGACGGTTGGGGGCAGAGCCTGGATCGGTTGGTGACGCTGGTGACCGAAGGCATGCCGGACTGATGTCCGCCGAGTCGGTCAAGGCGCGGGTCGAACAGGTCTACCGCGAAGACTCGCGGCGAATCCTCGCGACGCTGATCCGTTTGCTCGGCGATTTCGACCTCGCCGAAGAGGCCTTGCACGAGGCGTTCTTCGTCGCGGTCGAGCGCTGGCAGCGTGACGGCGTGCCGGACAATCCGCGTACCTGGCTGGTGTCCACGGGGCGCTTCAAGGCGATTGATGTGTTGCGACGGCGTGCGCGTTTCAAGGCGTCGCGCCCGTTGCTGATCGCGCAACTTGAAGAACTGGAGCAGGCCGACTGGAGTGACGAAGACGTGGAAGACGATCGCTTGCGTCTGATCTTCACCTGCTGTCACCCAGCCCTCGCGGCGGACGCCCAAGTGCCGCTGACCCTGCGCGAAGTCTGCGACCTGACCACGGAAGAAATTGCTCGGGCTTTTCTCTCGGCGCCGGCCACCATCGCCCAGCGCATCGTGCGCGCCAAAGCCAAAATCCGTGACGCGAAAATCCCTTACCAAGTGCCGTCGCTGGCTGAGTTGCCCGAGCGTCTCGACAGCGTATTGCGGGTGATTTACCTGGTGTTCAACGAAGGTTACTCGGCCTCTGTCGGCGCCGAACTGACCCGGGAAGAACTGACCCGCGAAGCGATTCGTCTCGGGCGGTTGCTGGTGGAGTTGTTGCCCGAGCCTGAGGTGATGGGGTTGCTGGCGTTGATGCTGTTGCACGAATCGCGACGCCCGGCCCGGACCTCGGACACTGGCGAGTTGATCCTGCTGGATGAACAGGACCGTTCGCTGTGGGACGCCGGGATGATTGCCGAAGGTTGTGCGCTGGTGGAGCGCGCGCTGACCTTTCGGCGCTTCGGGCCTTACTGCCTGCAAGCAGCGATCGCGGCGGTGCATGCCGAAGCGCCGACGGCGGGGGAGACCGATTGGCCGCAGATTGTCGGCCTGTACGACTTGCTGCTGCGGGCGGTGCCTTCGCCGGTGATCGAACTCAACCGCGCGGTGGCGTTGGCCATGCGCGATGGGCCGTTGGCGGGGTTGACGGTGGTTGAAGATATTTTGGCGCGAGGGGAGTTGCAGGATTACCACCTGGCGCATTCAGCGCGGGGGCAGTTTTGTCGGCAGTTGGGAAGGGTGGCCGAGGCGCGGTCGGCGTATGAACGGGCGTTGGCGTTGACGCAGCAAGAGCCGGAGCGGCGGTTTATTGAAGGGCGGCTCAGGGAGCTGGAGTGATGTGGTGGGGCTGCCGGCCTCTTCGCGAGCAAGCCTCGCTCCTACAGGTTCAGGTCGAGTGATCGACTCGATACTGTAGGAGCGAGGCTTGCCCGCGAAGGGTCCAGCAGCATCAACAAAAAATAATCAGGCCTGCTGCCGAGTCACCGTCAACACAATCTCCCGAACACACACACACACACACACACGTTCTGCGGCTGCTGATACGCGTGGCTCTGCCGGTGATGCGCGGGTGAAAGCGGCATAAATCCCCCCGTAGCAGCTGTCGAGCACCGCGAGGCAGCGTTCGGCGGCGAAGCCGTCGTAAACCCTAAATATGCGGTCCACCTGACACACCGCGTCGTCTGATTTCACGACGGCTTCGCCGCCGAACGCAGCCTCGCGGTGCTCGACAGCTGCTACGGGGAGCATCGCTATTCCAACATCTTGCTCAACAACCAACTCCCCGCTGGCCCCGGCGGATGCAGCCTTGACCACAGCGCATCGACAAACAGTGGTTTCGGCCAGCCGCGCACATCCAGTTCCACCAGCACCCCCGCGCCAAACCGTCCCACCAGCCAGCGCGGCAGCGGTGCCCAGCCGAATCCGCCCTGGGCCATTTCCAGCAGCATCAGGTAACTCGGCGCCGACCACACTCGACCCTTCGCGCGACTTTCATACGGATTGACGATGGTCGCCAAACGCAACTCCCGATGCTGCTGCAGCACGTCCTGATCAATCCCGCTCAGTGTCGCCAACGGATGGGTTTGTGAGACGAACAAGGCGATTTCCGTGTGCTCATCGACCGTCGAACTGACCAGGTCCGGCGGATAGCTGTCCTGCATTTCGGCGAACGCGACATTGGCTCGACCGCGTTGCACCAGCGCCACCAGGTCATCGCATTCGGCGATCAGGCATTCAAGCTCCAGGTCTGGATAGCGCTGCTCGAACGCGCTGAGGGCTGCTTCGAAACGGTCGGACTGATAGGTGTCGGAAATCGCCACCGTCAGCTTCGCCTCGACCCCTTGGGACAATTGACTGGCGGTCATTTCCAGGCGACTGGTGGCGGCGAGGATGTCCTCGGCCCGTTGCAACATCACGTGCCCGGCCGGGGTCAGCGTGGGCTTGCGGCTGCTGCGGTCGAACAGGGTCAGGTTGAGATCGATTTCCAGGCTCGCCACAGCGGCACTGATGGTCGACTGACTGCGCCCGAGTTTGCGCGCCGCTGCGGAAAACGAGCCTTGGGTCGCCGCCTGGACAAACGCCAGCAACACTTCGTGAGAGGCCATGAACTATCGCCTTGATCGATGGTTATTGATTATGAAGTATCGGTGTGCTGACAGATCATGGCAACCACACTCACTCAGGGAGTCTGGCCATGAACGCCAACAAATCCATCACTGAACGTATTTTCCAGGCCATTGGTTTCGAACTGCTGGCCGTACTGATCTGTACCCCGCTGCTGGCCTGGGTCATGGACAAGCCGATGCTGGAAATGGGCGTCGCCACCATCGCCATCGCCGCGTTGGCCCTGGCCTGGAATGTGGTGTTCAACGGATTCTTCGACCGCTTGCTCAAGCGCTTCGAGATCGTGCGCAACGCCTGGGTGCGGGTGGTGCACGCGCTGTTGTTCGAAGGTGGTTTGATCGTGATGGGCGTGCCGCTGATTGCCTGGTGGCTGAGCATCAGCCTGTGGCAGGCGTTCCTGCTGGACATCGGTGTGCTGCTGTTTTTCCTGCCGTACACCTATGTTTACCACTGGGGGTATGACGTGGTGCGGGAGCGGATGGTTTTGCGCTCCTCTTGCCAGGGCTAAAGACCTTGTAGCAGCTGTCGAGCACCGCGAGGCCGCGTTCGGCGGCGAAGCCGTCGTGAAATCAGACTATGCGGCGTGTCAGGTAGACCGCGTATTCAGGGTTTACGACGGCTTCGCCGCCGAACGCGGCCTCGCGGTGCTCGACAGCTGCTACACGGGGCCCGTCGTCTCGCCACACAACTCACTCACAAACGCCAAAAACGCCCGCACCTTTGCCGCCGGCAAATGCCGCGACGGGTAGAGCGCATACAACGGAAATCGCTCATCCGGCCAATCGGGAAACAACTCCACCAACCGTCCTTCCGCCAGCGCCGGGGCAATCCCCAAATCCAAAACCTGGGCAATCGCCTCGCCACTTTCGCAAACGCTGTGCAACGTACCGACATCGTTAACCAGCAACCGGCAATGCGGCTGCACATGCAGCACCGCGCGCCCCGGACGATGAAACTCCCAGCCAAACGGCCGCGCCGTCTGCGGGTCGCGAAACTGCACGCAGACATGCCGCTCATCTTCCATGTCCAGCGGCGCCAGCGGCCGGCCATGTCGTTTCAGATACGCCGGCGAAGCGAGGGTCAAAACCCGTACGTCCAGCAACTTGCGCGCCACCAGTGACGAAGACTGCGGATGGCCAAAGCGCACCGCCAAATCGAAGCCGTCCGCCACTATGTCACCCAGTTGATCGCGGGTTTGCAGTTCCAGGTACAACTCCGGATAACGCGCCATGAACTGCCCGAGCTTCGGGCCCAGAATTAGTCGCGAGAAATACGGGTCCATGTTCACCCGCAACCGACCGCGCACTTGCGTAGCGCTGGTCGAAGCCGAGTTCGCCGCCTCTTCCAGACTGGCCAGCAGCGGTGCGATTTCACCATGGAAGCGCCGGCCTTCATCGGTGAGCGTGACCGTGCGGGTGGTACGGTCGAACAGGCGGATGCCCAGGCGTTTCTCCAGTCGAGCGATGGCCCGGCTGACCCCCGATGGCGTCAGTTCCAGCACCTCGGCGGCCCGGACAAAGCTGCCGCCATCGACCACCGCGCTGAACACGCCCATGCCACTGGCGAGGCTGGCATCAAAGCTCATTGGTGACTCCCGATCATTTATGCAATGACATTCATGCTATCGGAGAATCTTAGCGCTCGGCTCACTATTCTGCCCATCGCGACAACCGTCGCCATCCAGCAGGAGAACAGCTGATGTACGCAGTCATGGGGATTACCGGGAAAGTCGGCGGCGCGGTCGCCCGTACATTGCTGGCCGCCGGGCACAAGGTCCGCGCGGTGGTGCGCAGTGTCGATAAAGGTGCGGTGTGGGTGCAACAGGGGTGTGAACTGGCGGTGGCCGATGTCGATGATCGCGACGCCATGGCCAAGGCGTTCACCGGTGTGGCCGGGGTGTTTGTGATGATGCCGTCGAATTTCGACCCGTCGCCGGGCTTCTCGGAAACCCGGCAAGTGGCGGAGAACATTCGCTCGGCGCTGGAAGTCGCTCAGCCAGGCAAAGTGGTGGGGCTGTCGACCATCGGCGCCCAGGCCTCGCAACCGAACCTGCTCAATCAATTGCGTTTGCTGGAGCTGGCGTTATCTACGCTGGCGCTACCGGTCACCCTGCTGCGCCCCGCCTGGTTTATGGAAAACGCCTTGTGGGATGTCGAGCACGCGGTTGGTTCGGGCAGGATCCCAAGCTTCCTGCAACCTCTGGATAAACCGGTGCCGATGATTGCCACCGCCGACGTCGGTCGCGTCGCTGCAGAGCTTTTACTGGAGGCGTGGAGCGGTCAGCGCATCGTCGAACTGGAAGGCCCGCAACGGATTACGCCGCTGCAACTGGGCGCCGGTTTCAGCGAATTGCTCGGCAAACCGGTGCGCA
This sequence comes from Pseudomonas nunensis, assembly GCF_024296925.1. NCBI lineage: Bacteria > Pseudomonadati > Pseudomonadota > Gammaproteobacteria > Pseudomonadales > Pseudomonadaceae > Pseudomonas > Pseudomonas nunensis. Next base: position 590,331 of record NZ_CP101125.1, read on the forward strand.
TGCAAGTCGTGCCTCGTGAGACGTGGCAGGGATTGTTTGAAAGTCAGGGGATGAAATATCCGCTGCCACGGATGCAGATGATCGATGGCTTCAACGAGGGCTGGATCGAGTTTGAAGGCGAACCGCGCAAGGGCCGGGTCGAGTTGTTGACCGTTCTCAAGCAACTGCTGACGAATTAACTTGTAGGAGCGAGGCTTGCTCGCGAAGGCGGTGGGTCAGTCAGCATTGAAGTTGACTGACACGGCCTCTTCGCGAGCAAGCCCGCTCCCACAGGGGATGATGCGTTAGACGTGGAAGTAGCCTACGCAGGAGTCGAACGGCAGGCGCTTGAGTTCGATTTTGTTCAGGTCCAGCACTTCGCGCAGGGCTTTGGTTTCGCCCGGGAAGTTGCGGTAGGCGACTTCGTCCAGGACCACGACCGCGCCTTTTGGCATGTATGGCAGGAAGGTTTCCAGCGCGACTTTGGTCGATTCGTACAGGTCGGTGTCGAGGATCAGCATCGCCACCACCAGGTCAGGACGGGTCTTGACCCACTCTGGCACGGTCTTGACGATGTCGCCTTTCACCAGCTCACAGCGCGGAATGCGGTTGACCGGGCGCAGCAGGTCGTTGGCGTCGATCATGTCCTGGATCAGCGATTGGTCGGTGTCGGAGAACATGGTCTCGTTGACGTCCGCCGGGTCTTCTTTCTTGTCGATGCTCTGGAAGCCTTCGAAGGTGTCGAAGCCAACGATCGAGCGGTTGATCGCATACGGTTCCAGGATCATCGACAAGTGCATGTACAGCATCAGCGAGTTGCCCTTGTACACGCCGCACTCGATGATCGCGCCCGGTACTTCAGCAACTTTCTTGAACAGTTCCATGCGCGACAGCGCAGCGGTCACGCCAATGCGGTTGGCAAAGACGAACGGCGCGTCGGCCACGTACTCGGCATCAACCCGTTTCAAAACGTTGGCACGGGTTTCGTTGTACTGGGCCTCGGCGGGCGTGATGCGACGCTTGGTCATTGCTGGATTCCTTGGAAATTCGAAAAGTCGTGGGCGTGGAAATAGTCTTTGAAACCGGCGCCGACGTCAGGGCAGGCGCTGTCGACGTTGATCGCGCCGCGCTGGTGCTTGAGGTCGTCGAGGTGCATCAGGCGGAAGTCCACGCTGAAGCGGGTCTGTTGCGTGTGGTTCGGCACAGTACCGTGCAAGTGCGAACCGGAGAAGATCAGCATGTCACCGGTGTTGCCGGCCACGCGCACTTCGGAGGCGGTGTTGATCGCTTCCAGCGGCACCGGGTGCACACGGGCTTCCTCTTTGAGGTTTTCCTTGGCTTTGTGCCGCTGGTTGCTGATCCAGTCGTTGAGGCTCCATTCGCTGGACGTGTTTTTCACCGGCACGTCGAAGTAGCCGCCGTTGATCATCATGGTCTGGTCGGGGCTGATGGTGTGCACCGGCATCCAGGTGTTGATCTGGCAATCGACGCTGCCGTACCAGGTATCGCGATGGGGTTTGTAGGCGTAGCTGACGCCCGCATGCAGGTACTCGTAGTTGGGCACTACGCGAATCCGCGGCACGTCGAAAATGTATTCGCGCGGGTCGACACCGATTTCATCGATGAAGCTCAGGATCAATTCCTTGGCGCGCTGGCTGTTGGTGAACTGGCCCTTGAGGCGGGTCACCAATACTACGAATTCTTCCACCGGCATCAAGGTGTGCAGGGCCTGGTGGTTGGTCTCGCCGTTGAAGGCGGCGGTGATGCTTTCCTGGGCAAACGCGCACAGCTCTTTGGCGGCACGCAGCTCAGTGTTCAAGAAGATGTCACCGGCGTAGATGGCTTCTTTGAAGTCAGCTTTTTTCTGAAGCTGATTGATGTACAGGTTCACGGTTCTCACTCCTGAATGCATCGAGTCTCTAAGGAATCGGCAACACGTTAGCAAACTGAAGTGCGATCCATCGCTTGGCAGATCAATAAAGATGAAATTGGCAGAAATGGCGACGAAATGCGTTGTCCGGGCAAAAAAAATCCCGGCTCGGGAGATGAGCCGGGATGCTGGCTTTTGTAGGAGCGAAGCTTGCTCGCGAAGGCGGTCATTCAGTCAATATTTGCGTTGAATGTTACGCCGCCTTCGCGGGCAAGCCTCGCTCCTACAGGGTCCGGGGTGGGTCAGAACAGTTTGGTGAACAACCAATACAAGCTGCCCGACAACAGGATCGCCGCTGGCAGGGTCAGGACCCACGCCATCAGCAGGTTGCGGATGGTCTTCATCTGCAAGCCGCCGCCATTGGCGACCATCGCCCCGGCCACGCCTGAGGACAGCACGTGAGTGGTCGACACCGGCAAACCGAACATGTCAGCGGCGCCGATGGTCAGCATGGCCACGGTTTCGGCCGACGCGCCTTGGGCATACGTCAGGTGAGTCTTGCCGATTTTTTCACCGACGGTCACCACGATCCGCTTCCAGCCAACCATGGTACCGAGCCCCAACGCGATGGCCACGGCGATCTTCACCCACAGCGGAATGAAGCGCGTGGAGTTGTCGATCTGTTGCTTGAACAGTTGCAGCTTGCCGCTGGTGTCGGCGTCGAAGTTACCGACCTTGTTCTTGTCCATCAGGCGAATGGTTTCGCTGGTCAGGTACATGTCGTTACGCACGTTGCCCACGGCCTCGGCCGGGACTTTCGACAGCGAACCGTAACCCTTGACCTCGGCGCCGATGCTGCCGGTCAGGGCGGCGAGGGCCGGGACCAGTTGTGGCGTGGCTTCCTTGCTACGCACATAGTCGGAAAGGATAGGCCGCGGATCCGCCGGAGCCGGCAGCGGCGACGCCTTCACCAGGGCTTGCTGGGTGACTTCAGCCACGGCAGCGAACTGCAACGCCTGATCGGCTGGCATGGTGCGGTTCAGCGCATACGCCATCGGCAAGGTGCCGACCAGGATCAACATGATCAGGCCCATGCCTTTCTGGCCGTCGTTGGAGCCGTGGGCGAAAGACACGCCAGTGCAGGTCAGGATCAACAGGCCGCGAATCCACCACGGTGGCGGCGCATCGCCTTCCGGTGCCTTGTACAACGCGCGATTCTTGACGAAGGCGCGCAAGGCCAGCAGCAACAACGCGGCGCAGCCAAAACCTACCAGCGGCGAGAGCAGCAACGCGTAACCGATCTTGGTCGCTTGCGCCCAATCCACGCCGCTGGTGCCATCGCGACCGTGCATCAAGGCGTTCGCCACGCCGACACCGATGATCGAACCGATCAAGGTGTGCGACGACGAGGCCGGCAAGCCCAGCCACCAGGTACCGAGGTTCCACAGGATCGCGGCGATCAACAGGGCGAAAATCATGGCGAAACCGGCGGAGGAGCCGACTTGCAGAATCAGCTCCACCGGCAGCAACGCGATGATGCCGAACGCTACCGCGCCGCTGGAAAGCAACACGCCAAGGAAGTTGAAGAACCCGGACCAGGCCACCGCAAAGTTCGGCGGCAGCGAGTTGGTGTAAATCACCGTGGCCACGGCGTTGGCGGTGTCATGGAAACCGTTGACGAATTCAAAGCCGAGGGCGATCAACAGCGCCACGCCGAGCAGCAGAAACGGGGTCCAGGTGGTGACCACCGTGCCGAGTTCGTGCATGTCGTGCATCAGGCTGTACGCGGTGAACAACAAGCCGCTGGCCAATACCCCGAAGAAAACCACCAGGGTAAACAGGCCGGGTTTTTTGTTTAGCTGCGGTCTGGCGCTGCTGGCGGGCGCCTGGGCAGTCGTATAGGAAGGAGTAGCCATGCCGGACAATCCTGAGGAGGGAAGGAGTGTCGCCCATGATCGTTTCAAAATGTGACAGAGAGACTGCGGTGGGTCAGTGTTTGGGGTTTTTTGCACCCGTTGATCTGAATCCACCACGGATATGATGATGTCAAACGACCTGTGGCGAGGGGGCTTGCCCCCGTTCGGCTGCGAAGCAGTCGTAAAACCTACCGACGCCATATGACTGAAAGAATGCATGGGAGCGCTTCGCACTCCAACGGGGGCAAGCCCCCTCGCCACAGGGATCGGTGTGAATCAATAATCCTGGCGCTTACGGAACGCCCAGCGCCCGGCCAGCACGGTAAACGTCGCCACCAGTGCCACCAGAATCCAGAACCCTTCCGGGTCACCCGCCAGCGGAATCCCGCCCACGTTCATCCCGAAAAAACCGGCAATGATGTTGATCGGCAACGCCAACACCGTGACCACCGTCAGCGTAAACAACGTGCGGTTGCTCTGTTCGTTGAGGTTGGCGGCGATCTCTTCCTGCAACAACTTGATCCGTTCACCGAGGGCCGTGAGGTCGTTGATGATCAGCGCAAACTCCTCGGTGGACTTGCGCAGCTCCTTGACGTCCTCCTTCTGCAACCATTGCGGCGGGCGGTTGAGTAGACGCAGCAACGAGCCCGGCTCCAGCGCCAACAACCGTTGCAGGCGCACCAGCACCCGGCGATTGGCGCCCAGTTCGGCGCGGTTGGTCGACAATCGCGAGGAGAGCAATTCGTCTTCGATCTGATCGACACTCTGGCTGGTCTTGCGCACGATCTGCGTCAGCACTTCGCCTTGGTCACGCAGCAAGTGCACCAGCAACTCCAGCGGCGAACGAAAGCACTCGCCAGCCTTCACCGATGAACGCAACTTGTCCACCGAGTGCAGCGGTTGCAGGCGTGCGCTGATGATCAACTTGCTGCGGGCGCACACCCACAGCGTCGACACATCCGACGAAACCATGCTGCTGAGGTTGAACACCACATCGTTGACCACCGCCAGCAATGCCGAATCGACATGCTCGATACGCGTCGAACGCGAACCTTCGTGCAGCGCCTCGAAAAACTCCTCGGGCAATTCCAGATGGCTTTTCATCCAGCGCTCGCACGCGGCGTGGGCCAGGTTCAGGTGCAGCCAGAGGAATTCATCGCTGTCCTCCGATTGCTGCAAACAGCGCAATGCCTCGGCCGAATCAATCTCCCGACCGCGCTCACCGGGACGAAAACGGAAGCCGTAAAGCAGGCCGAACAAGTCAGTGTCGCGATGGGTGTGATCGATGGCGTGGTTCATGAGGTCTCGCTGAGAGGGGCGTCCGGCCGTAGCGCCTGTAGCACCTGTAGCAGCTGTCGAGCAACGCGAGGCTGCGTTCGGCGGCGAAGCCGTCGTCAGATTTGAGCACGCGGTTTACCTGAAGCACCGCGATGCATGATTTCACGACGGCTTCGCCGCCGAACGCAGCCTCGCGTTGCTCGACAGCTGCTACGGCAGGTACGGCGATTGCTACCGGGCATCATCGCAAGGTGTCTTGACGGTTTTGTGACGGTTTGAAGTGGGTGCTTGATCAGCACGCCTTTGTATCGGTTCACTTACCGAGCCGGTACACAGTCGATCTCAAGTGCGGCCAACCGATGTCGATGATGGACTTAACCTGAACCCACATAGGATGAGTCCCATGGTCAGCATCACCTCTGTCACGATCAATCAAACCCTGTCGACGCCGACGAGCAAAACCTCGATCAGCGATGGCACTACTGAAGACACCACCTCCGCCACTGCCGCCACCACAGATTCCAGCGATACCACCAAGGCATCTGGCGGTGCTGCGCCCGCTGGCGGCGGTAGCAGTTCAAGCAGCAGTTCTGAATCCGACACGGTGAAAGAATTGCGCAAGCAGATCGCCGAGTTGCAAAAGCAATTGCAGGAGGAACAGCAGCAACTGCAAGCGGCCCAGGCCAAGCAGGAAAGCGCTGATGCGAAAGCTGCCTCTGTAGCGGCGGTTCAGTCGCAGATCTCGGCGACTTCGGGCTCGTTACAGACCGCCACGGCGGCGTTGTTGCAGGCGTTGCAGGATGAGGGTGGCAGCACGGCCGGGTCGGTGGTCAGTACGACGGCTTAATCGGCTGAAGACATAAAAAAACGCACGATCCGAAAATCGTGCGTTCTTTTAACCATCGCAAAACCATGTGGGAGCGGGCTTGCTCGCGAAGACGGCAGTACAGTCAAAATTTGTATGACTGACACACCGCCTTCGCGAGCAAGCCCGCTCCCACAGGGATTGCGGTGATTATGTATCAAACCTGTAGGAGCGAAGCTTGCTCGCGAAGGCGGTGGGTCAGCTTGCATCGATCTCGGATGTGCCGCCGTCTTCGTGAGCAAGCTTTGCTCCTACAGGGGTTGTGGTGTCCCACAGGGGTTGCGGGGATCAGGTGTCTTGCTTGTTGCTCAGGACTTTGCCGGTGGCGGCATCGAAATCCACGTCCCATTCAACGCCTTGAGCGTCGCGCAGTTCGACTTCGTATTCGTAGCCGTTGAAGTGGTTGTCCAGATCGGTGTCGGTGATGGTCGCACCCGGATGCAGTTTCAGGGCAGCCTGGTTCAATTCTTCCAGAGGCTTGATCTTGCCGCTTTTGACCAGCTCAGGGATCTGGTCGACGCGTACATCGGCCTGGGCCATGCCAGCAGAGAGGGTCAGGGCAGCGGCGGTGAACAGGGCAGTCAGGGTTTTCATAAGCTTCTTTCCTTGGGTGATCTGTTTAAGTGGGCTCAGGTTATCCAGCGCAACTTAATTCACCCTTAAATTCAGCGGTGACCGCTAAAAGCATTCGCGAGCAAGCCCGCTCCCACCTGGATCGCCTGTGTACACAGATTCTGTGAACAACTGCGACCGAATGTGGGAGCGGGCTTGCTCGCGAAGAAGTCGACGCGGTGCCGCTATTGGCTACAGATCAATAACCGTTGTTCTGCAGCAATTGCGCAACAGTACCCGCCGCCGGACGCTTGTAGAATTTCAGCAATTCGCTGGCGCGGTTGGTGAAGATGCCGTCAACGCCGGCGTCCATCACTTTCTGGTAATCCACGGCATCGTCGATGGTGTAGACGTGCACCAGCATGCCCTGATCGTGGGTGTACTGGTTCATCCATGGCTTAACCAGGTCCGAGTAGCTCTGATCGCCGCCCTTGGTCAGCGCCGCCGAAGGACCGGTGCCGATTGCGCCCTGGGACTTGGCGTATTCGACCCATTGCTGGAATTCGGCTTTGTCTTTCGGCTCTTGCTTGGCGTAGTAAGTGGCTTTGTCCTTGTCGCCGGATTCGGCGAAGGTCACTTTGGATTTCGGCTCGATGCTGCCTTCACCAACCCACAGCAACAGGATCTTCGGTACTTTCGGCATTTCTTTTTGCAGCAGTTCGAGGCTGCTCTTCTCGAAGGTTTGCAGCACGACTTTGCCTTTACCCTGGCCGACCGCCAGTTCGCTCTTCGCCAGTTTCGAACCGGCCGGGCTCAGCCAGCCGCGATCCTGAAGTTTCTCCTTCAGGTCATGTTCGATGCCGGGGAATTGCTTCGGCTCTTTGGTTTCGATGTACAGGCCAGGCTTGTGCAGCGGATTGCTCTCGGCGATGTCGATGATTTCGTCGAGGGTCAGAATCTTCAAGCCAACGTAGGACGGACGCGCGCGATCCGGGTAAGCGGCGTTGAACCAGCTACCGGCATCGAGGGTTTTCAGCTCGCCAATCGTGAACTGGTTGGCCGGGGCGTCTTTACGATCAGGGAACTTGGTGGCGACGTCGGTGGTGCGCTGCAGATTGTTGTCGTGCAGGGCGAACAGCACGCCATCCTTGCTACGCTGCAAGTCCATTTCCAGGTAATCGGCACCCAAGTCGCGAGCCAGTTTGTAGGAGGCGGCGGTGGATTCCGGGGCATCGAACGACGCGCCGCGATGGGCAATGACCGCTGGATGCGGGATGCCTAACGTGGTCGCCAGTGCGGTGGGGCTGGGCTGGCCGGCGGCCTGTGCCTGGCCGAGGCCGAGCAGCAGACTCAGCAGCAGGGCGCTCTTGGTGAAGGTAACAGGCATGGTCGAGGTCCTTTCGCAGAGGTTTTCAAAGACGTACCTTTTAACAACTGAGCGCTGCGAGCGCTATCGCGAGACCGACATAAACGTGTTTAAAGCGATTTTTTTCAGCGCTTTTGTGCGGTTCTTTGCAGTACTCTTGGCCCCGGCAGTTTCCCCGGCAGAGGGAAATCCCTTCGAAACCTTGCGTGTAAACCATCGATCACCGGTCCCTTTGCGACCTTTTGTGAGGTTTATCATGCGCATCACTTCCCAGCTCATCTGCCAGGCCGCCGACCAACTCAAAGGCTTCGTTGGCCTCAATCGCAAGACCGGCCACTACATCGTGCGTTTCAGCGAAGATTCGTTCGGCATGGATGTGGCCGATGACGGCATCATTCCCACCAGCGAATTCGTCTGGGCACCGGGGTCGGATGAGGCGATGACGCTCAAACGTGAGTTGATCCAGTTGTTGCTGGATCAGAATATTGATGACCGGATCAATGTGACCGAGCCGTTGCGGGTGTATATGAATCGGCGGGAAGTGCCGGAGATTTCGGCGGTTCGGAGTTTGGTTCAGGGTTGAGATTTACGGTGACTGTGCTGGCCTCTTCGCGAGCAAGCCCGCTCCCACATGGGATCTGCGGCGCAAGCAAATCCCCATGTGGGAGCGGGCTTGCTCGCGAAGGCGTCCTCAAGAGCACCCCGTCATCTATCGTTTGAATTCATACGCCCGCTCAACCCGGCACACCCGCGTATGGCAATGCGCATACCACGTCGCCCGCCCACGCTCACGAATCGCACTGTGCTCAGGATGATGCTTCCACGCCAGAATCGCCGCCTCACTGACCCAATACGACACGGTAATCCCCAACCCATCCTCACCCCGGGCCGACTCCACACCGAGAAAACCCGGTTGCTCGCGCGCCAGTTCCACCATGCGCCCGGCCGCCTCGGCGTAACCCTGATCACCGTCGGTGCGCAGGGAGGTGAAAATCACCGCGTAGTAGTGAGGTGACGGCGTGTTGGCCATCATGATTTTTGCCTCGCGCAGGCTTCGACCAATGCGCGAACCAGCGGCGGCAACAAGCCCTTGAGCGCAGCGCGTTCCGGTTGGAACAGGGTGGCGACGAAGAACGGATGGCCTTTGAGTTCCACCGCCCGCAAATCGCCATTCGAATCGTGACCAACGGCGCTGAGTTGCTGGTTCAGTAATTCCCGTTCGAACTCTGGATTCACACCGTAGCGGCAACGATAGCCTTCATGAATCTCGGACTTTTCATACGCCTTGGCGAGCAATGAACCTTCAACCAGATGAATGCTGTCGACGGCTTCCACCAGTGAACATGTCAGCGGCGTGAGCAATGCCCGAGCAGCATCGGGGGATGTCTCGCCATGCTCGGCATCGGCCCAGCCCAGAACGTTGCGGGCATATTCCAGCACCGCATGTTGAAAACCGCCGCAGGTGCCGAGGAAAGGTCGCTGTTGTTCGCGGGCAAAGCGGATCGCGCGTAATGCGCCATCGGTGTTGCGATACGGGCTGGCGGGCACGCACCAGAATCCGTCGAAGGTGTTGAATCGGGTCGCTGCGTTGATCTGGTCAGTGGCCAACCATTGGAATTGCACGTCCAGGCCCGAGTGCTCGGCGGCCATGCCGAGGGCGATGGGGATGGCTTGGTGAGCGGTGACTTGGGGGTCGTAGTCACCGATTAGGGCGATGCGGATTTCTGGTGTAGGAGAAACAGTGTCCATTTGGTTTTCCTTCAATGCAGCGTTTACGAAAGTGTCGACAACCCCTGTGGCGAGGGAGCTTGCTCCCGTTCGGCGGCAAAGCAGTCGTCGCTTTTAGATAGTGGCCGCTTCGCAGCCCAGCGGGAGCAAGCTCCCTCGCCACAAAAGCCACAAAAGCCACAAAAGCCACAAAAGCCACAAAAGCCCCAGGCACACTTGCAGAGTTGTCCGTTTGTGGCAGCCACTATAGATTGGCGTTCACGCACTCAATATTGGCGTTAACCCAATTGATCAATGCACCAACGCACTATCGGCTGGACTACCCGGACCTTGCGCTGATCCTGGCCTTGGTCCGTGGCGGCTCTCTGGCCCGGGCTTCTCAGCTGTTGAAAGTCGATGTGTCGACGGTGTTCCGGGCCGTGCGCCGACTGGAAGCCGCGCTAGGCCAGCAATTGTTTGAAAAGAGCCGTGCCGGTTACTTGCCGACAACCTTGGCGCAATCCCTGGCCGAACAGGCTGAGCGCGCCGAACAGGCGCTGGACGCGGCGCGCATCGGCGTGGAGCAGGGCGGTGAAGTCATCAGCGGAACGGTGCGCCTGACCTGCACCGATTCGGTCCTGCAGGGATTGCTGCTGCCGGCGCTGGCGCAGTTCATGCCGTCGTATCCGGCGCTGACCATCGAGCTCAGCACCTCCAACGACTTCGCCAACCTCAGCCGTCGGGATGCCGACATTGCCCTGCGCCTGACCCGCACGCCGCCCGAACATTTGGTCGGACGTTGCCTGGCGCAGGTTGCGTATCGGGTCTGCGGCAGTGCGGCTTATCTGAAAACCGTTGATGCGACGGATCTGGCTGCTCTGACCTGGATCGCCCCGGACGACTTCCTGCCCGATCACCCGACGATTGCCTGGCGCCGTCAGCATTGGCCCGGCGTGGTGCCGGGTTATCGCTGCAACAGCATGTTGTCGGTGACGGAGTTGGTGCGGGCGGGGCTGGGTGTCGCGGCGTTGCCGGACTTTTTGATCGGCGATGGTTTGCAGGCGTTGACCGGGCCGTTGCAAGGTTGCGACACGGCCCTTTGGCTGCTGACCCGCCCGGACTGTCGCGCCTTGCGCTCGGTGGTGACGCTTTTCGATGAGTTGGGCCAGGCGCTGCGCTTGCCTTAAATCGGCGCCTTGGGCTCTTCCTTGCGTACAAATTGTTGATGCATTTCCGAGGTCAGGTTTTCGATGCGCTCGGTCAGGGCCTTGGTCATTTCGGTGAGGCGAGTGTTCTGTTCCAGCAGTTCGAGCAACTGCGCGGTGTTATGCGCGGCCTGGGCCTGGCGCTCACTGTTGGCGACGGCCAGGGCTTCGCGGTGCTGCGCGTCGGCGTCGGACTGAGCCTTATCCCGTGCGGCCTGGCGGGTCTGGGCCAGCAGGATCAACGGCGCGGCGTAGGCCGATTGCAGGCTGAACGCCAGGTTGAGCAGGATGAACGGGTAAAGGTCGAAGTGCGCCACGCCGAACAGGTTCAGGCAAACCCACAACACTACGATCAGGGTTTGCGCCCCGAGAAACGTCGGCGTGCCGAAGAACCGCGCAAACGCCTCGGCGCGCAGCGCGAACTTGTCATTGCCGAAGGTCGGCGCGAGGTGAGCGTGCGGGCGGTGGAAGCGCAGGTGATCGACTGGGGCGGCGGCAGGTTTGGTGTCGGACTTGGTTGAATTCATGGTGCGCTCGGCGAGGATTTGGGACTTGGCGTCACTATAGTCCTGCGCGGGCGTTCGTTAGCTGAATCGATGTTGAATGAGAGTCCGCCTTCGCGAGCAAGCCCGCTCCCACAAGGGATTTCCTGTTTACACAGATCTGTGTTCAACAGTGATCCCCTGTGGGAGCGGGCTTGCTCGCGAAGGCGGCGACACGGTTATCTGCCTGGCAAAAAAACCAATCCCCCTCACAACCTCAACCAGGAGCCCGCTCATTAGCAAACATGCTCACCGCCTTCACCGCATTACTCGCTCCATCGCGAATCTGCAAAATCACCGTCCCCGCCTGATTCGCCAGCTCAACCCCCTCCGCCGCCCGATCTCGTGTGCCGTCCATGCTTTTTATCGCCTGCCGGGTCTCACTGAGAATCAAGCCGATCATGGTTGAAATCTCCGCCGTGGAACCGCTGGTACGTGCGGCCAATAAGCGAACCTCATCCGCCACCACCGCAAACCCGCGCCCCTGTTCACCAGCCCGGGCCGCTTCGATGGCTGCGTTTAGCGCCAACAAATTGGTCTGGTCAGCAATCGCCCGAATCGTATTGACGATGGCGGTGATCTGCTCGGAACGCTCGCCGAGTTGGGCGATCAAGGTCGAAGACTCTTCGATATTGGCCGCGATTTCGCGCATCTCGCTGGCCGCCTGCTGGATCACCAGCGTGCCTTGCTCCGCGACTTTTCGGGTCTCCACCGAAATGTGATAAGCCTCGGTGGCGCTGCGGGCATCCTGGGCATGTTGCTCGACGCGGGCGGTGACATCCGAGGCGAACTTCACCACTTTGCACAAACGACCACCGGCGTCGTACACCGGGTTGTAGTTGGCTTCGAGCCAGACCGTTTGCCCGCGTTTATCGACGCGCTCGAACTGCCCATTAAACAACTCGCCCTGATTGAGCCGGCGCCAGAAGTCCTGATACGCACCGCTGTTCGCCAGTTCCGGGGTGCAGAAGACTCGATGATGTTTGCCCTTGAGCTCGGCCAGGCTGTAACCCATGCGGCTCAGGAAATTCTGATTGGCCGTGATGATGCTGCCGTCCAGGTTGAACTCGATCACCGCCATGGCGCGGTCGACAGCCTGCAACTTGGCGTTGCATTCGCTTTCATGTTGCACCCGGGCCGTCACGTCCATGGCGTACTTCACCACTGCCACCACCTGACCCGAGGCATCCTTGACCGGGTTGTAACTGGCCTCCAGCCAGATCGGCTGCCCCTTGCTGTTGATCCGCTCGAAAGTGCCCGACTCGAACTGGCCGCTTTTCAGCCGCGACCACAGTTGGGTGTACTGGCTGCTGCGGGCGAAATCTGGGGTGCAGAACTGGCGATGATGCTTGCCCAGCACTTGATCGCGTTCATAGCCCAGGGTCTTTAGAAAGTTGTCATTGGCGCGCAACACGACGCCGTCAAGATCGAACTCGATCACCGCCATGGAGCGATCAATCGCGTCCAAAAGGCCGGTTTGACTGGCAACAGTGTGCTGGAGTGCTTCAAGAGCGGATTTGTGGCGATTAAATAGCATGGTGGCAGCGCTCAACAAGAAGTGGGGAACAACCAAGGAGTCATCCCTATTCCTGCGCCTGCAGGCCGAAGACCAAGGTTGTCTTCGGCGTTGTCTGCTCAATGTCAGCGGTCCATGGCTGACAGATCAATACTTATACAAAACTTCATAAACTTGTACAAGGAGTCGATTTTATGACTGCTTGTACAACTTTTCAGGCGGACATGCGCTTGGTTGAGCCGCCGCTTGAAGAGCCCGACGCCACACTGATCTTGTTGCGCCCGGTGTTTTTTGCAGTGTAGAGGGCTTTATCGGCGTCGTTGAGCCAGGCAATCGCATCGGTAAACACGGTTTGGTAGGTGGCCAGGCCAATGCTCAGCTTGATTCGCAGCTCGGGCACATGCGGGTGGCGATACTCATTGAGCACTTCGCGCAAGCGTTCCATGACTTCCCAGGCTTGATGCAACGACAGGTTGGGCAGGATCACGCAAAACTCGTCGCCGCCATAACGGCCGGCCAGATCCAGTTCACTCAGGTTGCGCCGGAGTTCAAAGCTCATTTGACGCAGCACCGTATCGCCGACGATATGCCCGTAGGTGTCGTTGATTGCCTTGAAGTGGTCGATGTCGATCAACGCAATCACCGACGCCACGTGGTTTTGCCGGCACTGCTGGAACTTGACGTGCAACAGGTCCTTCCACGCGCCGTGATTGAGCAGGCCGGTCAAACTGTCGGTACGGCTCAAGGCGCTCAGGGCGCGTTTGTGTTCGGAGAGTTTGAACGCCAGTCGATAACACACCATCCCCACCGCTAACGGGTAAATGGTCAGCGACGGTAGGCAGGCCCAGACCTGGATCGGCGTGGCCGTCGGCGTAAACGCCGGGCCGAACACTAGCCAGGCAATACCCACGCCGGATATCTGCGCCAGGGCGCCCTGCAGAAACAACCTCGGGCCACCCGCCGCGACATTGTTCATCGTCATCATGGAAAGAATGGTGACGGTCACGATGGGGTTGAACTGAACGGCCGCAGCCCAGAAACCACCGCACAGCGAATCGCCGATGATGTTGCGACGTTCAGCTTGATAGGGATATGGCGAGCGGGAAGCCACCTGATAGGCGAAATGCGGCCAGACGAATCCATTGAGCAGCATCAGGATCCAGACCCAGCCCGGCATGTTCAGCGGATACAGCGCAGCGGTCACACAGATACAGCCAATGCCCAGGCCGACGGTTCTGGGCATGTAGATGCGTCGGGCAAACGAAAGGCCCTTGCCGCGTTGGTTTTCCATAATTCCCTGCGCCAGTTTCATTCTGAAACACTTTGCCGTGTTTTATTCAGAGCTACCGTTCATCGGTAATGCGGCAGACATTGTCATTTATTCCAACAGGAATAATCAGTGTCCTTGGGAGCCATATTACGTAGGGCGCAGGCGTGGCAGAGACTCGATCTAGAGCTGATAGCAGGCCAAAAACATGTCCATCGCCGACTCGACGACCTTGCTTTGTACATCCGGGGAAAGACCGGTTTGGCCCATGGAAATCTGCGGCCAAAATGCAAAGGACTTGAGCAACCCCTGGACCTGCTGCGCGGCAAACTCCGGGGCGACCGGTTTCAGTCGGCCATCGGCCTGGGCCGCGCGTATCCACAGGGTCAGGCCCTCTTCGCGTTCACCCATGCGGGTAACCATGTTCTGCGCGCGTTCGGGGGAATGGATGGTGGCGGCAATCGCCACTCGCGCCAGGTCGAGAAAGTTGTTGTCGCCCATCATCTGCACTTTCGCGAGCAGGATCTGACGCAGCTGATCGCGCAGGGGCAGGTCAGGGCGGTACGACGTTTCCTGCTCGGCCGTCACCCGCGCCCACAATTGATTAAGAATTTCAGCGAACAACTCTTCCTTGCTCGGGAAGTGGTTGTACACCGTGCGCTTCGACACCTCGGCAGTGGCGGCGATCTTGTCCATGCTGGTGATCTCGAAACCG